>NZ_JAQWYD010000085.1:0-22338 GCF_029254145.1 Lentibacter sp.
AAGCGACCACACAGTGCATTGGGCTACCGCCCGCCCGCGCCAGAGGCCATCATCCCGATGGACCAAAGGCCAATCATGCACTAACTTTCAAATTGGACCACTCAAGTGGGGCTGCTCAGGGCTGGGGTAGATTAGTTGACACTTTTCTGCGCACATTGAACAATTGCATGATGCATTCTTTGAATGCATTTGGTGATCTTTGCAAACCTAATTAGAAGGCCTTCGCCTTATCCAGCGGTTAATTTTCGATCCTAGAGACTTAATTGCGTTTGGCCGGGATAGGGTCTTGGCCGTCTCGTAACTTTTTGTCAGTAACTTTTGAGCCTCAGGGAATTTTTTCAGTTTTTCTTGCGAGCGAAGTAAGCTGGAAAAAGTATATGACGCCAGATCGCACTGGCTAATCATATTGCGGTTCACTTTGACAAACAAAGCTTCGGTAGGTGACAGTGTTCGCCCATAGTATGCACTTGCAAAGAGAGGATCACCCTTCCGGGAAGAAAAGTTTGAATGCCCATTTTCCTGATTTAGTATATCCAATTTTTCATTGCTTGAAAGTAAGTCAACTATTTCCCATCCATTTTGAAAAATAGCGTCAGACAAGCCGATTTCGTAGATTGTTATGACCTCTTCTTTGGATAGTTTAGCTGTTATCGAGTAAAAGCCGATTTCTCTGAGGTGTCGCATTGCTTCAGCGCTCATGGCATAAGCTGTTGTTTGAACATGAGGATTAGCAACTGACATGCGTTTCTGTCGCGCTACAGTAGTATCGCTCTGAGGGTTTCTGTGTTTTGGTGTATTGATTGAAGCGCCAACCAAGTGCACTTTATCTGTCAGCGGCTTCAAAAATATTTCTATCCAGCTTCTATTTTCGTAGCCAGGCAAAAAGGGGCCTCTCACAGATGAGTTTACAAATATAAAGGCTTGATAAGGCCGAATTAGATATTCATTTACAAACGTACAGTATCCACCAAAGTCATTGTTCCAATTTTTGGTCCAAATGTAAGTTACATTGGCTAGCTCTGGCAAATCTAACGAGCAATCTCCTGATATTATTATGAAATAATCAGAAATTTCGTCAACTGCAGTAGCTAAAAAAAAGATAAGGTTATCTCTGTAGCAGGGATCCTTTTCATAATAGTGGTATACAATTGCGAGCGCTGATGTTTTCTGTGGTGATGCGTAACGTCTATCTGAATTACTTTGGTCAGTATCTTTAGCGTTCATTCGTGCCTCGAGGGTGTACAGTTTGTAAGTACATCTGTGGGTTTGTACTTTGGCTAAAGGTTAGCGCATAAATTGAGCCACATTTAGACCTAGGATTAAAAATCAACATGATAAAGACTTTAGACTACATTCGTCGCAAATGGCAGCAGGATTTGCGAGACATGGTCTTTGGCCATAATTACGTATTAGATGGGCAAAATTTTCTTGTTCCCAAGTCTGCTTCTCTTGTAGCAAGAAGAGCAATACAAAAAGGGTTATATGAATGGCCAGAGAGATTACTTGTCAGTAAATTTTTGCCTAAAGATCTTACGGTTTTAGAGTTAGGAGGATCTTATGGCATAGTTAGCAATATAATTCGTAGACATATTGACATAGATGTTAGGCAAATTATTGTTGAGGCTAACTCTGATCTTATACCTATATGTGCTCATAACGTTAGCCTAGCTGGTGTCACAGAAAACACATATCTGCTAAGCGCTGCTTTAGGTTATAGTGAAAGTGGCTTCTTGCAATTTGACCTTGGTTCAGGACACCACAGTTCACGATTGGTTTCTCCAAACAAATTTAGTTCGGAGGCTCGAGAGGTCCCGGTGATAACGATGTCTTCTCTTGTTGATAAATACACGGAAGGGGCATGCTTTAGCCTTGTGTGTGACATTGAAGGAGCAGAGCTTGAGATGCTGCAACGAGATGGTGATGCTTTGAAAAAGTGCAAATGCATTATATTAGAAACTCATCCTTCGGTATTTTCAGAACTGGGGTCTTCAATTGAAGAGGCAGAAGCTCTTATTTCTGCAGCAGGCCTAAAAATTGTTGCTCGAGAGCAAGATGTTTTGGTTGCCATTCGCGGCTAGAGCAACTCCATCATGAAGCTGTAGGCGATTGTATTTTACCCGCTCTCTGAAGAAGACGAATAGAATCTCATGAATATAAGCATCAATCGCCTGACCATCCTTTCTTGTCATCCAATCTTGGATCAAGTTGCTGCAGACATTGCAAAAGGAATTGCAGTAGATGCTTTGCCTGACAAAGATATTGTTGTGTGTATCGGCGCGCACAAAAGGTTCAAAGGTTTGAGAAGGAAAGCAGGCTTCAAAATTTGTGTGCAGACAGAGCATTTTCTGGATGCAAGAGGCCAAGCTCTCTGGAGAAAGCCACGATGGTTCAGGATGCTTACTAATCTTCTGATTTGTGATCTGATGCTTGATTTGAGTATCTATAACAAAAAAGCATATCGATGGCTGCCAGGAGCGCTGAAAAACAAGATCGTTTTTGGGCCCAAAATATTCCCGTCAGCTCCAGTCAAGCATGTAGAAGGCAATGAAACATCCGTGTTCTTCGGTACAGTCAATGCCAGACGGAAAAAGCTTATCGGGGCGTCTGAAGCTTATGTCACCCTAAACGAAGGCATCTTTGGCGCATCTTTGGACGAGAAAATTGCGAACGCCTCTGCCGTTTTGAATGTGCATTTTTCTGCAGGGGTATACACGGAATACCCCAGACTATTGTCGGCATATCTCGCCGGAAAGCCCCTTGTATCAGAAACATTAAGCCCCGAATTAGAAGAAGGTCGGCATTACATTGCCCTTGGCGCACAGACGAACGTTGAATATTTCGCTAAGACCTTAGCAAACTTTAGTGCTGAATTCGCGGCCCATAATCGCTTTACTGACTTTTTGGCCAGCTATGCCAAGTGACCTGGATCTGCTATTGGCAAAGCTATTGACCATGTATTTTCAGAAAGCCTGAACATATGATTCAAGTAGCAATTTTTTCGTACAACCGTTTGTTTTATTTGAAGAATGCGCTTCATTCTGTTCAACGAAACGTCTCAGATGCACGCGTGCGTATTTACGATGATGGCAGTGATCAGTCCGAAATGAAAAACTTCCTGTTTGAAAACTCTGATCTGGTTGGCGCTCGCTTGAAGGGTCTGGATAGCAAGCACGGAGGTTTATATGCAAACATGCAATCTGCGCTTGATGAAGCGCAGGAAGACTATCTCCTGTTGATGCAAGACGATACGCAGATTGTACGCAAAATGGAGCAAGAAGACCTTGAGGCGATCAATCGAGCCTTTGAAGTGCTCCCCACAGCGGCGTTCCTGTCTGTAATGTTCTTGAAGGGCGAAAAAAAGCGACGCTGCAAAAGAGTATTGTGCGCGGATGGTGAAAACCAATTGTATCGCTCTAAGTCACTCGAAGACGGTGTTGTTCAAAGTTACTACGATGTGGTTGTATGCAACGTGCCACGCTTAAGGGCTGCGGGCTGGAAGTTTGAAAACACAGAAGTTGCAAACATGAAGAAGGCACGCGAACTATTTGGTGAAATGCCAATCATGCGAAACCCTATGATGTTTTTCTGCCCTGAAGTGCCATTTTTTCGAGATCGAAAGCAATCACTGGCCGCACGGATCATAGCAAAACGCCGCAAAGTAAATCCCGTTTTCCACGATATGACAGATGAAGCAGTTGCAAAGCTTAAGGGGCGAGCCTTAGGCGTATTTCCGTATGCAGAAGATTGGCTTAACCCGACACTTCAGGGATTGCGGAGACCTTTTGTCTTCAAAGATGTGAAGGCGAACTTATGGTTGAACCTTCTTTATGCGATCGAAACGAAGCTGTTGGGCCGATAGCAAGAATAAGTGATATGCTTTTTCAGCATAGCGGTTTCAGCTGGTTGCAAGGACAGCTTTCGTGACCATTTCGTCTTGTAGACCCCTCCGTAAGCCCCTAGAATTATATGAGAAGCTGCGAAAGTGGAGTTTTTCTCCTGGGTGCTATTCCTTCGCAACTTAGAGGAATGAAATGACAAATCATCTGTATAAAAACGATCTCCCCGATGGCCTTGATCTTGGCCCTATTGTTGCGATTGATTGTGAAACTATGGGCTTGCACCCGCATCGTGACAGGCTTTGTGTTGTGCAGATGTCTTCCGGTGATGGGCATGCTCATCTTGTTCAGGTTGCTCAAGGACAGACAGAAGCGCCCAATCTTTGCGCTATGCTCACTGATCCCAACGTTCTCAAGCTTTTCCATTTTGGTCGTTTTGACATCGCCGCTCTGCAAAATACCTTTGGCGCGTTAACAGCGCCGGTCTATTGCACCAAAATCGCAAGCCGCCTTGTCCGCACATACACAGACCGACATGGTCTCAAAAACCTGCTCCAAGAGCTGCTGAATGAAGATATTTCCAAGCAGCAACAAAGCTCTGACTGGGGCGCCGACACGCTCACCAAGGCGCAGATCGACTATGCGGCCTCCGATGTTCTTCATCTGCACAAGCTGCGGGACAAGCTTGATGTGATGCTAGCCCGCGAAGGCCGTGACGAGCTCGCACAAGCGTGTTTCCGCTTCTTACCCACGCGTGCTTTACTTGATCTGGAAGGTTGGCCAGAAACAGATATCTTCGCCCACGCGTAAAAGGGTGAAGATCAGATGCAAAGCCGGATCGACAGGCACACAAGACTGGTTGCATGGGCAAAGATCACACTTCCCATCTTAGCCCTTGCGATGCTGTCGACGCTGTTTTTGCTCTCGAAAAGCGTTGATCCAATCGCGACGATCCCTTTTTCAGAAAGCGATCTTGCAGATCGGACGCAAAGCCAGCAGATATCGCAGCCTGAGGTTTTCGGCGTAACGCCGCGTGGTGATCTGATCTCATTGCGAGCGGCTCTTGCGCGTCAGAGTGCGAAAGACAGTGCGCTTATGGAGGCGCGTGACGTTTCGGCAAAAATTAAGCTCACTTCTGGCCAAACCGTTGATATATCGGCTGTTAAAGCGCTTCATAGCTCTGCGGAAAATATCGTGACTTTGTCTGGCAGTGTTTTTGCTCAGACAAGCACAGGCTATACTTTTCGTGCAAATGAACTCGCCATGAGCTTATTTGACCTGCGTGCTGACAGTATCGGAGTTGTGACGGGCGAAGGCCCAGGCTTTACTGTTGCGGCAGGGCAAATGACGCTTGAGATACCCGAAGGGGAAAGCGATGCACATATTTTGCTAAAAAACGGCGTGAAGCTGGTGTATACACCCGTGAAAGAAAAGGAATAGATCTGTGCGCTTTGGTTTTCTCATTGTCAGCGCTCTTTGCGCTGCACTTGCCAGCCCTGCTGTCTCCCAAGGCGCAAACATTGCCTTTGGGAATATCAAGCAAGACACAAACGCCCCAGTTGAAGTTTCGGCGAACGTCATGGACATCAACCAGAACACGGGCTCTGCCGTGCTCTCGGGCAATGTGTTGATCGGGCAGGGGGCCATGCGCCTCTCTGCAGCTTCGGTGAGTATTGTCTATAACTCAGACCGTTCCCAGATCGCGCAGATGAAGGCATCGGGCGGTGTAACGCTGGTCAGTGGTGAGGACGCCGCCGAAGCAGCACAAGCCGAGTATAATGTGACATCTGGTATGATTGTGCTTTCGGGCAATGTTCTTCTTGTTCAGGGCCAAACCGCTATTACAGCTGATAGAATGCACGTTGATACAACCGCAGGCACAGCCAAGATGGAAGGCCGCGTGAAGACGGTGCTCAATGTCAAAAACTAGTGCTCCCAATCTTTTTGTTGCCGAAGGCACGTCTGGCCTTGAAGTGCGCAATCTGCGCAAAAGCTACAAGCGTCGTCCAGTGATCCGTGATGTTTCGCTTTCTCTCAAACGTGGCGAAGTCGTTGCGCTGCTTGGCCCCAACGGATCAGGCAAAACGACGACATTTTACGCAGTGGCTGGGCTTGTGCAGGCCGAAGGCGGCCATGTTATGCTCGATGGCATCGATGTAACAGACCTTCCCATGTACCGCCGCGCGCGGCTTGGGATCGGCTATCTACCTCAAGAAATGTCGATATTTAGAGGGCTTTCCGTTGAGGATAATATCGCAGCTGTCCTTGAAGTGGTGGAGCCTGACAGACGAGAACGTGCGAAAAAACTCGAAGAACTGCTCTCTGAGTTTTCTATCGAGCATCTGCGTCGTGCGCCTGCGATGGCCTTGTCTGGCGGTGAGCGGCGGCGTGTAGAAATAGCGCGCTGCCTTGCGGCTGATCCTGCCTATCTTTTACTTGATGAGCCTTTTGCAGGCGTTGATCCGATCTCAGTGAACGACATCCGCTCCCTTGTAGCCGATCTCAAAACGCGTGGAATCGGTGTCTTGATCACAGATCACAATGTCCGAGAAACACTCGAAATCGTGGATCGTGCCTATATTTTGCATGATGGAACCGTGCTCATGTCGGGTAAACCAAGCGAAGTTGTGGAAAACGAGAATGTCCGCCGGGTCTATCTTGGCGACAGCTTCCGTATCTCCTGAATTTTGGCAACAATTCGCTCTTTCAGTTGACAAGCCCCCGTCCTAGGGCCTCAAATGGGCTATGGGATCTTGTTTTCTCACTGGACAAAATAGCGTGACCTGCATTTTTTGCAGCGGCTCTGTTCAAACCAAAAACAATCCCTATTTCAATATGATAACTGTCTCACCCTTGGGCGCGTTAGCGCCCTTGGAGCGGGGCAATTCAACGAAGTAAAGGAGAGAAGATGCGCTACCAAATCAGCGGAAAGCAAATCGACATCGGGGACGCACTACAAACCCATGTGAAAGAAGAGCTTGGGGCCGCCGTCGCAAAATATGCCGAACGGCCCACCGAAGCGCTCGTTGTTTTCTCCAAAAGTGGTCATGAGTTTAACTGTGAATCCACTGTGCATCTTTCGACAGGTCTCACGGCATCGGCCAAAGCGAGCGCCAGTGAGATTTATGCCGCGTTCGACGGCTGCTGTGAGAAAATGGAGAAGCAACTGAGGCGTTATAAGCGTCGCCTGAAGGACCACCATAAAGATCGAGTGGAACCGGTTGAACTTTTCGGAGCGTCCTCGTATATCCTCGCCTCTGATCACGAAAGTCAGGATTCGGAGCCCGAAACGCTTCAGCCTATGATCATCGCAGAGATGGAAACAAAAATACCATCGCTCTCCGTTGGTGAAGCTGTTATGCAAATGGAACTTGCAGGGTCTCCTGTTCTGATTTTTCGTAACGAGAGTAAAGACGGGCTAAACGTCGTGTATCGCCGCGAAGATGGCAATATCGGTTGGATAGACCCAGGTAAATAACAGGCGCATTCTATCGCGTCTGTGGAGCAGTAGACGAACGATGCAAATGTCCTCTTTACTCAAGCCCGAGGCAGTCAGGGTTTTATCCTCTGCCTCGAGCAAAAAGCGCCTGTTGCAAGAGCTGGGCGAAACGGCTGGAGCTGTCTATGGTATAGACCCTGTCGTCGCCGTTCGGGCCCTTCAAGAGCGTGAAAACCTAGGACCAACTGGTGTTGGAAATGGTGTCGCGCTGCCCCACGCCCACGTAGACGGTCTTGAAAAAGTCGTTGGCGTGTTTGTCGTACTCGAAAAGCCGATTGATTTTGATGCTGTCGATAAGCTCCCTGTAGATTTGGCATTTGCTCTCTTCGCGCCGAGCGATGCAGGTGTCGAGCACCTCAAGGCATTGGCCAAAGTTTCTCGTGCGCTGCGCGATGGAGCTCGCTGTGGCAAGCTGCGTTCCAATAAAAACGTCAGCACACTTTATACAATTATTACCGAAGATGTGAGCAAGCTGGTCGCTTAAAGATCAACGCCAGCTTCCGAAGCCAAAAATCAAATAATCGCGTTGATAAGCGTCAGCGACGAGCAATTCAATTTCGGCGTCATAGATTTGAGCAAGTGTATAAGGCGTGTCTTCCTGAGGCGCAGGCAGGCTTGCTTCATGCGCCACACCCACCTGCATAGCAAGCGCCGGTAAATACGCCTCGAGTTCATCTTCGCGCAGCACAAAGTCAGGCAGCGCAAAGTTACCCATGCCCTGTAATATCCCCGCCTGACTGCCCCATGCCGCGTCAGCGCGCACAGCGGTCTGGTCTGACAGGTTGGCTTTGACAAACCCTAAAAACGCAACGAAGGCCGTGCGATGGGCTTCGAGGCTCCAGCTCGCGTCTGGGCCGTCCTTCGGGATCGGCAGTTTGTGCACACGTCGCAATGTCCGCCTGATTTCAGAGTAGCACTTCGGGCCCTTGTTCAATATCCGTTCACAAAATGCGCGGTGCGCGCGTGGGGCAGGGTGGCGGACCACGCTGAAACTTCGGTGGCCTGTATTGGTCCGCATCCATTGGCGCAGTGTTTTTTGGCTAAAGCCGCTTTGACGCTCGGTCTCATTCACTCCGTCAAGCCCCGCCATCCAAGGCAATACCTCGTCTTCAGGAGCAGAGCGTACGGGCAAAAACAAGAGCGGCGCCTTCGCGCAAGCCACATAGCTTGGCACAGCCGCACCGCGCCGCGCCTCAAAATTCGGCGTTCGTCCCAGTCCAAAGTGGTCTGTTTTTGAGAGACAAGCTTCCATCTCTTCGAAGTTTGCGACTTTCTTTGACAGCGGCTCTGGGTTTTGTCGCTTGAGGTTACGGTCAAGTCGCTCAAGTTTATCGGGCTGCTCAAGGTAGGCGGCCAGCCCGTTCATGACATCGACATCTTGCAAGTCCTCATAAGCCACATAAAACGCCGTCTGCCCCGTAGTCTGAAGCGCCTTCATCAGCCTGAGTTGAAACGCCTGCAGCGCTTCGAGATGTGCGCCAAATTCCTTAGCATCAAAGACGGCCGTGGCATCTTTGCGCTTGGCAACATTGGTGAGCTTCCATTGCCCCGTTTCCTGCGCGATTTTCCAGCTCACATAGCTTTCGACAGGGTTGCGCGTGAGAATGATCTTGGCGCAGCGCGGATCGTTTAAGATGTCGTTCAACACCCGTGTATCGTGGTCGTGGAAAAAGCGAAATCCAGCCAAGCCTTGCGCATTTTTGACAGCCTCAATCAAAACATGAGGCTCGCGGTTACGTGCTTCTTCACTGATCTCAAGGCAATCTTCGCGGTTGGGATAGCCGATGAAATGTGGATTGAACGCTTCGCCCAAACAGCTCAGGGCAGGGAAGCTGTTAATATTGGCTTCTAAAAAGTTCGAGCCCGTTCGCATCTCTGCAAAGACAACAAAATAATCAAACCGTTTGCTCATAACGCTACTTTTTTACCAAATAAGGTTTCGGGGTGGGCTGCTGCACGCCGACAGGATTCCCGACAACAGGGAAATCTCCCATCAGATAGGGGTGCATCCCTTGGTTCTTCAGATTCTGCAAAAATTGTCCAAATCCCGTCAGATCGTTCATTTTCGGTGCCTCTGCCAAACGCCGAAGTGATTTAAAGCCGATCTCGTCGATTACGGTTTGCAAATGCTCCATCGGGTTTTCGATGAAGTCTGCCATGGTCCAGATCCGTATCCGCGCCTTGGAATGAGGCGAACGCAACACATCCAAAAATTCACTTTCGATTTTCTGCAGCTCGGCCGCTTCGGTGCGCAGCTCGCTGAAATTTTTGTTCGAGCGAAATAGGGGCACAGCCCAAGCGCCACTGATCACAGATATCTGAGCGTTTGGATCAGCCGCCATAAGCCATGTTAGGTCTTGGTTATCTGCAGGTCCAAACTGGAAGCACTGCCGTTCTCCGCGCGTGTTCCATATCAGACTGGTTAGGAAAGCGCGCGGATTGTAGTCACGTACCTCTGCGCTATCGCTCAACGCACCGTTAATGACGCTTTGTTCACCCGCATAATGCGCCTTGTCCGGTGCAAAAAGATGCCCGTGTACTTTTGCACCCGTTGCCTTGCCAAACCAGGGCTCAAATTCTTCAAACAAATCTGAAAAGCCTTGAAGCACAGAATACTGCCCTGAGGTCGTTCCATTTTCCCAGCCATGGTTGGGGAAGCGGCTGTGCATATAAAGTCCGGGCCGCCCGCGTGTCCGACGGTCGACTGCTTTGGCAAAAATGCGGTCAATTTTGCCAGGGTTTGGCTCTGTGCGGTTTGCGGGGCTGTCTTTTACAGACAGGAACACCTCGTACAAGCGGTTCGCATGGGGCCAGATCTTGCGCGCAACAAAGCAATCGGAGCGGCGTAAAAGCTGCAAGTGATCGTCGTAAAAAATATGTGGCTTGCCCTGAAAATCAAACTTCGAAAGTGTCAAAGAGCGGCTTTCGATCTTTTGGCTACGTTGACGGGCCAATGTCTGAAAATAGCTCTCGTCAGGGATCCAGACTCGCCTAAAATAGCGATCATATAGCTTGCGGTCTGGGTCTTCCAGAATGCTCGAAAGTGTCTGACGTGTCAGACACCACCACTGGCTCCCCATATGTGGCGTGATCCCGTTGGGCATCTTGCGGCTAAACCTGAGCCGCCGCTGAAGTTTGACATAACCATCAAACAAAATGCGGTGACGTTTCCAGCTGAAGGGAAACCGTAGGGTAAAGCGTTCTTCGTCAAGCCCACCGACTGTCCAGGGGACATCGGCAGTTGTTGCACTTTCGATGAAGTCTGTGTTGGGTCGCTCAGCCAGATAGTCAATCAGCTCTTCCACAGGGCGCAAAGGAAGACAGGAGCCGCTAGCAAGATAGACATGCCGCACATCTGGAAAGCTCTCCAGCATCTGCTCGCTCGCTTCTTGTGTTGCCGCGACAATACCCCAAGTGCCCCACTCACAGCGATGACGGCTGGAAAAGCGTATATCCTGCAGGTCTGACAGTTTTGTCTTAAAGGTGGCGAAGGCCTTGCGGGAAACGGCTTCATCTACCTGAATGACAACAGGGCAGCCCGAGGCGTTCCAATGCCGTGCAACCTGTTCGGCCCGCTCAAAGGCCGTGTGCACCAGCATGATGATGCCAACGCCGCTCATGCCCAGTTCCCTTTTGACATAAGGCCAAGAATTTCAAGCTGCCGCCAGTTGATGTACTTTTCGCTCCACTTGCACCAAAGGTCTGGGTTGTCCTTCAGGCTTTCGGCATAGGCGCGGTATTCTACGCTTGCGGAGTAATGCTGCCGCCGTTCAAGCTCTTCGGCGGCCTTCTGAGTGAAGGTGTCGAGGAATTTTGTGTGCAGCAGCACGCCACTGGCCTTCTCCCCGCCCCACTCATCATAAACAAGGTTCAAGCCGCGTGGCAGCAACATATGGGTCGAGCTGACATAGGCATATTTTCGGTCCCACTTTACCAGCGGGATTTTGTTGAGCGCTGGGGCTTTCTCTGGCTTGTCCTTAAAGAATGTCCGCGCGCGTGGGCCGCCTTGTATCCATAGGTTGCCGAACTTCTTGTTCTTGTTGATCATGTAGTTCCCAGCGTCAAACCAGCTGGTAATCTCAAGTGGATTTTGCCCCTCTCGGTAAGGCTGCGCATCGATGCGCCCCTTCGGATACATATCCAGAAGCATGGCGCTAAAGCTCTTAATTGAGCTCGCATCAAGCCAATCGGTCAGCGCTCTGATGGGCCGTGTGTCACAGAATGGATAGACCAGAAACTCATCTGGATCGACAACAAGCGCCCAATGCCCATGCGCATGTTTCATTTGGAGCCAGTTAAGCCAATCTACGCCAAAGCGCGAACGTTTATAACTTTTGTCGGTGTGCCAGACAGAAACATCAGGCTGCTCCATCAAATATTCCAGCGAGCCATCGCCGCTGTCATTATCGACAATGAAGAAGTGATCAACACCTTGGTCACGATAATATTTGAGAAAATAAGGCAGCCGGATCTTTTCGTTGCGCATCGTGGTGAAACAAAGAATAGCATCCTGCTTCACTTGCGCGCTTCGGTCTGACATCGCTCTAAGCTCGCGGCGTTTACGAAACGCGCGAATACGCCAACGTCGGCGCTGCAACCTTAAGCGATATGTCTGGACCAAGCCCAACTGCTACCTCACCTCACTGGTTAAAAACGTAACTTGGGGTCACTCTCTCACGTCTCACTTAAGACGAGGTTGAAATGCGCATCCCATGTCGGCGGAGTGAAGGCTTCTTTTTTAGGCCTTTGTTCTGTCCGCCTGCTCTCAGCCAACGACAATACTCTTCTGACCCAAAAATAGCTGTCATTCACACTTGTGTAAACGGGAATATCCCCAAGAAGCTCCCTATAAACAGGCAGCTCGGTGCAAATTACAGGAACACCCCGCGCCGCCGCTTCCAAAACAGGAAGCCCGTAGCCCTCCGCAAGGCTGGGGAAGACAATTCCAGCAGCCTCATCCAGCAGGGCAGAAATTGCCCCGTCACTCAGTCCAGAAAGTTCATGGATAAATCGTCCCTTTAGCCGTGAATTCTCTAAGCGGAAGAAACATTCGTCGTTCTTCCAGCCCCTTTGCCCACAGATCAGAAGTTGTGGCATGTCTTGGGGCGGAATCTGTTTTTCCATCTGTTCCCAGACATCGATCAACAAGAGATGGTTTTTGCGTGGCTCAATCGTGCCAACACAAAGAAAATAGGGCTCCTCAAAGGGTAGTCCTTTTGGAAGCGCGGTCTTGTCTGGCTTCGCCATGTCCACCCCAAGATGCGCAACCATGCCTTGTGGCACACGCCCGATCTTGGCCAGTTGTGACTCCGCCGCCGTTTGTGTGGCGCGCGAATTATAGATCACAAGGTCCGCTTTTGCTGAAACACGCGCCAAGAAAAGCTTAAAGCGTTCCACTGATCCATCACGCTGAAAATGTGGGAGGTCCAGTGGAATTGTGTCATGCACAAAGACGATAATTTTGCCACCGCGCAGCGCTTTTACGCCCATCGTGACATAGTCGGTCAGGTTGCTATGGCCTGTATTGAAATAGGCCGTTCTGTCAGGCAAGTGCCGCTTGAGCATCCGTCCCAAGCCGCGTCGTGTGCACCGCGCAACAGCGAGTTTTCGGGCATCTGTCAAAGCACGTTGAAGCTCTGGTGGTAATTTGGAAAAGACTTTAGCCAAGCGGCTCGCAGGACCCCAAGATACATCACCGTCAATCTTGGCAGCGAGTTTTTGCATCCCGCTTTCATCCAACAGCAAAAAGCCGAGTGGTGTGCTGATCAACCCGAAAGCAGGGACATTGCTAGCAATCAGCGCGTCAAGGTAAGCGCGCTCTACTCTGTCAACGCCCGTTAAGACACGTCCTGCGCGGCTGAGAAGCCGCGACATGTCCAAAAGCCGTGCCGAGGGCCGCTCACTTTTCATAATGCCCGCTCTGATGCCACATCCACGCATCAGCCACCATTTCTTCGAGGTTCGAGCGCTGGGGGCGCCAGCCAAGTTCTTCTTCCGCGCGCTTTGAACCAGAAACAAGCTTGGTGCAGTCCCCCGCGCGTCGCGGCCCTTCGGTGCAAGGCACAGGCTTGCCAGTGACTTCAGCCGCGCGATCCATAACCTCACGCACGGAAAAGCCTGCGCCAGTGCCAAGGTTGAACACGCGGCTTCCTTTGCCCTCGGCAAGCCACTTCAGGCCCAAAACATGTGCATCGACCAGATCGCAGACATGCACATAGTCGCGTATGCAGGTTCCGTCTGGCGTGTCATAATCTGTCCCAAAGATCGTCAGCGCCGCGCGCTTCCCGTCAATTGCATCAAGGATCAGCGGGATAAGGTGGGTCTCAGGTTGGTGGTACTCGCCCACGTCGCCCTCTGGGTCCGCCCCTGCCACATTAAAGTAGCGAAAAATAACACTCTCGATCCCGTCACTGGCGCCAAAGTCGCTCAACATATCCTCAATCGCGCGCTTGCTCGCGCCATAGGCGTTGATGGGTAGCTGCGCGCTCTGCTCATTGAGGACAACATTGTCTTGGTCGCCGTATGTGGCACAGGTTGAGCTAAAGACAAACCGCTTACAGCCCGCTGCTGCTGCGGCCTCGATCAGGTTAAGAGAGCCTCCAGCGTTGTTGAGCCAGTATTTCCCCGGGATTTGCATGCTCTCGCCCACTTGGCTTAGCGCTGCAAAATGCATCACGGCAACAGGCCGATAAGCGGCAAATACTTCATCAAGCCGTGCACGATCCAAGAGGTCACCGCGCTCAAACGGACCAAACTTCACAGCGTCTTCCCAGCCTGTAACGAGGCTGTCAAATGTAACTGGGTTGAAACCAGCCGCCCTCAAAGCTTTGCAGGCGTGCGAGCCAATATAGCCCGCGCCACCTGTGACAAGTACGTTATCCAAAGTGCACCTCGGCTGTTATTCTGCCGCTTTTCGGGTGTCGTTCACCACATGCTGCAGGTATCCCATCAAATCGTCGCGTAGCTCTGGGCGGTCGAGCCCAAAAGACACGGTCGCCTGAAGAAAGCCTGATTTAGACCCGCAGTCAAACCGTTGACCCTGAAAGCGATAGCCATAGACGGGGCGACCTTCTTGAATTTCATCGGCGATCCCGTCGGTCAGTTGGATTTCTCCGCCCGCGCCCGATTTCTTTTTGTTGAGATTTCTCAGAACATCTGGAGTCAGGATATAGCGGCCAATGACAGCAAGGTTGGATGGAGCCTTATCGACGTCAGGCTTTTCAACCATGCCTTTCACGCTCACACGTGCGCCCATATCTTCGGCCACATCCAGAATACCGTAAGCGCTTGTTTGCGACTGTGGCACTTCCATTGCCGCGACCATACACCCGGGGTTCTCTTCATAAGCTTCTACCATTTGCTGCAAGCAAGGCTTTTCTGCCGCGATAACATCGTCTGGCAGGATTACAGCAAAAGGTTCGTTAGAGATAAGTCGGCGCGCACACCATACCGCATGACCAAGACCAAGTGCCTTGTGCTGGCGGATATAGGCAATCGCGCCACTTTCCATGTTTGTGGATTGCAAAATTTCGAGAAGTTCGTCTTTACCCTTTTTGCGTAGCGTTTGCTCAAGCTGTGGGGCTTCATCGAAATAATCTTCAAGCGCGCCTTTGCCTCGCGAGGTGACAAAGATAAATTCTTTGATCCCAGCGGCGCGCGCTTCATCAATTGCATATTGGATAAGCGGTCGGTCCACCAAGGTCATAATTTCCTTGGGAACAGACTTTGTAGCAGGGAGAAAACGCGTCCCCAGTCCTGCGACAGGAAAAATAGCTTTTGTAATTTTTTCTTCATGGCCCCAACTCTTCAATATACTGCGCGTCTTTTGGTGCGCGCCATTAGGCCGAACCATGACACAAAATCATGACAAGATGTATAGCTTGGTTTTTAAAAAAGAAATAATAAGCCCATTTTTTCCATAATGTGGCGAATTTGTTAACATTTAAAGTTCAGCCGCGGGCCAGCCTGACACGCTCCTGTTCACGCCTGACACGGGATCGCAGCCGGTTGAGCTGAAACAGCGGTTCATCGCGTGCTGCCTTACCAAATAGCCCGCCGCTTTGCTCCCAGTAGCCTGCCAAATCATAGCGAACATGGTGAAAACGGGTGTTCCACGAGAAGAGATAGAGCGAGACATTCGCCCCCTGTGTTGCAAGTTGTGCCGCCTCTTTACGAAGCTTTTTGCCTTGCCAAAAGCGCCCAGCTACAGTCACGCCGCCACTGCGATCTGGCAGAAAAGGCTTGAAATCAGACGGATGGTGCAATGTATCCGGATATTGCCCAAAAGCCCGTAGCGCTCCCGCCTCAAATCCGGCCTCAAGGCTCTGCATAACGCCCGCCGCCTCGCTCTCGCTCATAAGGTCGCGGCTCACTTGGTCAGTCAGCCGTTCCACCTGTTCCTCAACCATCTCAGAACATCGTGGTTCAAGCGGTTGTCCGTGCTTGCGCAGCAAGAGTACAGTGCTTGCTCCTACATCAAACAAGTCTGTTACCGTCCTGTCGGCCTTGCGTCGTGTGCTGGCCTTGTAGGCGTGGTGCACTTCAGCGCTGGGGCATAGCGCGGTCTTGTGGTGCGTTCCCCCGATCCGCAAGTTGAGATCGGTTTCATCCAGATAAAAGTGGAACCCTTCGTCAAACCCGCCGAGCGCTACGAGAACATTACGGCGCACAGCCATGTTCGTGCCCTCGGTCTTCACAGCAAAACCAGTCTTTGTTTTGGGGATAAACGAATTGCGGTTTTCGGCGGCAAGCGTCTCCGTCCGCCCAGCGCTGTCCACTTGCCGAGCGGTCCACTGAAACGAAATTCCGTTGCGCCCACGCACATACCCGCCCGTGCACATCACTTCAGGCAGTTTAAATCCTGACGCCAGATGATGCAGCCATAAGGGTTCAGCCGCTGCATCATCATCAATAAACGCAATGATCTCGCCTGCGGCCTCGGCCACACCTTTGTTGCGCGCGGCGGCAATATTAGGCTCTTCAAAGGCCACAAGCTTGATACGCCCTGCGTAAGGGCTTTCGCCGACATAAGCACAGGCGGCCAGATCGGCGACAACAACGATCTCAAAGGGCTGATATGCTACGCCCGCCAGCGCCGAAAGACACCACAAAAGGCTCTCGGGCCGACCATGGCTTACAATCACAACGCTGACGGAAGGCGCTGACATATCAGGGAGTTTTCAGGTCTACAGCAGGCGAGTATGCTATGAAGAACGGGTTCGCATAGCCTTCCTTGCCGTAGACAAGCGGGTCATGTGTCGCAAAAACAACGACTTTGCCACCTGCACCATGAAGCACAGCGTGGCCTGCAGCCGTGTCCCACTCCATCGTGCGGCCAACGCGCGGGTAAATGTCGGCCTCGCCCGTCGCCACAAGACAAAACTTCAGGCTTGAGCCCGCGCTCTTGCTGTCCTGAACGGCGTATTTGTTGATGTAGTCGTCCGTTGCCTGATCGCGATGCGACTTTGACGCAACAACCATAAGGGCCGCATTGTCGCTCTCGGCCACGCGGATCGCCCGTGTGGTGCCCGCATGTGTCTTGTCAAACGGCCCGTCTTCTTCCACAGCGCTGCCGTCTGCAAGCGTATAAAACATCCGCTCTTTTGCGGGCGCATAAACAACTCCACGAGTCGGCACACCATTTTCTACATAAGCGATATTCACAGTAAAATCGCCTCGGCGATGTACAAATTCCTTGGTTCCGTCCAAGGGATCAACAATTAGAAAGGTGTCAGCCTGCATGTCGTGTGTTGCCGCCTGTTCTTCAGTGATCAAAAGCACATCAGGAAAAGCAGAGCGCAGACCCGCTGAGATAATAGCATCTGCCGCTTCGTCGGCCTCTGTGACTGGGCTGTCATCAGACTTTGACTTTACCTCAAAGTCGTCACGACCATAGATTTCCATAATCTTGTCACCCGCAACAAGCGCAAGCTCGCGCATCACGTGGGTCAGCTTTTCGTAGTCCATTTGCTTCAGTCCTTCACTCTTTATGCCTCAGATCACGGTTTTGTTGCTTAGGCCGCTCAGGCCCTTTATGGTATGTGTGTAACGGTTCGGCAAGAATTGGCGCGTAAAACAAACCGCGTAAGTCAGGGTAGCGAGTAGATGTTTCAGGTAAGGCGGCGTAGGTCGACGATCACATCGGCCCTCATTATCTTTGAGTTGATCTATCATTCGGTGGTTCATTCCATTCGCTCTTCGCACGGCAATGCGATTATGTCGCTTGTGACAAACCTTATGCAAATGGCGATTATGGTGCTGGCGTTTTACGTCATGTTCTCGCTTCTTGGATTGCGCGGTGCTGCTTTGCGTGGCGACTTCCTCGTTTACATCATGACAGGCATCTTCCTTTACATGACCCATGTTAAGGCCGTTGGGGCAGTCTCTGGCTCTGCGGGTCCGTCCTCGCCAATGATGCTCCATGCCCCGATGAACACGATTGTTTCGATTGCCTCCTCTGCGCTGTCGTCACTTTATCTACAGATCCTTTCGGCATTCGTTATTCTCTTTGGTTATTACATGGCGGTTCAATCTTTCACGATTGATCGCCCCATCGCGGCAATGGGTATGCTATTGCTTGCCTGGTTCACAGGATGTGCCGTCGGGATGGTGCTTCTCGCGATTAAGCCGTGGTTCCCAGGTTTCGTCGCGGCCTTCACACTGATTTACCAACGCGCCAATATGATTGCCTCGGGCAAGATGTTTTTTGCCAATACGCTGCCCGGCTACATGCTCGCGATGTTTGACTGGAACCCGCTCTTTCACATCATTGATCAGTCGCGCGGTTTTGCTTTCATCAATTACAATCCGCGCTACACGCATTGGGAGTACGCTTTTGTGATCGGGCTTGTCCTGATCATGGTTGGTCTCATGGGTGAGTTCTATACCCGCCGCCACGCCATTATCTCTTGGAGCGCACGTCGCTAGAGCACAACCCGCATCGTCACATTGATCCGCCCGCCACCAGGCAAAAGCGTACTTGAGCCAAAGCGGATCTTGTCAACACCATGATGCGCGAGCCGCGCTGCGCCGCTGAGCAAAAGGATATCTCCAGAGCGTAACCATTGTGATGCTGTCTTGCCGCCCCGTTCAATACCACTAATACGAAACAGTCCCTCGTCCCCAAGGCTAACAGAGACAACTGGCTGGCCAAAGTCTGCTTCATCCTTGTCCTGATGCAGCCCCATGCGAGCCCCCTCGCCGTAAAAATTGATCAGCGCACATTCGGGCGTCCGCGCGTCTGGCGCGATGGCCTTCCAGATTGTCAGCAGGCTCTCGGGAATGTCGGGCCAAGCCGTTCCGCGCGGATGACGCCCTTCATAGCGGTAGCCCCGCCTGTCAGTGATCCATCCAAACTTACCCGCGGCGGTCATCCTGACGCTCATTTTTTGCCCTCGCGGTGTTTCTGGCGCATAGAGCGGCGCCGCGCGCGCAATTTGTCGGATATCGTCGAGCAAGCTTTCCTGCGCGCGGCGAGTAAGCGCTTCGCTATAGAATAAAGCCCCATTCAGGTCGATCTTATGAGCCAGATTTACCACGCTTCCATCTTTCTGGGCTAAAAGCTCCCAAATTTGCTGATTCTTCACCGTCTCGGCGCTTGCAGGGGCATTTTGCGCTCCTTATATACCCTCCGAAGCGTTTGATCAGGATCCCCCCTGTTCAAGCTAACATATCGGGGGCAGATGCCGTAACGGGTCTGACCTCGCAACATCGCCTTAACGTAGAAGGGATCGAAAAATGTCAAAAGTCATTGGTATTGACCTCGGCACAACAAACTCATGTATCGCCATCATGGACGGCTCTGCTGCCCGCGTGATCGAAAACTCCGAAGGCGCGCGCACAACGCCGTCGATCGTTGCTTTCACAGAAGACGAGCGCCTCGTCGGCCAGTCCGCAAAGCGCCAAGCTGTGACCAACCCAGAAAACACCGTCTTCGGCGTCAAGCGTCTCATCGGCCGCCGATTTGATGATGCGGACCTCGCAAAAGACAAAAAGCACATGCCCTTCAATGTTGTGAATGGCGGCAATGGCGACGCGTGGATCGAAGCGCGCGGCGAGAAGTATTCGCCCAGCCAGATCTCTGCCTTCATCCTTGGCAAAATGAAGGAAACAGCTGAGAGCTATCTTGGCGAAGAAGTGAAGCAGGCGGTTATCACCGTTCCAGCTTACTTCAACGATGCTCAGCGCCAAGCGACAAAAGACGCCGGCAAAATCGCTGGTCTCGAAGTCCTGCGCATCATCAATGAGCCAACAGCGGCTGCGCTGGCCTATGGCCTCGACAAAAAAGAAACCCAAACCATCGCGGTCTATGACCTTGGTGGCGGTACATTTGACGTGACCATCCTCGAAATCGACGATGGCCTCTTTGAAGTTAAGTCCACCAACGGCGACACATTCCTCGGCGGTGAAGACTTTGACATGCGCATCGTTGCTTACCTTGCGGACCAGTTCCAAAAGGAAAACGGTGTTGACCTGACCAAAGACAAAATGGCCCTCCAGCGTCTCAAAGAAGCCGCTGAAAAAGCCAAGATCGAGCTGTCCAGCTCGTCACAAACCGAGATCAACCAGCCCTTCATCTCGATGGGCAAAGACGGCTCGCCGTTGCACATGGTTATGAAGCTGACGCGTGCAAAACTTGAAAGCCTCGTCTCTGACCTGATCAAAAACTCGCTGAAGCCTTGTGCCGCGGCGCTTAAAGATGCGGGCCTCTCAACAAGCGATATCGACGAAGTCGTTCTCGTTGGTGGTATGACGCGTATGCCAAAGGTCATCGAAGAAGTCACAAAATTCTTCGGTAAAGAGCCCCACAAAGGCGTGAACCCTGATGAAGTTGTTGCCATGGGCGCGGCCATTCAGGCGGGCGTTCTTCAGGGCGACGTCAAAGACGTTGTTTTGCTTGACGTAACACCTCTCTCGCTCGGCATTGAAACGCTCGGTGGTGTTTTCACCCGTCTGATCGACCGCAACACAACGATCCCGACGAAGAAGTCGCAAATCTTCTCAACAGCAGAAGACAACCAAAATGCAGTGACCATTCGTGTTTTCCAAGGTGAGCGTGAAATGGCATCTGACAACAAGATGCTCGGTCAGTTCAACCTTGAGAACATTCCGCCAGCTCCTCGTGGCCTGCCGCAGATCGAAGTTACATTTGACATCGACGCCAACGGTATCGTTTCGGTTGGTGCGGCTGACAAAGGTACAGGCAAAGAGCAGAAAATCACCATTCAAGCCTCGGGCGGCCTCTCAGACGCCGACATCGAGAAAATGGTGAAGGACGCCGAAGAGAACGCCGAAGCCGATAAGGACCGTCGCGAGCTTGTGGAAGCGCGCAACCAAGCCGAGAGCCTCATTCACTCGACAGAAAAGTCAGTGGAAGAGCACTCCGACAAGGTTGATCCAACCACAGTCGAAGTTATCGAACTGTCTATTGCTGCTCTGCGCGATGATCTCGAAAAAGAGGACATCACCGCAGACAAGCTTAAGGCTGGTATCCAGAACGTCACAGAGTCAGCCATGAAGCTGGGCGAAGCGATCTACAAGGCACAGGCAGAGGCGGGCGATGATATGCCTAACGCTGCCGACGAGGGCGGAATTGACGATGATATCGTCGATGCTGACTTCGAAGACCTTGGCGACGAAAAGCGCAGCTAAGCGCCTTAGGAAGCTTGGTAAGGGCCGGTCCGCGCGCCGGGTCGGCCTTCGCCGTTTCCAGAAAGGGTAATGACCCATGGCTAAACGCGATTATTATGAAGTGCTGGGCATCTCAAAAGGTGCCTCGGCGGATGAAATTAAAAAAGCCTATCGCACCAAAGCGAAAGAGCTTCATCCAGACCGCAACACTGATGATCCAGACTTGGAAGCTCAGTTCAAAGAAGCGGGCGAGGCTTACGAAGTCTTGAAGGACGCCGACAAAAAGGCGGCCTACGACCGTTATGGTCATGCGGCCTTTGAAGGCGGTATGGGCGGTGGGCGTCAGGGCGGCGGATACGGCGGCCAGCAGGGTGACTTCTCTTCTGCTTTCTCTGATGTCTTTGATGATCTCTTTGGAGACTTCATGGGTGGTCAGCGCGGCGGTGGGCGTCAGCGCGCTGCGCGCGGTGCAGACTTACGCTACAATCTGCGCGTCTCCCTTGAAGATGCGTTCTCTGGCTTACAAAAAACCATCAATGTGCCAACATCTGTCGCTTGCGATGGCTGCAGCGGAACAGGTGCCGAAGGCGGTGCCGAGCCCACAACGTGCCCGACCTGTTCAGGCATGGGTAAGGTTCGTGCCCAGCAGGGTTTCTTCACGGTCGAGCGCACGTGCCCGACCTGTTCAGGCCTCGGTCAGACCATCAAGAACCCTTGTGGAAAATGTCATGGCCAAGGCCGCGTCGAGAAAGACCGCTCTCTTGCTGTCAATATCCCCGCGGGTGTTGAGACAGGTACGCGCATTCGCCTCGCAGGCGAAGGCGAAGCCGGGATGCGTGGCGGACCAACGGGCGATCTCTATATTTTCATAGAAGTCGAAGCACATAAGATATTCGAGCGGGAAGGGGTCAATCTCTTCTGTCGCGTTCCCGTGAGCATGGCGGCAGCCGCGCTTGGCGGTGATATTGAAGTGCCCACAATTGATGGGGGCCGCTCGCGTGTCAAAATCCCATCAGGCTCTCAGTCTGGTCGGCAGATGCGTCTGCGCGCCAAGGGCATGCCTGCACTGCGCGGTGGCGGTTCGGGTGATATGTTCATAGAGCTGGCTGTTGAGACTCCCGTCAACTTGACGAGCAAGCAAAAAGAGCTGCTCAAAGAGTTTGAAGCGCTGTCAGAAGACAACAATCCCGAGAGCAAGAGCTTCTTTAAGTCGGTCAAAGGCTTTTGGGATTCGATGAAGGGCTAAGTTTCGAATCAATCTGATCTAAAGGGCGTGCCGTCGGGTGCGCCCTTTCTTTTTGGTTAACGAGTACCGTGCGCAACTGTAACACCTGATCTTTTTGGCCGTTTTGAAAAGGCGGTGCACGGGTTGTG
>NZ_JAQWYD010000089.1:0-5460 GCF_029254145.1 Lentibacter sp.
GCTGGTCTGCGATATTGGCGGCTCCTCCATGGAACTCGCTGAAATCTCGGATGGCGTCGTTGGCAAGCGCGTCAGCTCCTCGCTCGGCCCTCAGCGTCTGATGAGTGTGAAAGGCGGCAAGAAAGCCCGCAAAGAGATTATCCGCAGCACGATCCAGAAACTGCATGAAGAACTCGGGCCACAGCACAATCGGCTGTTTCTCGTCGGCGGTTCATGGCGCGCAATTGCACGAATTGACATGGAGCGCCGCGGCTACCCGCTGCACGTTTTGCACGAATACCGAATGAGCCGCAAAGCCGTGACGGCAACTGCAGAGTATATCGCCAAAAACGATGAAGAAACGATTCGAGCCATGGCAGGTATCTCCTCGAGCCGCATGAAGCTTGTCCCGATCGCTTCAGAAGTCCTTAAGGAAGTCGTCCGAGAATTTCGACCACACGATATCGCCATCAGCTCCTACGGCATCCGCGAAGGAATGCTCTATGAACAAATGCCGCAAAAATTGCGCGACCGCGACCCGCTCATCGAGGCTTGCCGCTTTGCAGAAGCCAAAGACGCGCGTCTTCCAGGATTCGGGCGTACTCTGTATGAATTCATCCAACCCTTATTCAAGTCGGCCCCGCCCGAACGCCTTAAGCTCATCAAGGCTGCCTGCCTCTTGCACGACGTCAGCTGGCGTGCGCACCCCGACTACCGCGCCGAAACCTGTTTTAACCTTGCAACACAGGCCAATCTTGGCGGTATCCGCCACAACGAGAGGATTTTTCTAGGCCTCGCTCTGCTCTATCGCTACTCAAATACACGCATCACAACTGCGCGGTTTGAACCAATCTCTGAGTTGATCTCTGAGGCTGATCAGCAAGTTGCTGAAACAGTTGGTAAAGCGATGCGCTTTGGCGCCATGCTCTGGCTTCAGAAAGACGCCCAAATCGGACAGATGCGGCTTTACCCCAAGAAGCGGGTCCTCGAGCTTACACTCAGTCAAGACGCGATCCCGTTGTTTGGAGAAGTTGCCGAAGCACGCTTTAACTCACTCGCAGCAGCTCTGCCAGCTACGCCGAATATCGTTCTGGGCCAGTAGCTTACAGGTCAACCTGATCATCAGGGTTAGATGGCTCAGCTTGCTCCTTTAAGGCCTTCTTGCGCAGGATAATATCTCCGTTCGGCAGGACTTCAGGAGGATGATAGGCACTAAAGTCTTCAACATCCTCCAAGAGAGTCTCAAGCGCAGGCCCCATGCGCTCCACAAAGTCTTTCAGCGCAGGTTCCATCTCATCCATCATCGCTTGTAGGTCTTTGACGGCCGGTTCGACTTCCTTCAAAATCCCTTCGAGAAAGAGCTTCGCACCCCGCTCCATGAGCGAACTGCCGCTGTCTTCAGCCTGAAGCGATGACGCATGAAGGCTGCCAGCAAGAAGTGAAGCGATGACAAATTTTCGTCCCATTTTCTCCATATAAAGGTAGAAACACCCGTTTCCAATGCGCCTGCAAGCCAGAGATGCTTCACAGGCAGATGTTTGCTTGCCAAAAGGAAAGCCTGATATGCGTCCGATTTTTCTCTCCCTCAGCCTATGCCTTTTTGCAACAGCCCTAGAGGCTGGCCCCGACCGTTTCTCGATCTTACTCGGCTCAAAACATATCGGTGGCACGGGCTTCAACGAGGTAAACCCTGGCTTCTTCGCCACTTGGGAGCGCGAACGCAGCAGCTTAAGTGTTGGTGCATTCATGAACAGCTATGAGCGTGTTTCCATTACAGCGACAAGTTACCGCCCTCTGAAGCTCTGGAGCGAAGGTGATTTTGGGATTTTTGGCGGCTTGGCTCTTTACCCCGAGAATGGGCGTAATTTTTCAACTCATCTTGGCGAAGATGTTGTCGTGATCGGCGGTTTCCAAGCCCGATACCGCAACACATTTGTTCAATTGATCCCCATGAATGCGGAAAGTGCCGATGGCCTTATTTCCTTCGGCTTCACATTTTCTGCCCCCTAAAGATCAATATCTAATGTGACAGGAAAATGATCAGAGGCCAAAAGAAAAGCATCGCGCAGCTCAGGGAGACGCCAGCAATCAGGGTCATCAAAGGGATGCCAAATCCGCCAGACAGGCTCTTTCATGGCGAGGTCGGGAGAGACCATAATGTAGTCCAGCAAAGCTTGTAGGTAGCGTTTGTGCTCCCGAATATAAAAGCGCGCGGTGGTTGGCATTGCGCCTAGCCTGCGCTGCAAGCCAAGCCTCGCATGTGGATCAAAGAGGCAGTTTTCTCCCGTCTCACCCATAATGATTTCGACCGAAGATCGCCCAAACAAGTCTTCATATTGGTCAAGTCCAGGGCCGTCATTGAGATCTCCCAGCAGCATCAAGCTCTCACCAGCGTTCAAGTGCTCCTCAAGGCGTTGGCGCAGCCAGATCGCTTGTGCCAATTGCTTGCGGCGGTTCTCTATCGAAAGCTTCATTGCTTCAGCGTCATTTCGCGCACCATGTGGCTCTTTTGACTTCAGATGCGCTCCAATAAGCCGCAGAACCTTCCCGCTAGGTAGCACCGCTTCAACCTCTAGGGGAGGTTTCGAGAACTGAACCAAGTCTTCTTTGGCATCCACGTCCAGATCAATACGAAACGTGCTGTCAAACCGTGACGACTGCTCAGCCCCTTTCTTGGGCGCACTCTCGCCCAGAGGCGCATGACGCGCGCTCATCACAGCAGGATCATACATCAGCGCTATTTCTTGCTGCGTATCATTCTGAAATCCGAGAAGTGTGGCCTTGGCCCGCAGATCAAACACCCGCGCAAACTCTTCCAGCGCTTTGGTTGTGCTGCGACGTCGATTTTCGTCAGGCGCTTCAATCACCATAATTGCGTCCGCATCAAGTGCCGCAAAAACGATTCCCAAGGCCTCGATCTGCATGGCGCGTGTCACATCATGACGCCCTGACCACCCATCATCCATCAGCAGCACCCCATCATCATCAAACAGGTTGTTAAACCACTCGATGTTGTAGGTCGCTATCCGCATCAGCCGCGCGCATCCTTAATGTCTTTCCAAGCCCTGTTGATCGCCATCATACGCTTTTCAGCCATTTTAATAGCCTCTTCAGGCAATCCCCGCGCAACCAAGCGGTCTGGATGACTTTCTTGAACCTGTGTTTTCCAAGCCGCACGAAGCTCCTCCATGCTGGCCTCAGGCGTCAGCCCCAATACCGAGTAGGGATCAGCCTCTGCCTCTGGCACAAAACGGCTCCTGATCTGACGAAATTCGCGTTCTCCAAGGCCAAAAATATCCGCAACGCCTTTGAGAAATTCGTCCTCGTTCGGATGATACTGGCCATCGGCCATAGCGATGTGAAACAAACCTTCCAGCAAATCGCCAAGCGCTTCGTGCCCCGCACTAAACATCTCGCGAACCCGAGTTGCATAGTCTTCAAACCCTGCCACATCTTGCCGTGCCAGATTAAAAACTTTGGCCGCTCCCGCTTCATCTTCCTGCGCAATCTGAAAAACCTCGCGAAACGCCATAACTTCATCGCGCGTGACAAGCCCGTCGGCCTTGGCCATCTTCGCGCCAAGAGCGATCACGGCAATTGTAAACGCAATCGAGCGCTCAGGTGGCGTGCGCAACTGCGCAAAGACAGCGCTGAGTGGTTCGCCTTTGGCAAGGGCTGAAACAGCCGCTGTTATCTGGGTCCAAATCGACATGAGGCAATCTTAGCTTGCGCAGCAAGAAGTGTCAGCGCGCAATCAAAGAAATTTGTGATAAAGGTGTAAATCAAGCCATTGGGCGTTCTTGCGCCCCACTTCGGGCAAAGTTGCCAGCTTCTCAAAACCAGTACGGATATGAAAAGCCTGCCCCTCAGGGTTTGCACCACTCACTCCGCCATAAAGTGAATGCGCGCCCTCCTTCCGAGCCGCATCCTCAACAGCTGCCAGTAGAGCACGCCCCGTACCAAGACCGCGCGCGCCTTGCGCCAAATGAATCGTGTATTCCATAGACTGTGCATACCCAGGCCCACCACGAAACTGAAAGTAACAGGCAAAACCAAGGATCAGCCCATCACTTTCCGCCACGTGCCAGCGTTGTGGCTCAGCATGTATCACCGAAGCAAGCGCATCAGTCTCTTTTTCTGCTGAGGTAAATGTCGCCAAAGTATCGCGGATGATCTGGTTCCAAATCACCGCTATCCCAGCCGCGTCACTCGGCTCTGCCAAACGCAGTCTCATAGAATGATCTCCCGCCCGTCTGACGAAACCAGCCGCGCCGAGAGCTTCGGTGCACTGGCACTGACAATATCCACACGCTTGTCATTCAGAGGCCGTAGGGCGTCTGCCAAGTCTGCCGCCGCAGGATGCGCAAGCGTCAGCCGTTCAAGCCTCAGTCCAGACTCTGCAAGCCGTGTCACAGGATGTGGCGTCGCACCCCAGTCGATCAAGCCAGGATGGCATTGATCAAAGGGGAGAGTTCCATCATCAGCCTCAGCCATATCCCAATTAAGTGCGCCCCGCGTCAGGCCCACAACCGCGCCAAACCCTGCTGGCAAGGGTCTGGTGGTCAGCCCTTCGACGCGGCAAACCCAGGTTATGAGCCGTGGAGCGCCAGAAAACTGATCAAGCCCAAACCAGCGTGAATGCTCTGGCTGGACGCCCGCTGGGTCAATAGCGATCACTTCGAGATACAGTCCATCTGCCAAACCGAGCAAGGCATTGTGCGTGCCATAGCGCAGATGCTGGCCACCTACCTCAAAGGAGACGCCTAAGCGTTCTTCTGCCCAAGCAACGCCGGCCTCGAGGCTCTCAGCGGCGATCACCAGATGATCAAATACATACATACCGCACCCCTTTTTCTTTCCCGAAATATCCTTGGGGGACGTTTCAAAATCCATGTGGTTTTCGAAACGCGGGGAGCCAATAGCCCCCCGCGCCGGCTTAGGCGCGCGACGCGCGAATAAGCTTCAGGATATCCTCAGCCGCTTCAGGGATATTCGTCCCCGGCCCGAAGATGGCTTTGACACCCGCCTTTTTAAGGAACTCATAGTCCTGCTGCGGAATAACCCCACCACAAATCACAATGATATCGCCCGCATCTTTCTCCTCAAGCGCCTTGATCAGCTGGGGAGCAAGAGTCTTATGCCCAGCGGCTTGGCTTGAAATTCCGACAACATGAACATCATTGTCAATCGCGTCTTGCGCGGCTTCGTCAGGCGTTTGAAAGAGGGGGCCGACATCAACATCAAAGCCGATGTCAGCAAAAGCAGTCGCAATCACTTTCGCGCCGCGATCGTGCCCGTCCTGGCCCATCTTAACAACCAAAAGACGCGGGCGGCGGCCCTCTTCTTCAGCAAACGCTTCAATACTTTTCTGGATCGCAGCGAACCCTGCATCGCCCTCATAGGCCGCGCCATAGACGCCTGCGAGTGTCTTTACTTCTGCACGGTGGCGGCCAAACTCTTCTTCCATCGCCATGCTGATCT
>NZ_JAQWYD010000091.1:0-25808 GCF_029254145.1 Lentibacter sp.
CCAAGCAGGCGGCGGCGTGGTCTACGACAGCGACCCCGAAGCCGAATATATGGAAACGCTGCACAAGTCAGGCGCCATCCGCCGCGCTGCCGCCGATGCAGCCCGCTTTACAGGCAATGGAAATTCCTGAAATGCCTAAGTCTACCTATCGACTGTGGGCATTTCCTCTTTCTAAAAATATCCCCGGGAGCGCGAGGGGCTGGCCCCTCGCCCGTTTCCTATGAGCCGCCTCATCCTCTTCAACAAGCCCTTTGGCGTACTCAGCCAATTCACAGACAAAGGCACCGAAGGGTCACCTCGCGCCACGCTCTCAGCCTTTATCAGTGAAAAAGATGTCTATCCTGCGGGTCGACTTGATCGCGACAGCGAAGGGCTTTTGCTCCTCACAGATGACGGCAAGCTGCAAGCCAAGCTCTCCAATCCAAAGTTCAAAGAACCCAAAACCTACCTCGTTCAAGTCGAAGGCACACCCGATGACGCGGCCCTCACTGCTCTGGCCCAAGGTATTGTGCTCAAAGACGGGCTGACAATGCCCGCAGAGGCCCGTCGCGTCGCGGAGCCGCTCTGGCTCTGGCCACGGACCCCGCCGATCCGTGTGCGCCAAGCCATTCCTGATACGTGGATCGAGCTGACCTTGCGCGAAGGCCGCAACCGTCAGGTGCGCCGAATGACCGCTCACGTCGGCCACCCTACCCTGCGCCTTATTCGCGTTCGCATTGGATCTTATACCCTTGAGGGCATTCCCCAAGGCGAATGGACAAAGCGAAACGTATAGGAACGTCTTATTGCGTTTTTAACATCACGCTCACAGGCACAAGCTCAAGGCGGTCTCCCCGCTCCTGCAAGCCCCAGAGCAAAAGCGCGCTGATGGTATCTGCGCGCAACCGCCCAACCATCACAACGCCGCCTTCTGAGCCCGCTTTCAAAGCTGCATGGCTCAAGAAACGCTTTATGGTGCTGGCATTCTGCCCCTTATTGTCAAAATCGCGAAAAACCGTTGCAGAAGGAACACCTTCCTTGGCCGCAACTTTCTGCGCCGTATTCAGCCCTTTCGGGAACAAAAGCATTCCGTGGCCACTGTCGCCCAGATACTCGCTCACTTGCGATATTACCTCACGACTGCCCTGCAAAGCTGCATCAGGCGTCTCCATGATCGCGATCGCTTCTGACAGTTTATCAAGCAATACAGGCATAGAGACTTCCACATCCGAAGCACGTGCGCCCCGTGGCAAGCTCACCATGGCGAGTACTTCAAATCCAGCCTCACGGTAAGTTTTCATTGCGGCTTCAGCGCCACTCCATGAGGTATCAATGGCAAAACTCAGCGGATACGGAAACGTGCTCAGTGCCTCGACGCCAATATCGCTTGTGCCATCATCAATCAGCACAATCGCCATTTGGGGCACGCCCTCTGTGGGCACAAACAGCGCCGAAAAGCGCTCGACAGGAGGCAGTTCGTTGATATCGACAGTCGCGCTGGCCTCGGTGACCGCACCAGTTTCAGCTGTCCCCAAGCTGGGCAAGCGGCTGGAGGAGCCAGCGCCCAATGTTCGGGCGGGCCTCCCAATGCTCACCCGCGCCGGCTCAACAGGTTGAGAGGCCTCATCTGTTGGCATTGGCGCATGCCCAATGCCATCATCCTCTGGCAAACTGGGGATCGTCAGCGTTATCTCTTCACGCTCTTCGTCTCGCAAAGGCTCGGGCTGCGGCTCGGCCTCAGCTGTCGGCTGTGGCACAACGGCGGGCTGCACCTCGGCGGTCTCCGTTGAAACAGCAACATTGCTCTCATTCGCAGGTGCTTTGGGCGCTTGCATTGCGCTCTGCCCCACGACAGGCTCATCCACTATAGAGCTCACCACAGGGGCTACCCCCGCATCTGGCGCACTCAAATCGGCGCTGGCCACGCCTGCTTCGGGCTTTGCAGCGGCCTGAGTGTCTGGGGAGCTCATACTGTCTGACTCTGGCGCTGTTGCCGCGGGTGTATCCCCCATCACGGGCGCGCTTTCTTCAGATGTCACAGTCGGCAGCGCCGCAGGCAAGGCCTCGGCCGGTTTTGTGGCCTCTGGGGCCACAGCCCCGGTGACAGGCGCCTTGCCCGTTGGCAAATCCGTCGCCAATGAAAGCGCGCCCGCACCAACACCCGCCACCAGCGTTCCCATTATCACACCGCTCAAAAATCCGCGTGCCACTGAACTCACCTCTGATTTATCTGCTTCATGGGACCTCTGCCCCTTGACGCTCAGCTCTAACCCTGAACATGTATACCGCGACCTTGGGGCGAGCCTCCAGCCCTTTCCTAACCGCGAATGGCAAGATGCTGCTACTGATAGATAATTACGACAGTTTCACCTACAACTTGGTGCATTATTGCGGCGAACTTGGCGCAGATGTGCATGTTGCACGCAACGATGCCCTCACTGTGGCCGAAGCGCTAGCGCTTGCGCCCTCTGCAATCCTTGTGTCACCCGGGCCAAAAGACCCCGCTCAAGCTGGTATATGCCTTGATCTGACACGCGCCGCCGGCGAAGCCCGCATCCCGCTCATGGGGGTTTGTTTGGGCCATCAAACCATCGGCGAGGCGTTCGGCGGCAAAGTCGTGCGCTGCCACGAAATTGTTCATGGCAAAATGGGCACAATCCATCACGCGGGCAAAAGCGTGTTTGCGGATTTGCCCTCCCCCTTTGAGGCGACACGTTATCATTCTCTTGTGGTAGAGCGTGAGAGCCTCCCAGACTGCCTTGAGGTCACAGCCGAACTCTCAGACGGAACAATCATGGGCCTCGCACACCGTGAGTTGCCGATCCATGGCGTTCAGTTTCACCCCGAATCGATCCGCTCCGAGCACGGGCATAAGATGTTGAAAACATTTCTTGATATGGCAAAGGAGCCGGCATGAGCCAGACCCTGAAACCCCTCATCGGGTCCGCAGCCGAGCGTCCTCTCAGCCGTTCTGAAGCCGAAACAGCCTTTACCGAGCTTTTCAATGGTGAGGCCACGCCCGCCCAGATCGGCGGCTTTCTCATGGCTTTGCGCACACGCGGCGAGACGGTCGAAGAATTCGCCGCCGCAGCCGCCGTGATGCGGTCCAAATGCCACGCTGTGAAAGCGCCTGACGGAGCGATGGACATTGTCGGCACAGGTGGTGATGGAAAAGGCACGCTCAACATCTCGACTGCGACGGCCTTTGTCGTGGCGGGCGCTGGCGTGCCTGTGGCCAAACACGGCAACCGCAATCTAAGCTCAAAATCAGGCGCGGCCGACGCGCTCGGCGAACTTGGAATCAACGTCATGATTGGCGCAGACGTTGTTGAAAAAGCACTGCAAAGCTGCGGCATCTGCTTTATGATGGCCCCCATGCATCACCCCGCGATGGCCCATGTCGGCCCAGCCCGCGCCGAGCTTGGAACCCGCACCATTTTCAATATCCTCGGCCCACTGACAAATCCCGCAGGCGTCAAACGTCAACTTACAGGCGCTTTCAGCCGCGACCTGATCCGCCCAATGGCGGAGACTCTCGGCCAGCTCGGTAGCGAGCGTGCATGGCTTGTCCACGGCTCTGACGGAACAGACGAGCTCACCATCACTGGCGTCTCATGGATTGCCGCGCTCAACGAAGACGGGACAATCACCGAGCAAGAGCTTCACCCCGAAGAAGCGGGCCTGCCCGTGCATCCCTTTGAAGATATCATCGGCGGCACGCCATCAGAGAATGCCACAGCCTTTCGCGCTCTGCTCGCGGGTGAAGCGTCAGCCTACCGTGATGCTGTCTTGCTGAATGCCGCTGCTGCCCTTCACGTTGCGGGCAAAGCTGATACACTCACAACAGGCGTCGCTTTGGCGCGCGAAAGCATCGACAGTGGCGCAGCGGCCCAAAAAGTCGCCGCCCTTGCCAAATTCACATCGGAGGCGTCATGAGCGCGACCATTCTAGACAAAATCAAAGCCTACAAGCTTGAAGAAATCGCCGCAGACAAAGCCGCAAAATCTCTTGAGGCCGTTGAGGCTGCAGCACAGGCTGCTTCCCCTGTGCGCCCTTTCGCTGACGCGCTTTTTGAAGCCAGCAAAGCAGGCTATGGCCTCATCGCTGAAATCAAGAAAGCCAGCCCTTCCAAGGGCCTCATCCGTGCAGACTTTGACCCCGCCTCTCTGGCCCAAGCCTATGAAGCTGGCGGCGCGACATGTCTCTCTGTTCTGACAGATACACCGAGTTTTCAAGGGCACAAAAGCTTTCTCACAGCGGCGCGCGACGCCTGTTCACTACCCGCGCTGCGCAAAGACTTCATGTATGACACCTATCAAGTCTCCGAAGCCCGCGCTCTGGGTGCAGATTGCATTCTGATCATCATGGCCTCTGTCTCTGATGCCCAAGCACAAGAGCTTGAAGACGCGGCCACACAGTGGGGTATGGATGCACTCCTTGAGGTCCATGACGCTGAAGAGCTGGAACGCGCCAGCGCCCTGAAGTCGCGCATGATCGGGATAAATAACCGCAATCTCAATACCTTCGAGACGTCACTTGATGTTACACGAAAGCTTTCAAAACGCGTCCCCGAAGATCGGATGATCGTCTGCGAGAGCGGCCTCTTCACGCCAGATGATCTCGCCGATATCGCCCGATACGGTGCGCGTAGCTTCCTCATCGGCGAAAGCCTGATGCGTCAGGACGATGTTGAAGTCGCGACACGCACACTGCTGGCCAATCCGTTCAGCGCGGCAGGTGCCTAATGTCAGGCCTTACCCACTTTGACGCCACAGGCAATGCTCACATGGTCGATGTGTCCGACAAAGCTGTGACCTCTCGTGTTGCCACAGCCAAGGGGCATATCCGCATGGCCCCTGAGACCCTCGCCATGATCACAGAGAATCGTGCCAAAAAAGGTGATGTTCTCGCGGTGGCCCAGCTCGCAGGCATTATGGGTGCGAAAGAAACAGCGCGCCTCATCCCTCTCTGTCATCCCTTACCTATTACAAAAGTTGCACTCACGCTTGAACCAGACGAGAGCCTCCCGGGTGTGCAAATCACAGCCACAGTCAAGACCACAGGCCAAACAGGTGTGGAGATGGAAGCGCTCACAGCCGTTTCTGTGGCCGCGCTCACAGTCTATGATATGGTCAAAGCTGTCGACAAGGCCATGGAGATCGGCGCAACCCGTGTCGTTCTGAAAGATGGCGGCAAATCAGGACGTTATGAAGAAAAATGATTTCTGTTGAAGACGCTCTGGACCACCTGTTTGCGCTTGCTCGTCCCGTCGCCACAGAGCTTTGCCCGCTGACCGAGGCTGCAGGGCGCGTTCTTGCAGCGCCGATCACTGCAAAGCTCACACAACCTCCATTCCCGGCATCTTCAATGGACGGATATGCGCTCAACTCGGTTGAAGCCGACATGCACGCGCAGTTTGTTGTCATTGGAGAAGCAGCCGCAGGCCATGGATTTGATGGCCGCGTTGGCGCAGGCCAAGCCGTGCGCATTTTCACGGGTGCACCCGTCCCTGAGGGAGCCGATTGTGTTGTGATCCAAGAAGAGGTTGAGCGCCGCGGCAAGCTGATCACTCTTCTGACCGAGGATACATCAAAATCAAACATTCGACCCGCAGGGCAAGATTTTACCTTGGGCGACGAGATGAGCGCGCCGCGCTTGCTCACGCCCTCTGATATCGCGCTGGCCGCATCAATGAACCACGCAGAACTCTGCGTTTACAAACGACCCGTCGTTGCCCTTGTCTCGACAGGTGACGAGCTCGTTCAGCCTGGTGAGGCACCCGCCGATGGCCAAATCATCGCCTCCAACACCTATGGCCTCAAAGCACTTCTAGAGGCTCATGGCGCCGAAGCACGCATTCTGCCCATTGCGCGCGACAATCGATCGAGCCTTGAGACAGTCTTTTCGCTCTGCGAGGGTGCTGACCTCATCGTAACGATTGGTGGCGCCTCCGTAGGCGATCACGACATCGTCGCCGATGTCGCAGAGAGCATGGGATTGGACCAGAGCTTTTACAAAGTGGCCATGCGCCCTGGAAAGCCGCTCATGGCAGGCCAAATGGGCGCCTCTGTCATGATCGGCCTTCCTGGCAATCCGGTTTCTGCAATGGTTTGTGGCCATGTCTTCTTGCTGCCCTTCTTGCGGGCCATGGCAGGCCTTGAAGCTGCTCCGGCCGAGCGCTTCTCAGCGACACTCACTGAGCCCCTGCCTGCAAACGGTCCGCGCGAGCACTATATGCGCGCCCGCGTCACCAAGGGCCAGATCTGCGCCGAGTCCCGTCAAGATTCCGCGTTGCTCTCGGTCTTGGCGTCCGCCAACGCCCTCCTGATACGCCCGCCGCATGACAGCGCGCGCGCACCCGGTGAAACGGTCGACTATATCAGGCTCTAATTGAGCAACGCTTTCGCAGCACGCAGACCCGGGTCTTCCCCACCACGGCCAAGCCGCTCCATCGTCACAAGCATCGCAGCTGCCTGTTCATCGGGCGCACGCAAGACATCAAGCACGGCCTCAGCGAGCGCTTGCGCCGTGCAGTTTTTGCCAATCCGCTCAGGCACAGCGCGCGTCTCGCTCACAAGGTTTACAAGCGTCACAGTGTCGATCAAAAGCATCCGCGCCATGATCACACGGCTCAGCCACGCCATATCATAACCGATCACCATTGGCGTTTTCGCTGCCGCCAGCTCTAGCGAAACAGTCCCCGAAGCCGCAAGGGCAACATCAGCAGCGGCAAAAGCTGCACGCTTCTCAGTTGCGTCTCTTGGAGACAAAAAGACAGTGCCTTGCGGAAACAAATCCTGATTTTCGGCTATAAATCCCCGCACAGCATCCGTCACGACAACAACAGCACGCATCTGGCTCCGCTCTGCCAAAACCGCTCGCGCCGCCGCCCCAAACCGGGCCGAAAGACGTTTCACCTCGCCCATCCGTGAGCCAGGCAAAAGCAAAAGCAAACGCGCATCATCAAGACCATGCGCATTCCGAAATGCCGCGACATCCGCGCTCGTAGCCTCAGGCTCTGCCACGACAGGGTGGCCCACAAACTCAGCCTCCATCCCTGCCGCCTGCATCAGATCAGGTTCAAACGGCAAAAGCGTGAGCACCTTGTCGGTAAACTCTGCAAGCTTCGCTGCACGCTTGGGCCGCCAAGCCCAAACAGAAGGCGCAACATAGTGTATCGTTCTAATTGCCGGATTGGCCGCGCGCACGTCTTTCCCCACACGCTTGCAAAAATCAGGGCTGTCGATGGTCAGCAAGATATCAGGTTCAAACGCAAGCGCCGCTGTCACAGTCTCGTCCTTACGCCGCAAGAGCGAGCGGTACTTTGGCAAAACTTCCGCCAACCCCATTACACTCAACTCATTCATAGGAAAAATAGACGCAAGCCCTTCGGCCTCCATCAATGGTCCGCCCACCCCAGCGAATTCAACGTCAGGCAAGAGGCTCTTGAGCCCAGACATCACGGCTTTGCCGAGCTTGTCTCCAGACGCTTCCCCCGCAACGATAAAGACACGCCTCACACCAGCCATAAAAACAGCCCCGCTTCATTGAGTGTCTCAATCACTTTCGGCTGGTCCAGAACAATGACACCACCCGCTTCCAGAATGATCCCGTCAAAGCCCGCCGTCACGGCGGCGGTGGCCGTCTTTGGCCCAATCGTGGGCAAATCTGCGCGCCTGTCCTGATTTGGTTTTGGGGCTTTGAAAAGAACGGCACCTTTGCCCTGATCACCACTCAAAAAGCGCGCAAGCATCGCATCTGTGCCCGTCACATCCTCTCGCGCCAAAACATTCTGTCCACGCAAGACACAAGCTTGGCCCAGATCCGCCTGCCCCATGCGCTGCAACACCTCGCGCCCAAGCTTGGGCAACTCCTGATGGTCTTCCTGTGGCATGGCTCTGGTCACAACACCTGCTGCCATCGTCAGGCCCGCCAAGAGCCCATCCGCCCCCAATACAGCAAACCCCTTGGCCTCAAAAAGGGCAATCAACGCGCGCAATGCACCATCGTCCCCCAGTTTGAGAGCTCGCAAAAACGTCGGAACAAGCGGCAGCGTTTTGAGATCAAGTCGGCTGAGGCGCAACCGTGGCCGATCAATCCCACCGCAGAAGCACACCCTAGTGACACCCCGCGCAAGCAAAGCGTCCAAGAACGTACCCAAGGTCTCAAGCCGAAACACTAGGTCAACCGCCAGCTCTTCTGGCTCAAACTCCTCCAAAGCGCAAATGAGAGGCGGCTCGCTTTGCGCATCAGCAATCGCCTTGGGCAACGCCCCGCGCCCTGCGATCAGCGCTAGCATGTCAGTTCCCCGGTGTGAGGAAAGAACGGTCGCTAGCACCCGTTACAAAGCCAACGATCTGTTGCACATAATCACTCTCACTGTCCTCACCCAAGCGGCGCGCACGCTCCTGAAACGTGCCCTCGCCCTGCGCAAGCATCTGAAAAGCAGCCCTGAGCGCCGTAATGTCTGCCCGTGCCACACCGCGCCGCTTCAAGCCAACAAGGTTGAGCCCGTCAAGTTCGCCGCGTGGCCCTTGCACAAGACCATGCGGGATCACATCATTGGTGACCATGCTCAAGGCTCCGATAATAGCACCCTGCCCAATGCGTACAAATTGGTGAATGCCGCAGAGGCCGCCGATGATCACATCATCTTCAATGATACAGTGCCCAGCCACAGCCGAAGAGTTGACCACAATCACGCGGTTCCCGAGATGCGCATCATGAGCAATGTGACAACCAGCCATAAACAGCCCGTCATCCCCGATGACAGTCACGCCACCGCCGCCCTCAGTGCCACAGTTGATCGTAACGTGCTCACGGATACGATTGCGCGCCCCGATCTTAAGGGCCGTCTTCTCGCCCTTAAATTTGAGGTCTTGCGGCACTTCCCCGATCACAGAGAATGGAAAAACAACTGTTCCCTCGCCAATCTCGGTCTGCCCCGTCACGACAACATGGCTCTTGATATGCACATTCGCACCCAGCACCACTTCCGCCCCAATCAGGGAAAACGGCCCAATGATACAGCCTTCGCCAATCTGCGCGCCCTCTTCAATGATTGCGCTTGGATGAATATTGCTGCTCACTCTGCGGCCACCTTCGGCAAATCCATCATCGCTGTGAATTCGACTTCACAGGCCATCTCGCCTTCAACACTCGCAACCCCGCCAAAGCGCCAGACTTTGGCTCCCGGCTTGCCGCGCAATGTTGTCAGGTTCATCTCAAGCACATCACCCGGAACAACCATACGTCGGAATTTGCACTTCTCGATCGCCATAAAATAGACCAGAAGCTCTTTGTCCGCCATGTCGAGCGCTACGCCCACCATAACAGCCGCCGTCTGCGCCATCGCCTCAACAATCGTGACACCCGGCATAAGCGGCTTGCCTGGGAAGTGGCCCTGAAAATGCGGCTCGTTCATGGTTACATTCTTGATACCACGAGCAGATTGCGTGCCGACAATATCCTCAACACGATCCACCAGCAAAAAAGGATAGCGGTGCGGAATGATCCGTTGAATAAGCCCAATATCGGCGCGCATAACCTCAGTTGTCATTGGTTGTCCTTCCCCAGTCTATTTTCATTCTCAGTAGCCCTCTCCAAGCTCCAAAACAAGTCATGGAGCCGAGGCTGCTGTTATTCGTCTTGTGGCGTTTGGCCCTTCAAATCAAGCGCGTCTCCACGCCCGATGGCCTCATCAATCTTGCGCACAGCGTCATTGGTGATGTCCACGGCCGTGTCGCGCAAGATAATCGCGCGCATATCAAGCAAAACGCTGCCACCGCGCTCGTTCATCAGCTCAACTAAAACACCCTGCGCTGTCGCCAAGAAGCGTTGTTCAGCTGATGCACGCTGCTCTTCCAAAGCACGCGCGCGGTCTTGCCGCTCGCGGCGGATGGCCTGAACCTTCTTGTCAAAGGCTTCTGCAGCATCACGGAAATCAATGGCCGACATGGTGGGTCTGGCGTCCGTCAGCTCTTTCTCTTCCGCGCGCAACTCTTCTTCAAGGCGCCTGTTGTTGGCCGAAAGCTCTTGCGCCTCTGCTTCCAAGGCTTCTGAAATATGCTGTCCAAAAAGCGTCTCGGTAAAGAGCCTGTTGGGATCAATGATAAGTACCTCTCTCTGAGGCGCATTCAAAGACTGTGCAAATGGCGCGCTGGCCCACAGGCAAAACCCAAGGACCAGCGGTAAAAGATGAGCTTTGATCGGCACAGCCATACTAGAACTCAGTTGAGATCGTAAACTCAAAGTTTTGGTCGATGTCCTGCACTTCTTTTTCCAAAGCCTTGCTCCAGTTCAGACGCATCGGCCCAATCGGCGTTTCCCAAAAGATCGAAACACCCGCCACGTGACGGAAGGAACCACTTTCATAGAGTGTGTTCGCATTCGTCTGATCTAGGCCCCAGACGTTGCCGATGTCATAAAATACACCGCCCGTAAGCCCGTATTCTTCAGGCAGTCCAAGTGGGAAGAGCGCCTCAAACTTGGCTGTCGCAAAATAGTTGCCGCCAAGCGCATCGTTCATGTTTGACCCTGCATTGTAATCCCGCGGGCCAATCCCATCCGCAGCAAAACCGCGCATGATATCTTCGTCAAAAAGCCAACGGTCTGTTGCGCGACTGCCTGCGCCAGAGAAGCTCACAGCTCCGCCCGCAAGTGTCGCGCGCAGCGTAAGTTCATCATTGAAAAAGCGCCGCTGGGCAATCAACTTGGCTTTGCTCTTCACAAAGCTATCGTCGCCCCCAAGGCCACCAAAGTCCTGACTGATCAAAAAGCGAAGGCCTTCGTCATTGTCTAGACTGGTCCTGCGCGAGTCCCACTCATAGGTGTAGCCAACCGAGCTGTTTTTCACGCGCCCGCGATCAATTTCATCGGACAACACATCGCTCAGACACTGGAACGTATTTGTACAAGTGTTTGCAGACCCTGACAAAACCGTGACGTTGCTTACAGACATCTTGGTCGCATCAAGCTTGTAATTAACACCAAGACGCGCACGCTCTCCAAGCGGGAACTCAAGCCCCGTCGCAAAGATCCCTTTGCTCGTATTATAGTTCGCGTTCGCGCTCTCAGACTCAAGAATGCCAATATCAAAGAAGAACTTCACATCGCGGCCAAGGAAGGCTGGCTCTTCAAAGAAAAGCCCATAGTTTGTGTTGTCCGTCGCGCCCGATGCGCGAAAACGTACAGTCTGACCACGGCCAAGGAAGTTGGTCTCCGTATATTGCGCCACAAGGCCAAAGCCATTGTCCGTTGAATACGTCCCACCAAAGTTGAGCGAACCAGTGGGCTTTTCAGCCACATCGACGTCCACAATAACAGTATTGGGTGTAGAGCCTTCCCGCGCATTCACCTGCGCATCGCCAAAGAAGCCAAGCGCGCGGATACGCTCAGCACTTTCACGGATTTCACGCGGGTTGAACGGATCACCTTCAGCCACACGGAACTGGCGTCGTACAACGCGGTCAAGCGTGGTCGCATTGCCCTCAATATCAATACGTTCCACAAAGATACGTTCACCCTTGGACAAGACAAATTCCACATCCAGCGTCAGATCGCGGTCGTTTCGCGTGATCCGGGGCTCAACGCGCAGGAAGGGTTGACCATTTCGGATCGCCAGCCGCTCCATCCGCGCAATCGCATTCTCGACAAGCGAAGGTGAGTAAGTCTCTCCCGCGCGCAATTTGATCGTGTCTTGATAAACTTCGCTGTCGACATCCTCGATCTCGCTGATCGTGGTGATCTCGCCGAAGGCAAACTGCTGGCCCTCTTCTACATTGAATGTCAAAAAGTAGCCGTCACGCTCGCGCGCCAGCTCAGCATTCACAGCCGTAGTGCGAAAGTCGACATAGCCGCGCGACACATAAAAGTCGCGCAAAACCTGTTGGTCAAACTGCAGGCGATCTTCAACAAAAGTATCCTTGCGGATCAGCGCCCGCAGAAGTCCAGCCTGTTTGCTTTCCAGAACACGGCGCAAACGTCTGTCAGAATAGACTTGGTTGCCAACAAAACCGATACGAGACACCTCTGTGTTTCCGCCCTCGAAAATTTCGAACACAAGATCAACACGGTTGTCGCTACGACGAATGATCTTGGGCGTAATCCTCGCCGCAAGCCGGCCATTCTCGGCATAAGCTTCCGTGAGCGTCGCCGCGTCGCGCTCGGCCTGTGTCGGGCTAAAGACCAAACGTGGCTTCAGTTTGATGAAGCTGGACAGCTCGTTATCCTTCAGGCGCTCGTTGCCTTCAAAGCTGATCTGGTTGATCGTCGGGAACTCGGTGACCTTGATCACAAGCTTGCCGCCCTGCGGGACAATCTCAACGCTTTCAAAAAGACCAGAGGCCAAAATCCGCTGATAGGCTTCGTTAATATCGCCAGCAGAGACCGTCTCCCCGCGAGCGATTCCCGCATATGTCAGGATCGTTCCAGTTTCGATCCGCTTGTTGCCTTCGACAGCAACCGAATTGAAACTGTAGTTTTGCGCGATCGCACCACCGACGCCCCACACGAAACCCATTGAAAACGCGGCCAAAACCGCTGTTCCCGCTACGTTACGAATGGTGCGTTTTTTACCTGTGCGAGCGTTACGCTCCGTGACACTGCTTGCCATATTCTCTTTCCAGTCAGACACCCCTACCCAGACTGACTAATCGCATTAGCAAATGATGTCAAAACGAGAAGCGCCCCAACTGGGGGGCGCGACGTGAAATATCAATATATATAAGGGCCCAGAGCGGCCCTAGAGCATGAGGCTGCCAAGCCAAGCACCCGCAAAAAGTGCCACAGTGATGGTCGCCAAATAGAGGACACGATCCCAGTTCAGATCCCAAAGCAGGTGCAGCCCGCGGTAACTTTTTGCAATCATATCCATAACAGACCTCCACTCATCTTTTCCAATTATGGCAAAGCTTTGTGCAGGAAGCGGGGCGCAATTGTGGCATTTTCAGGGCAAGTGCTCCTTTGGCGAGCCCATCAGCAGAAAATATCGTTCCAAAGAGCGAAGACCATGACGCTCAAAACAAGAGCAATCCCCATGCTCATTAGGACTTGCATCACCTTATCGCTCGGCTTTTTGCGCATCACAGCCTCATAGCCATAAAACATCAGATGCCCCCCATCGAGCATCGGAATAGGCAAAAGATTGAGAAAGCCCACGGCCGTCGACAACAGTGCCAAGAAGCCGATAAACGCAGCCAGCCCCTCTTCTGCTTGGTCTTTTGACGCCCGTGCAATCCCAATTGCACCAGACATGTTGCAAGAGCTGATCTTGCCAAAAGCCAGATGATACAGCCCCGAAATGGAGCGTGACACAACAGAGTAGGTCTGCTCGGCACCCAGACCAACGGCCTCAAACACGCCAGGACGCTCCGTTTCAGCCTCAAAGAAAGTCGAGCTGAAAATCCCGATGAGAAACCGCTTTTCAAAGCCATTGTCCGCCGTCGGCACATCGCGCAGCTCAGGCTGGATTACAAATTCCTTGTCTTCCCCGTCCCGCCAGACATTGAGCCTGACAGGCGCGCCCTCAGCCGCTTTCACCACATCGACCAGCTGCATAAAGCTGCTCAAGTCTTGGCCGTCCGCCCGCAAGATCACATCGCCTTCCATCAGGCCCGCCGCCTCACCCGCAGAGCGCGGCTGGACGCCGCCGATCCGCGCAGGGCTATACTGCGGCCCTTGCACAATCAGCTCATTACCGCCGCGTTTCACCGTGTAGTCGAGCAAAAGCCCGTCAGGCAGCGCATCAAAATAGGCTCTGCTTGGCTCTTCAGGGAAAGGCTCGCCCGCAATCGCGATGATCTGGTCCCCCGCTTCAATCGTGACACCCTCATAAGGCAATGGATGCAAAGACGAGACTTTGGGCGGCGTCGCCACCATGCCAAGTGATAACAAAAGTCCCGCAAAAACAAAGATTGAGAAAATAAAGTTGAAGACAGGCCCAGCTAGAACTGTCGCAGACCGTGCCCAAAGCGGCGCGCCGTGCATCGTGTGGCGCAGCTGCTCTGCGGGCATGGCCTCCATCGCCTCGCCGTCCTTGCCACTCGCTGCATTGGCGTCACCCAAAAATTTTACATAGCCGCCAAATGGAATAGCAGCTATCTGCCAGACCGTGCCGTGCTTGTCCTCGCGTGCAAAAAGTACGGGGCCAAAGCCAATAGAAAAAACTTCAGCCTTAATCCCAGACCAGCGCCCGACAATGTAATGGCCGTATTCATGCACCCCCACAATGATGGAGAGCGCCACCACAAAATAGATCAGGGTGAGGAACACATTGCCAAATTGTGGCAGAATAGTCATGAAATCCAAAAGCTTACCTGTCTTTCTATTTTATCGCGGGGTCACGTTCTGCGCTGTACTCTGCCCTAAGTGGGCTGCTTGGCGCAGGTTATCAAGGGTCATTGGGGCATCGATAAGGCCATCATCGGGCAAGAGCTGGTCAAGCGTCGCCTTCACCACATCAGCCATCTGTGTAAAACCAATCTGCCCGGCCATAAAACGGTCAAGCGCCATGTCTTTCGCCGCATTGAACACAGCGCCGCTCAGCCCACCGCGCGCCATGACTTCATAAGCCAGCCGCAAAGCCGGGTAGCGTTTCGGGTCAGGATCGCTGAATTCCAATTGGCCAATGCGCGCCAGATCAAGCCGCTCCACAGGAAGCTTCGCGCGTGTCGGATAGTGCAGTGCATAGCCAATCGCGTGGCGCATGTCAGGTGGCCCAACATGCGCCATCAGCCCACCATCCTGAAACCCGACCAGCGCATGAACAATCGACTGAGGATGCACAAGAACTTCGATTTTCTCAGGATCAATTCCAAAATATTCACGCGTTTCAATGAGTTCCAAGGCCTTATTAAACATGGAGGCACTGTCAATTGTGATGCGCTGCCCCATATCCCAGTTTGGATGACTGCTCGCCTCCTCTACGCTCGCGCCAGCCAAACGCTCAAGCGGCCAGTCTCGAAATGCTCCACCAGATGCCGTGATAATCACCCGCTCAACGGCTCCCATATCCTCGCCAACCAGCGCCTGAAATACAGCCGAATGCTCACTGTCCACAGGCAACACCTGCGCGCCATGCTTGGCCGCTGTCTCCATCAAGAGCTTACCTGCAGTCACCAGCGATTCCTTATTGGCCAAAGCGAGCGTTGCGCCCTGCTCCAAAGCTTTCAGTCCTGGCTCAAGCCCTGCCGCGCCGACAATCGCACTCATCACCCAGTCGGCCGGCCGCGTGGCCGCCTCAACGAGAGCCACCTGCCCTGCAGCAGCTTCGGTCTGGCTGCCAGCCAGCGCCGCGCGTAACTCGGGCAGACGCGACTCATCAGCGATGACTGCCACATCAGCCCCAAACTTGTGTGCATCCGCCGCGAGCTGAGCAACATTACCTCCGCCCGTCAGCGCGACCACGTCATAGTTCTCAGGCGCACGCCCGATCAAATCAAGCGTCGACTGCCCGATAGAGCCTGTGGCTCCAAAGATGGAGATCTTGCGTCTCACCCCATCAACCCAGCAACAAACATCACAGGGAAAAACACAAGCGCCGCACCGATCATGCCGTCAAAGCGGTCCAAAACGCCGCCATGCCCCGGAATAAGGCTCGAGCTGTCCTTGATCCCCGCCTTGCGCTTCAAAGCGCTTTCAACAATATCGCCCATTTGCGCCGCAAAGGCCAAAATGACAGAGAACAGCACAAGCGAAATCGGCAAATCGAGCCCACCCGCCAACAGCTTCGCGTTCAACACCCATCCCAAAAGCGCAGCGCCTCCCCAGCCAGCAACTGTGCCTGACCATGTTTTCTTCGGGCTCACTTTGGGCCAAAACTTCGGCCCCCCGAAGACACGCCCTGCAAAATAGCCCATGACGTCGGAGGCGATCACAACCCCGATCACCCAGACCAGCACGAGAATGCCAAACATGTCTCGGATGCCATAGAGCGCCAAGGCCGCAGTCATGCAAAAGAAAGCGTAAAACGCGAGACGGTGCTTCAGGTGGGCCGCCAAGGCCCAAACAGCGCCGGCCACAAGGCCCAAAAGAGCAAAACCCACAGGCACACCAATCCATCCGCCAGCCCCCACAGCCGCGCCGCCCGCAATCGGCAGCGCCACATCCCGCAGTGGCCCGCTCAAAGCGCCGCCAAGTCTCGCCGCCTCCCAAACCATGCCAGCAGAGATGAGCGCCAGAAGCGCAAGAAACCATGGCCCGCCAAGCCAGATATCAATCCCCGCCACCACAGCCATAACAGCCGCCGAAATCAATCGCAGGCGTAGATCGCCCCACTTTCCTGCTGTTGGTTCGGCTGTCTTCGTCATGCAATCACTCCGCCAAAGCGCCGCTCGCGCCGCCCATAGTTTTGGACGAGCCTGGCAAAAATCTCAGGGCTGAAATCAGGCCAGAGCGTGTCTATAAATTCATATTCTGCATAGGCCGATTGCCAGAGCAAAAAGTTCGAAATTCTCGCTTCGCCACTGGTGCGTATAACAAGATCAGGATCAGGTAAAACGTAAGTATCTAAATACTTTGGAAGCGTCCCTTCATCTACTTTTTCGGGGTCAAGTCTTCCCGCGGCCACATCCTGCGCCAGCCGTTTTGTGGCGCGGCTAACCTCGTCGCGGCCACCATAATTAAGCGCGATCGTCAAATGCACCTTGTCGTTATCACTCGTCAAAAGCTCTAGCTCGTCCATGAGGCCGACCAACTTATCGTCAAGCCGCACTCGGTCGCCGATAAAGCGCACACGCACGCCCTCATCCTTCAAGGCCCGCGCTTCTTTTGCGATATAGCGCCGAAACAGCCCCATAAGCCCAGCAACTTCGACCTGTGTTCGTTTCCAGTTCTCTGTCGAAAATGCAAAAATCGTCAGATATTTCACGCCCAAATCAGGACAGGCTTCCACAATCTCGCGCACGCGTTTCGCGCCTGCATGGTGGCCAAAAAGCCGTGGCCGCCCGCGCGACTGCGCCCAGCGGCCATTACCATCCATAATAATCGCGATATGACGCGGCCCTGTGTTCTTTTCTGCTTCATTCGTCACAGCACGGCTCCTTCAAAATCATCTCAAAAAGGGAACCTTACACCTGCATGATTTCCGTTTGCTTACTTTCCAGAGCCGCATCCAGCGCTTTGATGTGCTTATCTGTCAAATTTTGCACTTCGTCTTCCCAGAACTTCTGATCATCTTCCGAGATGCCGTCAGCCTTTGCCTTTTTCACCTGATCCATACCATCGCGGCGAATGTTGCGCACCGAAACACGCGCATGTTCTGCATATTGCGCCGCCACACGTGTAAGCTCACGGCGGCGTTCTTCGTTAAGCTCGGGGATCGGCAACATAACGATTGTGCCGTTGGTCTGAGGGTTGATCCCAAGACCTGAGTTCATGATCGCCTTTTCGACGGCCTGAACCATTGATTTATCCCAAACATTGATCGTCACCATCCGTGGCTCAGGCACGTTCACCGTGCCAAGCTGGTTGATTGGCGTCTGAGTGCCATAGGCCTCAACAATAATTGGCTCCAGCATACTCGCCGAAGCGCGCCCTGTTCTCAAAGAGGCAAATTCGGTCCGCAAATTGGCCATAGCGCCATCCATACGGCGCTCCAGCTCGTCGGTATCCAGCATAAAATCGTCTGACATGGGCCTCAAACTCCTGTTCGTCTCTTTTGGCTTTGCGCCAGTTTACAGTGTCACGCGCGCGCTTGGAAGCCTCAGCCGTGCACCTTTGTATAAGTGCCTTCTCCTGCGAGGATGCCCTGAAAGCCGCCCGGCTCATCAAGACTAAACACAATAATCGGCAGATTGTTGTCACGCGCCAGCGCAATTGCGCTCGCATCCATCACCCCAAGGCGCTTCTGGAGAACCTCGTCATAACTCACATGGTCATAACGGACTGCATCCTTAAATTTAGCTGGGTCTTTGTCGTAGACACCGTCCACTTTCGTACCTTTAAAGATCGCCTCACAGGCCATCTCGTTGGCGCGCAAGGTCGCGGCTGTATCTGTCGTGAAGTAGGGGTTGCCTGTTCCGGCCGCAAAAATACAGACCCGCTTTTTCTCAAGGTGGCGCACAGCGCGGCGGCGAATATAGGGCTCGGCGACCTCATTCATCGTGATCGCTGAAATCACTCGGGTAAAGACACCAAGGTCTTCCAATGCGCTCTGCATCGCCAGCGCGTTCATCACAGTCGCCAGCATTCCCATATAATCAGCGGTTGTGCGTTCCATGCCTTGCGCGCTGCCCGAAAGCCCGCGGAAGATATTGCCGCCACCGATGACCATACAAATTTCAACACCCATCTCTTGTACAGATTGCACTTCACGCGCAATCCTCTGGACTGTTGGCGGATGCAAACCATAGCCCTGATCGCCCATCAGCGCCTCACCTGATATCTTGAGCATGACGCGTTTGAAGGTGGTTTTTGGCGCGGTTGGCTCTGACATCTGATGTCTCCTGATTGCGTTAGGCTTGGCTCTAAATGTCCCAATTCTCTCTCAGGCGCAACGCCCGAAGCGCAGCCCAACGCCAAAAAGCGCGCTTTGCGCCGCCATCAAGCTGCGCTAAAGGCTGCCCTATGCAGACGCTACCCAACATATCTCCTCAGACGCCCGTGCTCATCGCAGGCCCGACCGCCTCAGGCAAATCCGCGCTCGCGTTACAGATCGCCAAGGCCGATGGCGGGTTGATTGTGAATGCCGACGCGCTTCAGGTCTATTCCGACTGGCGCTTGCTCACCGCGCGTCCTTCACCTGATGAAGAAGCCCGCGCACCTCATGCGCTTTACGGTCATATCGCAGGCACACATCCCTACTCTGTTGGGGAATGGCTTGCCGATATCCGCGCCCTTCGCGCGCAGAGCCAACGGCTGATCATTGTTGGCGGCACAGGACTTTACTTTGCGGCTCTGACAGAAGGTCTCGCTGCGATCCCTCCGACGCCCCCCGAAGTTCGCGCAGAGGCGGATCGACTGTGCAGCAAAGCTGAAGGCTTGGCAGAGATGATCGCGGCACTCGACGCGGCAACCGCCGCCAAGATAGACCTGCAAAACCCGATGCGTGTGCAGCGCGCCTATGAAGTCTGGAAGAGTACGGGTCGCAGCCTCGCCACATGGCAGGCCGAAACGCCTGCGCCCGACATGCCGCTTGCCGCAGCCCAGCCTATCGTCCTGCAAGCCAATAAAGATTGGCTCAACGCCCGAATCGAGCGCCGCTTTGATCTGATGCTAGAGCAAGGCGCGCTCGCGGAGGCCGAGGCCAATCTCGCCGATTGGTCACCAGACAAGCCCTCCTCTAAGGCCATCGGCGCACCCGAACTCATCGCCCATCTCAAAGGTGAGATCAACCTGAAGGAGGCGCGTAGCCGCGCAATCATCGCCAGCCGCCAATACGCCAAGAGACAGCGCACATGGTTTCGTGCCCGTATGGGGCGCTGGCACGGGATTCCCCTCGGCTGACGCAAAGGCAGCCTCTCCACTCAAACGCGCAGGATGCGAAGGGATGTTGCTTTTGCAACAGAAAAGCGTCGCAAAATTACAAAAAATTCCTAAGCTTCCCATTGACGCGAGGGGCGCAAATATGTGGTTATGCAGTAGTTAAGGGACAAGACTGCGCAAATGCAGCGTGACCTTGACGCAAAAGGGAGTGACACATGCTGCAACACGGATGCGCGGCTGACGAGGGCGGTTGCTCGCCAACGTCAGCACAGCCTCAGACCGCTCTTCAGCGATGTCTTACAATCGTTTCTGGCATTACTTTTTCCTCACGCAGCGCCACACGCGCCCAATCTCGCAGATGTGCCGCGCGGTACATCACCCAGAACAGGGGAACCTAAATGGGACTATTCATTCTTCGGCGGCTCGGCGTGATGATCCTCACAGCCCTTTGCCTGACCTTCATTGTCTTCTTTCTGACAAATCTCTACCCAAACCTTGAGAAGCTCGCCAAAACTCAAGGCAACATGCGTATGTCAGACGAGCAGGTCTCCACATGGCTTGACAATCGCGGCTACACACAGCCCTTGCCGCGCAAATACGCCGAATGGCTCGGCCTCGCGCCAGGCTTTACAGGGGTCAACGCCGACGGCGAAACAACAGGGCGCTGCCTGCGCCCGGGGGTTGATCCAGCCAACGCGCCAACATTCTGTGGTATTCTACAAGGCGACTGGGGATACTCCACTGTCTTCAAAGAACCCGTCACAACAATCATCGGCATCCGCCTCAGCCTCACGGCCAAGCTGATGTTCTGGGTGATGGTGCTCATGGTCCCCTCCGCGCTCATCGTGGGCGTGCTCGCGGGGATGCGCGAAGGCTCCCGCACCGACAGAACACTTTCAACGGCCTCGATCGCCACAACAGCGACGCCCGAATACGTCTCCGGCGTGATCTTCATCGCCCTTCTTGCCTCCTCGCGCTTCGGCCTGTCCCCGATCCTGTCCGATGCAGGGCTGATAGAGGGCAAAACGCTTTTCAAAGGCACGGCAACGTCGGCCATGGAATCAGCCAACTTCGAGAACTTCTTTCTCCCCGTGCTCACCATCGCGCTCTACGGGATGGGCTACATCGCCCGCATGACCCGCGCCTCCATGGCAGAAGTCATGACAGCCCAATACATCCGCACAGCCCGCCTCAAAGGCGTTGCGTTCCGCAACATCGTCATGCAGCACGCCCTGCGCAACGCACTGATCGCACCCTTCACAGTGATCATGCTTCAGCTTCCATGGTTGCTCAACGGCGTGGTCATCGTCGAGACGCTCTTTAACTACAAGGGCTTCGGCTGGACGCTTGTGCAGGCCGCTGGCAACAACGATATCGAGCTGCTGCTCGGCGTATCTGTTGTCTCCGTCTTCGTGGTCCTCTTCACCCAGCTTCTGAGTGATATCGGCTACGTCTTCCTCAACCCGCGCATTCGCATTTCGTAAGGGATATTGATTATGGAACCTCTTACATGGTTTGGCGCATATGCAGGCTTCTTCGGAACCTTCCTCGCCGCCTTCGCAACCCTCGGTGTGCTTACGGGCCTCTGCGCCATGCTGCTCTCGCTCACAGGCAGCTCCACTCGTGGCAGCTTCTCGCTCTTTAACGGGATAGCCGTCGTCACACTGCTCCTTGTTGGCATTGGCTATATCTACAACGCCCTCTCCCCGACACTCAGTAGTGGCATGGAGCTGGCGGTCCTTGGCAAGATCCTTCTAGGCCTGCTCGCCCTTGGCCTCTTCGCAGCGATGCTCAGCCTCTTCATGAACAATTTCTTTGATGATCCAGCGGCCTCAATGGGCTTTCTCTTTGGACTATCCCTCAAATTGATCGGCCTCACAGTCGCAGCATGGCTTGGCTACACGCTCCTGTTCGCTGGTGCAGGCTTCCGCGAACAGCTCGCTGCAATGGACCCATCCGCTGTACCGACAGGCGAAGACCTCGCCCATCAGCAGCGGATCGCAACGATGCAGGGTCGGGGTATCCTCGCCTCGATCGTCATGCGCTTCATGCCCGTCTGGATCGCGCTTGTTATGCTTTTCACGGCCTCCGTCGTCTACAAGCGCAAGCTCGGCCTCTACGGCAAGCTCTTTGACAACACGATCGGCATCTTCGGCTTCGGCCTCGTGATGTTCTGGGTGTTCACAGCCGCTTTCAACGGCTTCTTTGACATGATCGCCACACACGGGCCACTCGAGCAACTCTCGGGCATGAAAAACAAAGGGCCAGGAACGCCTTTGCGTGATCTCTCCGATGGTGCTTACCCCTTCTACCTGCTCGGCGGCGACAACCTCGCGCGGGACGTGTTCAGCCGCATGGTCACAGGCTCGGTCATCGTGGTTATGATCGCGCCACTTGCCACGCTCTTTGCCTTTATGGTCGGGATCACTCTTGGCCTGCCCGCAGGATACTTCTCTGGCCCCGCCCTGCGCAAAGGCAGCCTCGGTATGATCGCCACAGCCGTGATCTTTACACTCGCCACAGTGGCTGCAGGCCTTGGTGGCGGCGTGTCGAACTTCCTCATGCTCGGTATCATTCTCGCGGTGCTTTTTGTGCTGATGTTCCGTGCCTCGCTGGATACGGTCTTGAGCTTCTTGGCAAACCTCATTCTGGCTTTCCCAGTGATCTTGCTTTTCTACCTCTTGGTCACACCAGAAATCGTCGAGACAGGCCTGCCGCAATTCATGGCCGTCGTGCTCTTCATCTTCCCCATCGTTTTCGCTGGGGTTCTGATCAGCTCACGCTTCCAGACTGATCCTGCCAAAAACCGCTTTTGGCTCTTGGTCGTTCTGATCCCGATGGCGATCCTCTATATCGTCACAATCAGCGCCCCCGACAGCCAGATCAACATTCTTGGCCCGCTTGATTTCTTCAATCCAGCGCCAGGGGTTCTCGTGGTCTTTGTCTCCGTGGTCTTTGTGAACTCGCCGACCGTGTTTCGGATCGTGCGCGGCCTCGCGCTCGACATTCACAGCCGCGACTATGTGGCAGCTGCGCAAACGCGCGGTGAAGGCCCGTGGTATATCATGCTCTGGGAAATCCTGCCCAACGCTCGTGGCCCGCTGATCGTCGATTTTTGCTTGCGCATCGGCTACACCACGATCCTGCTTGGCACCTTGGGCTTCTTCGGCCTCGGCCTACCGCCAGAATCTCCTGACTGGGGCAGCACGATCAACGAGGGCCGCAAGCTCCTGTCGATCTATGCGCACCCTGCTCTGCCACCTGCAATCGCGCTTCTGTCCCTCGTCTTGGGCCTGAACCTGCTGGCAGACGGGCTACGCGAAGAAAGCCTCAAAGACTAACGGCGCGCGCGGTGGCTCACCCTGCCGCGCAGCCCTCACATCTGAACATAACGTTAAGGACAAAGCGAAATGGTTAACGCGAAACACCCCTCAAAAGCCTGTTTAGGCGGTGCACGGGTTGTGCACGGGTTGTGCACGCTTTTCACCCCCCCGTTTTGCGCCTCTCAGGGAGAAAGTTAATGGCTAAAATTCACGATTATGACGGCCCCATTCTTGAGATCGACAAGCTCTCGATTTCCTTCTTCACCCGCCTACGCGAAATCCCTGCTGTCATGGACTTTTCAGTGAAGGTCGCACCAGGCGAAGCCGTTGGTCTTGTTGGAGAATCTGGCTGTGGCAAGTCCACAGTCGCCCTCGGCGTCATGCGCGATCTGGGCAAAAACGGCCGCATTGTCGGCGGCAGCATCAAGTTTAAAGGCCGCGACATGGCGTCTTTAAGCGACGACGAGCTGCGCGACATTCGCGGCAACGAAATTGCTATGATTTATCAAGAGCCTATGGCCTCCCTCAACCCCGCCATGAAGATCGGCAAACAGCTCATGGAAGTGCCCATGATCCATGAGGGTGTCTCTGAAGACGAGGCCTACAACCGCGCCCTTGAGGTGGTCACCGACGTAAAACTCCCCGACCCCGTACGCATGCTTTCCAGCTATCCACACCAGCTTTCAGGCGGCCAACAGCAACGCATCGTGATCGCTATGGCATTGATGTCAAAGCCTTCCTTGCTCATCCTCGATGAGCCAACCACTGCGCTTGACGTAACTGTGGAAGCGGCTGTTGTGGAACTTGTAAAGGATCTTGGCAAAAAATACGGCACCTCGATGCTGTTCATATCGCACAACCTCGGCCTCGTTCTCGAAACATGCGACCGTATCTGTGTCATGTACTCGGGCGAAGCTGTCGAACGCGGCGATATCGAAACGGTGTTCAACAACATGCAACACCCCTATACGCAAGCGCTTTTCCGGTCTATCCCGCTTCCGGGAGCGGACAAAAACGCGCGCCCGCTTGTCGCTATTCCAGGCAATTTTCCATTGCCCCATGAGCGCCCAAAAGGCTGTAACTTTGGCCCCCGCTGCGACTATTTCGAGGAGGGCCTTTGCGACAAAGAGTTCGTCCCGATGTTTGCCGCAGATGAAGCCGGCGCTCATGAGACTCGCTGCCTCAAATTCCAAGATATCGACTGGAACGCACCCCTTGTCGCAGCTGAGACAAAGACCAAGGGTGAGATCGGCGAAGTCGTTTTGTCCATGAAAAACCTCAAGAAATATTACGAAGTGGCCGCGAACGCCCTCTTCGGCGGAGGCGAAACTCGCGTGGTCAAAGCGAACGAAACCCTAAGTTTTGAGGCTCGCGAAAGCGAGACATTGGCCATCGTGGGTGAGTCTGGCTGTGGTAAGTCGACCTTTGCAAAAGTGCTCATGGGTCTTGAAACAGCAACAGACGGCACAATTGAACTCGACGGCAAAGATATCGGCAGCATTCCCATCGAAAAGCGTGGCTCCAAGACGGTTGCCGATGTGCAGATGGTTTTCCAGAACCCTTTTGACACGCTCAACCCTTCCATGTCGGTGGGCCGCCAAATTATCCGCGCGCTTGAAGTGTTTGACATCGGTGACAGCGATGCCGACCGCCGCGAACGTATGCTCAAGTTGCTTGACTTGGTGAAGCTGCCTCGTGCCTTTGCTGACCGCATGCCGCGCCAGCTTTCGGGCGGCCAGAAGCAGCGCGTCGGCATTGCCCGAGCCTTTGCAGGCGATGCGCGTATCGTGGTCGCAGATGAGCCCGTATCGGCACTCGATGTCTCAGTTCAAGCCGCAGTCACAGACCTTTTGATGGAGATTCAGCGCGAACACAAAACCACGCTTCTCTTCATCAGCCATGACTTGAGCATCGTGCGCTATCTATCTGATCGCGTTATGGTTATGTATCTTGGTCATGTGGTCGAACTTGGCACAACAGACGAAGTTTTTGCGCCGCCATACCACCCGTACACGGAGGCCCTGCTCTCTGCTGTGCCCATCGCTGACACCAGCATCCAGAAAAAGCACATCGTGCTTGAAGGCGATATCCCTTCAGCGATGAACCCGCCCCCTGGCTGCCCGTTCCAGACACGCTGCAACTGGAAGAGCAAGGTTGCAGGGGGCCTCTGCGAAAAGGAAGTGCCTCCCGTCAAAGACATGGGCAACGGGCATCAGATCAAATGCCACTTGAGCGACACAGACCTCAAGGAAATGGAACCCGTAATCAAGCTCGCAGCAGCAGAGTAAATCAGAAAGAGCCGCCGCCCAGCGGCTCTTTTTGCGCCCACATAGTTACACGCGCAACTTTTATTCTTGATGGTTACAAAAGTAACCTTCATGACTCATTCCAACATAAAAAAGGAACGTCTCATGAAAATCGAACAGATCCATCACGTCGCCTACCGCTGCCGTGACGCCAAAGAGACTGTTGAGTGGTACAGCAAAATGCTCAACATGGATTTCATCCTCGCGATCGCTGAAGACCATGTTCCCTCAACGCATGAGCAAGACCCTTACATGCATATTTTTATGGATGCAGGGAACGGCAACGTCTTGGCTTTTTTTGAACTGCCCACCAAACCAGAAATGGGCCGCGATCCAAACACGCCAATCTGGGTGCAACACATTGCTTTTAAAGTCAAAGATCGGGCCGAACTCCTCGAATTCAAAGAACATCTAGAAGCCCAAGGCGTCGACGTTCTGGGGGTCACAGATCACTCAATATTCCACTCGATCTACTTCTTTGATCCAAATGGCCACCGTGTCGAACTTGCCTGCCCTGACCCAGCTGAAGACGCACTGCTCTCAAAGTTGGATGCCGTCAAATGGGAGATGCTCCAAGAGTGGAGCCGCACCAAAAAGGCCCCAAAACATGCCGAGTGGCTGCACAAGAAAGAGCTGTCAAAAGCCTGAAAAATGGGAAGCAATTAGCTTCCCCAGATCACTTTGACGTAGTTACGCGTCTCTTTGAAGGGCGGCACGCCGCCATATTTTTTCACAGCGCCCGGCCCAGCATTGTATGCGGCAAGCGCCAGCCTCCAAG
>NZ_JAQWYD010000110.1:0-5964 GCF_029254145.1 Lentibacter sp.
CCCATCACTTTGTGAAATATAACAAAGGCAAATCGGAATACGCCGAGAAGCGTTACGCCGCTGAAACGCAACGTTTGTACACTGTTTTGAACACGCGCATGGAAGGGCGTGATTTCATAGCTGGGGCAGGCCGCGGCACCTATTCAATCGCAGACATGGCATGCTGGCCATGGGTGTCGCGCTTTGAATGGCAAGAAGTTGACTTGAACGCTTTTCCAAACATCAAGGACTGGTATTTGCGCATCGCTGAACGCCCGGCAGTGCAAGCTGGCTATTCCGTTCCCAAATATACAACCGACGTTCCAATGCCATAACAAAAACCCTGTGTTGAAATGACTGATGGAATGGGGAAGTGTGCATGAATTAGTTGAATTTGGGCATAACACCCAAGGCGGCTGCGCTCAATGCACCTGCCGAAACTGAAACTGAAAAATATCAAATCCAAACTTGGAGAATGTCATAGTGAAGTACTAAGCCGTGGGGCAGTCCTGCACAATAAGCGTTAAATGTAAGTGGTCGACCTGACTTAGGCTCAACTGAAGGTGCCGCTTCCCGCAATGCGGCCTAATACCGCTGCTGCAAGCAAACCATTGCCAGACAAATAACCGCTGTCCGCGCTACCCGAAACGCCGCAAGCTGCACCGCCGCCAGCGTATAGATTTGGGATGGAGCTACCGTCTTTGCTGATCACGCGTGCGGATGTATCAACCCGAAGCTCACCTTGCGTGTGGAACAGCGCACCTGTGACGCGCACACCGCAAAAGGGAGGGCTGAGAACAGATTTACCAAAGGTGCGGCCAAAACGGTCGGTACTGTCTAGTGGGATGTCAGTAATCGTTTTACACAAGGTTCTAGCTGGTAGGCCAAGAGCAAGGGCAAGGTCTTCGAGGGTTGCAGCACTCTTGATTGCCCCTTGTGCTTCGGCGCGTTTGAAGTCCTCAAATTGCCGCGCGATTGCGGCGATGCGACCGTCAAAAATGGCATATGCTTCGCTATCTGGTTGCGATAGCACTGCGCGCGCGGCCTCGGAGTAGCCTTGCGCTTCGTTCCAAAAGCGCTCTCCTGCTGCGTTTACTTGAACGCCGCCCTCTGTGATCGTCGCCCATGTAATGAGAATGCCATGAGGATGGGCGACGTTTCCGTGCCCTTGATAGGCCCCGAGGTGTTCGGTTGCGGCACCAATCTGATCTGCCCAAAGCACAGCTTCCCCACGGTTACCGTCGTGGCCGAACCAGAGCCCATCTTCAATCTCGGGCATATGCTTTGATACCAGAGCCCGATTGCCGCCAAAGCCGTTACAGGCAAGGATCAGCCTATCGCAGCCGATCGTCTCAATGCCGCCGTCTGGGCGCTGAGCGGCAATGCCGTGGACTGAGCCATCCGCGAAATAGAGCGTTTCTGCATGACGCTCGCAGATAATGTCGATACCTGCCCGCTCTGCGGCGCTGCGTAATGCGTCAATCAGCTCGCTGCCCGCACGCGTCGGGAGCACGTGCATACGGCGGCTTGAGTGACCCGGGTAGTCAAAGTCATCAACGAGCGAGAAGGGGAGGCCGTGTGTTTCTGTCAACCAGTCGATCACCGGTGCTGCATTTTGCGTCGTTTAGCTCGCTTTTAGGCACATCCAATTGAGCGAAGCTTGTTGAGGCAGAGGGTGGTTTTCTGTCGCGCAGGTAGAGGTGACGCATGTGACGCTTTTTCTTACTGCACTCTCTATTCACTAAAAAATGTTTTCTATGAATATATTTTTTCACCATAAACCGTACATTAGAAAAATACGTCACATGCGTCACAAGCTTTTGGAGAAGGGGCCTCCTACGACAATGCGAAGACCTGTAACGTAACGGGCTTTCCGATTACGGTGTTCGCCAAAACCTAGTCGCGTTAAGCGCTCCCGCAGGCCCCTATGGCTCATCATTTGGCTTACACCGTTTTCTTGAGCCCAGTATTTGTATGCTTCGAAAACGTTGCTCGTTTTCTCTCGCGCTTTGGGATCGCGTGAGCAGGCGTCATCCACAAATTGTGCGACCTGATCGGCTTCTAGTCGCCACTCCTTCTTGGCAGCCTCAGTTGAACTGGGCGTGGTGAAGCCACTTTCAAGAGCATTTGCATATGCACTGAGCGCCAAATTGAGGATGCCGGGTAATTCAGTCAGCAACTTGTCTTTGAGCTGTGGGTCCTGCTCTTCTTTGGCAAAAGTACGATTGAACTGGAGGATGACCGCTCGCCGAAACAGCGCGTCCGAGAAGTCGCGTGTGTGAGGCATGTGGTTTGTCCCAAACCAACACGTAGAGAAGGGTCGCAGTACAAAAGGGTCACGATGCTTGTTCTCAACCGTTGATGGCTCACCAGATGTGATTCCCTTGAGCTCGGCGTCAGCAATCACCTCTCCCTGCTTGAGCTCTGTCACGATGTTGGCGAGTTTTTTGTGCAGGTGGGCCCGTTGGAACTTATCTGAAAAGTTTGCAGGCTGTACGCCCGCAACATTTTTCTCGCCCACCAAGGCTTCTATGATCGCGAGCAAAACACTCTTGCCGTTTGCTCCCGGTCCAATCAGCATAACGAACAGTTCATGACGAGCATGGCTCATCAGAGTGTATCCCATCAGCTCACAAACACATCGGATCTTTTCAGTTTTGTCAGTGTCATCACGAAACACCTGTTCAAGGAAGACACGGAATAGTGGAGCGTCGGCTTCTGGATCGTATGCCACAGGAATTTGCGTTGTGCGGTAGTGTTCTCGATCATGTGGCTCGAGTTGCCAAGCACTGCTGAAATCAAGCAGCTCTAACTCGCCATTTAAGCAGTTCACCGTTTCTGGGTGCCCTAGGTTGAATTCATGCTCGGGCTTGAAAATTTCGTTCTTGAGAACGTCGCTAACGCCGTTCACTAAATTCGCGGTGACGTGTATCTCTTGCTCATCAATCGCTAACTGTGCGCTCTGCTTGATTGCACGCGGATCTTGCCCGGTCCATATGCCGCGCTCTTGCCAGCGCCAGACTGCGCCGTCGGCATAAATTAAGTTCTCACCTCCAATGTTCTGAATTGTTGCTCGGGCAAGGTCGAGGTGATCTAGATCTACGATCTGTGTCTGTTGAGACAACTGCGCCCTGATTGTCCCCATGGGAATTTTGGTTGCATTTTTGATGGCGCGGAACACAGCGTCCTGGCGGACAGGACTGAACGCCGCTGCCTCTATTACAATCGCCTCCATTTCGTCGATCTGGTTCGCGTCCAAGGCCTTTGCTGCTTCTAGTAAAGATTCGAAGCTACGTGAGGATGCTGAGGTATCATAATGGGGTATAACGCTCTCCTCGTGGGGGGCTAGCCGTATCAAATCTGTTCGGTAGGCTGTCAGGGCTCTTTTGAAATTGCCACCGTGTTCGAAGTGGACGAACAGTGCGAAGGCATCCCCGTACCTATGCCCATTAACTGTTTTTGTTCCAATTCCCTGCGCATCATCGCTCTCTGATAGGCTTATCCAGTAGTCTCCGAAGTCGCGTGTTGCATAGCTGCCCGATGATTGAAACGGACTACGCCAGTCAACGGATGGACCGTTTTGAGTATACCCGTAGCGCTCTAGGAGCTCGGCTACTGTGTGCGCGCTGTTGTAAGCGCCTATAGGCGATAATACGCCTGGTTGCACTTTGGCCTTGCGTTTGTCTCGTGCTGCCCTTGCCTCTAAAGCTCCAAGCTCCAAGCTCCAAGCTCCAAGCTCCAAGCTCCAAGCTCCAAGCTCCAAGCTCCAGTGCCTTTTGTTTTGCGTCTCGATGCTGGATAATCGCATGATCAGGTGACAAGGCTAGCGCCTCTACCTTATCAAGTTTTACCTCATAGAAATCACCATGGTTGGGGAGATAAACCAGCTGTGCTGGCCGTGCCAACGCTCTGTCTGGCGTCAGGGCACCCTCGCTGGCCTCCTCCAACAGATCGAAGAAGGCGTTTTGTGTATCGGAGAAATCCGAACCGTCGATCTTGTTGGCCAACGGGACCAAAGTGCGCCATTTCTTGTTTTCTTCAGTTGCGGATCGTGTCGAGTAGATGATGCGACAAGCTTCACCTATGACATGAGACAATGAGGCGTCGACAGCCTCTAGAGATAGATTGTTCGTATCTACATCGAGTGTCAGCCAGGCGAACGAGCCGCGTTGCCGCTGTACCTCATGGGTACGCGCATCGAGGTCGTTGTAAGTTGAGGGGATGAACCAGCGAGCCTGCTCTTTTGGAGACGTTTGAGGGTTTTGGCCATCGCACCGATCTCGGCGATGGTGATGGTCTTATACGGGGTGCCAGCGCGCTTGTGCGGGTTGGGTCTGCCGTCATTAAGTGTAATTGCACGCGTGTCGCATTGGCCAAAGCCAGAGGGAAACTCTGGTGTGTTTTGATCATAAACTTGCATTTATAAACTCAATTGTTGAGGCGCTCTACAAGACGTGGTATTTGTGAGGCAGGTAATGACCTTCCCAAGTTATACCTGCGTTACTGAACCGCGTGCTTTTGAGCGCGCGGTTTCTTTATGGGCGGGATTGCTCGAAGATGAAGTGACGAATGTGCGATGGCAGGGCCTCTATTGTTGAACGCGCAGTTGGCTCTGAGAGCAAACCTCGCCCCGCACAGGCGGCCATTAGGCCATCCCGCGTTGTTGCATAACTCTTGCCCGCCCATGTCCCTGTGTTCGGGGGCGCTACAGAACGCTTTTGCAGGATCCACTGTATGCCATGCTTGCAGGTTATTATCCGCCAGCGTGGAGACAATTGCAGGACAATATTGGTGTAGCAATCATCGCGCTCTCGGTTTGAGGGATGAAAGGGCGAGCCAGAACCAATGTTTTGCGAAGCTGTGGGAGGTGTTGCGATCTTAATCATAATCAGCCCTACACCTGCTTATACGTATATGCGCTTTGAAGCTTTGCTTCTGCGTACTGCATTAGCTCAGCCACTTCGTAGATTGTCGCTTTGTTTGGCCGTCTAACGGTCAAAGGCCATCGCTCCAGAGTGCGCGGGCTTATGGGGAAGAAGTGGTGGGTAATGATCGCAGCGGCAGTCGCTTTGTCAGCGTACTGCGGTAACGGTTGCTCGGGTTGCCATGTTTGTTTGAGTGCCATTTTGCACCTCCGTCATTGAAGATGCTGCTAACCTGACAGAGTTGATTGGGCGCTGATAAATGCCAGAAAAGATTAAAGTAGGATCAATTAGGCATTGGGCAATTTGCGCCGCATATATGCTGCCTGAGTTGGACGCCGCCAGTCTGCTGGATTGCCGTTTTCAATCACTTCCAAGGGTGCCACTGGCTTCGTAATGCTCCGAGCATAATGTATTGTTTTTTTAGGAGCCGATCGAACGTTATAAATTGTTAAGCACTTTTGCACTGCTTTACCAAAGTCAGTGCTTGGTCCGTTATCATGCCCGCTAATGCCAAAAGTTATGGGCCTGTTAAGCTTTTCAAAAACCTGAGCAACAAACTCCGCGATTGCATTCGCTTTATGATTAGCCCGCCCTTGGCCTGATCCGCGGCCTTTACGCTTTTGTGCCACTATCATTGAAGAAAGTAATCCTTCCTTCAATGATGGAATGGCTTCTGACCAGTGGTCTTTTTGAATTTGGAACACTCCGCGTTCTATATCTGGTAATTTTGTTAATGCCTCTTCAAAGCGTTCCAAATGCTTTAGTGCATTTGCATAGGCCGCGACCGTTTTTGCTATTTCTTGTGCCTCCTCGGGGTCAGGAATTACCGCGGTTTTAGAAGCAACGTATAATTCCTGAACGAGAGAGGCGTCGCATTGAATGTAATCTGCGAATTCTTCATTGCGGCGATCAATAAAGCTATCGGTCAAACCCATTCCTCTAATAGCTGGCCCCACTGCGACATCACATCACGACGCTTGTCTAGGTTCTGGGATCTTTGGTAGTGGCGCATTACGCCACCTCGAGTGGCACTCTGTTTGTGGTTCAGCAGGCTATCAAT
>NZ_JAQWYD010000112.1:0-32869 GCF_029254145.1 Lentibacter sp.
TCGCGGGCGAGTTTGGCTTCAGGCATATTGGTCATGCCGATGACATCAGCCCCCCAGCTTTCGCGGTACATTTTGCTCTCCGCCAGCGTGGAAAATTGCGGACCTTCCATGGCGAGATATGTGCCACCATTGTGGACCTTGATCTCTGCGTCTTGGGCGGCCTCAAGGCAGGCGGCAGACAGGCGCGGACAGGTCGGATGGGCGACCGAAACATGGACGACGCAGCCCGTTCCGAAGAAGGATTTCTCGCGCGCAAATGTGCGATCAATGAATTGATCTACAACAACAAAATCTCCTGGCGCCATCTCTTCGCGAAAGCTTCCGCAGGCGGAAACCGAGATTACATCTGTTACACCGAGGCGCTTGAGGGCGTCGATATTGGCACGGTAGGGAACGGTGCTCGGCGAATGGACATGGCCGCGACCGTGGCGGGGGAGAAAGGCCATTTTGACCCCCTCGAGCACGCCTGTCAAAACTGCATCAGAAGGCTTTCCCCAAGGGGTTTCGATCTCTTGCCAGCTGGCGTTTTCCAGTCCGTCGATCTCGTAGATGCCGGACCCACCGATGACGCCAATAACAGTCTCGCTCATGCTTTTCTCCCATAGGTTTTCGAGGCTATTTGTGACCCGTGAGTGGCGCAAAGGCAAGGCAGCGTGCGCTGACTTAACGTGGGTGTGATGGGCCAAAACAGGGGGGGTGAAAAGCGTGCACAACCCGTGCACAACCCGTGCACCGAGCAAATCGACTTTTGGCGCGGCGCGAATCGTTAACCTTTGGGCTCTCTGACACAAAAAACTATGCCGCGGTGCAACGTGGCACAGAGGCGTTTTGTCTGGGGGCTGGCTATTTTCGGCGTGGCGCGTTAGGGCGCGAGACGAAAAGCGAACCCGAATGATGACCCGAATAGGACAGATGATATGAAACGCGCCCTTATGGCTGCCTTTGCCAACCGCCTTGCCATGCCCGATCTGCGGCTTATGCCCGACGAGCCATGGAGCGTGTCGCGGATGCGCATCGAGCTGTTGGCGGGGCTTACTGTGGCGCTTGCGCTGGTGCCTGAGGCGGTTGCGTTTGCGTTTGTTGCGGGGGTTCATCCTCTTGTCGGTCTATATGCAGCCTTTCTTGTTGGTCTAATCACAGCTGTGTTTGGAGGCCGTCCAGGAATGATCTCTGGTGCGACGGGCGCACTGGCGGTTGTTATGGTTGCGCTGGTTGCGCAGCACGGCGTTGAATATCTTTTTGCTACGGTCGTTTTGATGGGGATGTTGCAGCTCTTTGCGGGCGCGATGCACTGGGGCAAGTTTATTCGCCTTGTGCCGCATCCTGTGATGCTGGGTTTTGTGAACGGCCTTGCGATTGTTATTTTCCTTGCGCAGATGACGCAGTTCAAAGTGCCTGGTTCGATGGAGAACACGGGCCACGGAATGAGCGGGGGCGAGTGGCTCACGGGTGTGCCTTTGATGATGATGCTGTCGCTTGTGGCCCTGACCATGGCGATTATCTGGGTGATGCCCAAGGTAACGCGGTTTGTGCCGGCGCCTTTGGCTGGGATCGGGATTGTTGCGATTTTGGTGATTGTGCTAGGGCTTGATGTGCCGCGTGTTGGCGATCTGGCCTCAATCAAGGGCGGCTTTCCGAGCTTCCACAATCCTTTTGGCACGGGTGAGGGGCTATACGGGACCGCGCTTGCGCCGCTCAATATGGAAACGTTTTACATTATTCTGCCTTATGCCGTGATTCTGGCGGCGATTGGCCTGATCGAGAGCTTGCTGACGCTCAACCTTGTGGGCGAAATTACTGGCAAGCGCGGTGGCGCGTCTCAGGAATGTATGGCGCAGGGCGCGGCCAATGTTGTGACCGGCTTTTTTGGCGGTATGGGCGGCTGTGCGATGATCGGGCAGAGCATGATCAACGTGAAGTCTGGCGGGCGCACGCGCATCGCGGGGATCGCGGCGGCACTGTTTCTTTTGACATTCATTATGTTTGCCTCGCCGCTGATTGAGCAGATCCCGCTCGCAGCGCTTGTTGGCGTGATGTTTATGGTCGTGATCGGGACGTTTGCCTGGAACTCGCTCACAATCCTGCGGCGCGTGCCACTCAACGATGCTTTCGTCACTGTTTTGGTGACGATTGTGACTGTGGCTTATGACCTGGCGATTGCGGTTGTTGTGGGTGTGATTGTCTCGGCGCTGGCTTATGCGTGGAACAATGCGAGCCGTATTCATGCTGTGACGCGCGAGTCGACCACGGACGAAGGCGCGAAAGTCTATGAAATTCGGGGACCGCTGTTTTTTGGCTCCAGCGACGGGTTTGCCGAGATTTTTGAAGTGGAAACAGACCCTGACCTTGTGATTGTGGACTTTAAGGACAGCCGCGTTGTCGACCAGTCTGCTTTGCAGGCGATTGAGGCTTTGGCGGCACGCTATGAGGCCGCGGGCAAACAGATCCGCTTGCGTCACTTGAGCCGCGATTGCCACAAGCTGCTCAATAAGGCCGGTCATCTTATCGTCGATAGTGACGATGACCCTGATTACGAGCTGGCTGTCGATTATGATGTGCAGACGGGCATTCTGGAAAGTGGCCACTGATCGTCCTGTCTCGCGCGGATGTCGTGGATGTTGACATCAAAGACCAAAATCTGCGCGCTGTCGGTTTGACATCATCTGCAAGACTGGCAGAGTGCGCGCAATCAACGCGAGGGGAAGCGATATGAAACAGCGCGAATTGGGCCGTACCGGGATTTCTGTCAGCGAGATGTGCCTTGGCACGATGACGTTTGGAACGCAGACGAGCGAGGCCGACAGTCATGCGCAGATGGATATGGCGCTCGATCATGGGGTTCAGTTCTGGGACTGCGCAGAGATGTATCCTGTGAACCCTTTGAGCCGCGAGACGCAGGGCGACGCAGAGCGCATTCTGGGCAATTGGTTCGAGACGACGGGGCGGCGCGGCGAAGTTGTGTTGGCGACGAAACACTCGGGCGAGGGCTATATGAATGTGCGCGACGGCGCGCCGATCACTGCGGAGACGATTCCTGCCGCGATTGAGGGCAGCCTTGCGCGGCTCAAGACGGATGTGATTGATCTCTACCAGTTTCACTGGCCCAACCGTGGCTCTTATATGTTTCGCAAAAACTGGACGTTTGACCCCAGCGGACAGAACCGTGCCGAGACGATTGCCCATATGGAAGACGCTCTGGGCGCGCTTCAGAAAGAAGTCGAACGCGGGACGATCCGCGCCTTTGGCCTCTCTAACGAGAGCGCTTGGGGGACGTGCCAGTGGCTAAATGTGGCTGAGCGAATGGGCGGGCCGCGGGTGGCCTCTGTGCAGAACGAATATTCGTTGCTCTGCCGCTTGTATGACACCGACATGGCGGAGATGAGTCTGAACGAGAACGTCGGCTTGCTCGCGTTTTCCCCTTTGGGCGCGGGGCTTCTGAGCGGGAAATATCAGGGCGGGGCCGTGCCCGAAGGCTCGCGCAAGAGCTTTGTGCCCGAGATGGGCGGGCGGATCACGCCGCGTGTCTTTGATGCGGTAGAGGCCTATCTGGCGATTGCCGCGCGCCACGAACTTGACCCCGTGCATATGGCGCTGGCTTGGACGCTGACGCGGCCCTTTTTGGGCAGCTCGATCTTCGGGGCGACAACTGTGGGCCAGCTCGAGCATGCTTTGGGCGCGGTGGATCTGAGCCTTTCTAGCGAGGTGCTGGAAGAGATTGACGTGGCGCATAAGGCGCATCCGATGCCTTATTGAGGGCGTCGTGCTGAGGCTTCGAATTTCGCTGCGCGAAATCCGACCGGCTGGGGGCGCTGCCCCCAGACCCCCGGGATATTTAGAGAAAGAGAAAGCCGCTGTTCAGCGTTCTTGGCGCAGGGCGCGTAGCGAGCGGCCGTGGGCTTTGCTGAAGGCGCGGGCGAAGCTGGCTTGGGAGGCAAAACCTGTGGCCAGAGAGATGTCTTGCACGGGCAGGGACGTATCGAGCGCGAGGCGGTGGGCCTCTGAAAGGCGCAGCGCGAGGTAGGTGGCTTTCGGGCTTTGGCCGATGGCAGTTTTGAAGCGCAACTCCAGCACGCGCGGCGAGAGCGAGAGCTGTGTTGCCAGCGCTGCGATGCTTAGGGGCGTTTCGATATGGGCCTGCATCAGCGCGAGGGCGCGCGCGACGGCCGGGTGATGACGTGCGAGGCTTTGGCGGCTGGCGGGGTTTTGCGGTAAATCGGCAGGCTGGGAGGGGTCATGCAGGAACGCGCCTGCAACCTCTTGGGCAAGGCGTGCACCAAAGCGCTCCTCGATCAGGCGCAGCATCATATCAAGGCCGGGCATGGCTGCGCCTGCTGTGGCGAACTTGCCAGACTGAACGAAGCGGTGTGGCAAAGTCTCGACCGCGTCAAAGCGGCTGGCGAAATGCTCCAGATCTTCCCAATGGGCTGTGGCGCTCTGACCATCGAGCAGGCCCGCGCTGGCGAGGAGCCAGCTTGCGCCATCAATCGCGGCGATCTGGCCTGCATGAGGCGCGAGGCGCCGCAGGGCCGCGAGAAGCTGTGGCGTGGCATGGGCATCAAGATTGAAGCCTGCCACGATGATGAGGAGATCGCAGCTTTCCAGCGCGGCAAGAGGTGTGCCCTGAACCTCTATACCAGAGGTGAGCCTGGCAGCGGACTCTGTGGGCGTCACAAAGCGCCAGGAAAACAGTGTGCGGCCTGCGCGGCGGTTGGCAGCGCGCAGAGGATCAACGGCCGCGGCGAAGCTGAGCGTGTTGCTGTCACTTAGGACAAGCACTGCTGTGTCGAGCGCTTTTGGTGATATTTTTTCGGATAATGACATATTATTTTCGTAAAAGATCAAAAGAGCCAACGCAAGTGCGGTGATACTTTGAGCAACACGCCATGCAGAAGAGGATTCGCAGATGCCACTGACTATGAACAAAGAGGTTTTCATCACTTGTGCCGTAACAGGCTCAGGCGGCACGCAAGACCGCAGCCCACATGTGCCGCGCTCGCCCAAGGAGATTGCCGAGAGCGCGATCAAGGCGGCAAAGGCAGGCGCGGCTGTGGTGCATTGCCATGTGCGTGACCCTGAGACAGGCAAGCCGAGCCGCGACTTGAAGCTTTACCGCGAGTTGACCGACCGTGTCCGTGAGTCTGATACAGACGTTGTGCTCAATCTCACGGCGGGCATGGGCGGAGATATGATCTTTGGCAGCTCCGAAGCACCTTTCCCGCTTGCTGAGGGAGCAGACATGGTCGGTGCGACTGAGCGTGTTGCGCATATTGCTGAATGCCTCCCCGAGATCTGTACGCTGGATTGCGGCACGATGAACTTTGCCGAGGCGGATTATGTGATGACCAATACGCCGGGAATGTTGACGGCGATGGGCACGATGATGACCAAGCTTGGCGTTAAGCCAGAGATTGAGGCGTTCGATACAGGGCATCTTTGGTATGCCAAGCAGCTTGTTGCTGATGGCGTTCTGGAGCCTGATGCGCTGGTGCAACTTTGCATGGGCGTGCCTTGGGGTGCGCCTGACGATCTTAACACCTTTATGGCGATGGTGAACAATGTGCCGAGCAACTGGACCTTCAGCGCCTTTGCGCTGGGGCGCAACCAGATGGCGTATGTTGCCGCCTCTGTACTGGCGGGGGGCAATGTGCGGGTCGGGCTTGAGGACAACCTCTGGCTTGATAAAGGTGTCTTGGCCGAGAACTACCAGCTTGTAGAGCGTGCCGTTACGATCATTGAAAACATGGGCGCGAAAGTGATCGGGCCTGAGGCCGTACGTGAGAAGCTCAAGCTGACAAAACAAGCGCCAAAGGGATGATACGCCGCTGGCTCATGGCGGCCACTGTGGCGTTGGCGGGGTGTGCGCCCGTGCCAGAGGCGGCCTCTGTGAGCTATCGCGATAGCGCGGCGAGAATCTCGTCGACACTGCGGTTTGATCTGGTGAGGTTTCAGGGTGATTGGGTCGTGCGAGCGTCTTATCCGACAGATGTTTTGCAGCGCGTGACGATCAGGGCTGTGAGTGAGACGCGCTTTATCTGGCGCGCGGATGGTCGCGAGAGTCAGGGGGAGGTGACCGGTCCGGGGCGCTTTAGGCTTGAAGGAACGAGCGAGGAATACTGGGTGCTTTGGGTGGATGAAGGGTTTCGCACTGCTGCGATTGGGACGCCCGAAGGGAGCTTTGGGCTTATCCTTGATCGCAAGCCGCGCGGGGGGACTGACCGCATGGTGGCGGCGCGGGAGATGCTCGACTTTAATGGCTATGACGTGAGTCAGATCGCGCTGCGACAGTGAGCTGGGCAGAGATGAGGGCGACAAACAGGGGACAACGGCCATGAAACGGATTTTTGCAATTGGGGCGGCTGTGCTGACTTTGGTGGCGCTGGCGTCTTGTCAAATGGCGGAAACGTCAGGCGGCGCTGCGCCTGTTGGTGGGCGTTCACCGCTTTTGGTCGGGCAGGAGTGTGAGGCCGCTGGTGGGCGTATGGTTGTGGGGCTTGTGGGGCCGCAATGCGCCAGCGCACAGCCTGATGCTGGCAAGCGCTGCCGCGACAATTCTGAATGCGCCGGGTTTTGCTTGGCTGAGACACGGAGTTGTACGCCAGTGACCCCCTATTTTGGCTGCTATGATGTTCTAAACGGCGGCGAGCCCGCAACGATTTGTGTAGATTAACCTTTGAAGGACGAAAAAAGATGAAAAAACAGGCTGCTATCATTGGTGGTGGTGTGATTGGCGGCGGCTGGGCTGCGCGCTTTTTGCTCAATGGATGGGATGTGCGGGTGTTTGACCCTGATCCCGAGGCGGAACGCAAGATTGGCGAAGTGCTCGCCAATGCGCGCCGCTCTCTTCCGGGGCTGGGCAATATGGCGCTGCCTGAAGAGGGGCGCTTGAGTTTTCATGCGGACCTGTCTGAGGCTTGCGCAGGCGCGGCTTGGGTGCAGGAATCTGTGCCTGAGCGGCTCGACATCAAGCATAAGGTCTATGCGCAACTGGCCGACTGTGTGGCGGCGGAGGCTGTGATTGGCTCCTCAACCTCGGGCTATAAGCCGAGCGAGCTTCAGGCAGGCATGGCGAATGCGCATCAGATTGTTGTGACCCATCCGTTTAACCCCGTTTATTTGTTGCCCTTGATCGAGTTGGTGAGCACAGAGGCGAACAGTGCCGATGTGATCGCCACGGCGAAAGAGGTCATCTCTGGCATCGGGATGTATCCGCTGCATCTGAAGAAAGAGATTGATGCGCATATTGCCGATCGCTTTCTTGAGGCGGTGTGGCGCGAGGCGCTTTGGCTGATTAACGATGGGATCGCCACGACCGAGGAGATCGACAATGCAATCCGCTATGGCTTTGGCATCCGCTGGGCGCAGATGGGCTTGTTTGAGACCTATCGTGTTGCGGGCGGCGAAGCGGGTATGCGCCACTTCATTGCGCAGTTCGGGCCTTGCCTGAGCTGGCCCTGGACCAAGCTTATGGATGTGCCTGAGCTGACGGATGAGCTTGTCGATGCGATTGCCGATCAGTCTGATGCGCAGTCGGGTATGCATTCGATCCGCGAGCTTGAGCGCATTCGCGACGACAACCTTGTCGGTATGATGCGCGCGCTTGGCGCCAATGACTGGGGCGCGGGCGCCCTTCAGAACGCCCACGACAAAACGCTGCGCGCGGGTGCGGGGATTGTTGACCATGTGGATGACATCGTGGATCTGAGTCAGCCCGTGCTGACGCTGCACCGCGTGGTTCCGCTCGATTGGCTCGATTATAACGGACATATGACCGAGAGCCGCTATTTGCAGGCCTTTGCCGACAGTACCGACCGCTTCATGGAAATGATCGGCTGTGACGCGGAGTATATCGCCAGTGGCGGAAGCTATTTTACCGCCGAGACGCATATTCGCCATCTTGATGAAGTTCATGCGGGGGCAAAGATTACGGTGCGCACGCAAGTCATTCTGGGGGAAGGCAAGAAGATGCACCTGTGGCATGAAATGTGTGAGGGTGCGCGGGTCTTGGCGACGGGAGAACATCTGCTTTTGCACGTTGATCTGGCGACGCGCCGTGCGGCTCCGCCTGCGGCACAGGTTGAGGCGGCTTTGGTCAAGGTTGCGACAGCGCATGCGAGCCTGCCCGCACCTGAGGGGCTTGGTCGCGCTGTTGGAGCGCCACGATGAAGGTTCTTGTGACTGCGGGCGCGTCCGGGATCGGGCGCGCTATGGCGGAGGCTTTTGCGGCGGAGGGCGCAGAAGTCTGGGTGACAGACGTTGACAAGAAGGCGCTCTCAAATCTTCCTGCGCATTGGGGCGCTGCGGATGTGGATGCCTCCGACGAGGCGGCTATGGCTGATTTCTTTGCCGAGCTTGAAGTACGCTGGGGCCGTCTTGATGTGCTCTGTGCAAATGCGGGTATTGCCGGGCCGACAGCGCCTGTGGAAGAGATTGCGCTCGCTGATTGGCAACGTTGTGTGAGTGTGAACCTTGAGGGGGCGTTTCTGGCGGCTAAATATGCGGCGCCGATCATGAAAACCGCTTTGAGCGGTTCGATTGTACTGACCTCTTCAACGGCGGGGCAGTATGGCTATCCGTTTCGTGCGCCCTATGCGGCGGCAAAATGGGCTGTGATCGGGCTGATGAAAACACTGGCGATGGAACTTGGCCCTTATGGGATCCGCGCCAATGCGATCTGCCCCGGGGCGGTGGAAGGCGAGCGAATGGAGGGCGTGTTGGCGCGTGAAGCGCTCGCCAAAGGGATGACGCGGGACGCCGTCTATCAGGGCTATGCCAGCGGAACATCGATGCGCAGCTTTGTGACGGCTGAGGATGTTGCCAATATGGCTGTGTTCCTTGGCTCGGATAAGGCGCGGCTTGTGAGTGGCCAAGTCATTGCTGTGGACGGGCATACGGAGAACCCTGATCCGAAGGTTTGAGTTCGAATTGGCTTCGCCAATCCGACCCGCTGGGGGCTTTGCCCCCAGACCCCCAGCATATTTGCAGAAAGAGGAAGGATCAGGGGCGGTCTGCGGCGAGGGCGTCGAGGTGATCGGGGAAGTCGCGGGCTGTGATGTGGGCTTCGCGCACGAGAGCGTCAAAATGCTGGGTCAGCGCGGCAACGCGTTCGCGATCGCGGAAGGTAAGATAGTCGCGGCCCACGTAGAGGGCGGCGAGGAGCGGACCGAAGACTGTGATCGGGGAGGAGAACAGCCGACGGGCATCAAAAAGGTAAATCCGCAGGCGCGGGTAGAGTTGATCGTGCAGCTCTTTGAAACGATCGATCTGGGCGCGGCGGGCGGCGAGCGATAGGCCGCGGTAATAGCCTTCGCCATGCACGAAGCTTGCGATTTCATAGAGAGGCAGAGCGATTTCGTAATCAGAAGGGCTTTGGCGAATAAAGGTGAGACGGTCTTCCATTGCGCCAATCGCTTGCTCTGCGGTGCGCCCAAGGTGCGGCGCGTATTCCCAATTTAGCACCTCGCGGGTTTTGAGCATATCTGGCAGGGCGGCAGGGACATGGCGGATTTTGTAGCCTGCGGCCTCTTTGTGCCACTGAAAGATTTGTTCATCAATCATTGCGCGTGGGGCTTCTGTGAGCGTAAGCGAGTTGGCCAGAAGGGCTGCTGCGGTCTCTGGGCGGTCAGACAGGGACAAGAGCCAGTCAGCGGAGACGCCAAGCGCGGCGGCACATTCGCCCACCACTTGCGCATTGGGCAGGCGCGCGCCCTGACCAGACAGGAGCTGGGAAATTGTCGAGCGATTCACGCCGATGTGACGCGCGAGCGCGGCTTGACTTTCGCCTGCCGTGGTCATGGCGCTTGCGAGGCGCTGGCGGAACTGGGCAGCGCGGAGGCGCTTGTCTACTTTATCCTGCATATGGTGACTAATATCACTATTGCTTAGAAATGTTAATCATATTCGGACTGCGCGCTGGCGCGGGGGCTGTGTAACGTTTTTGTGAAGTTGACTGGCATTGGAGCAGAGATTGGACACCCGCAGGCGCACATTGATTAAGGCCGCGTTCTGGAACCTTCTGGGGCTGACTGTGATGAGCCTTGTGGGATTTGCTGCCACGGGGTCTTTTGCTGTGGGTGGGGCGATGGCACTGGTGAATACGCTGCTCGGGTTTGTGATGTATATCGGCTATGAGCGGCTTTGGGCGGGTGTCGCTTGGGGGCGCGCATGAGGATTGCGCGGGTTGAGTGGCCGACGCTCGTGCTTTTGTTCGCGACTTACGGGCTTTGGGCGATCGGGACGACTTGGGCGGCAGAGATATGGCTGCCTTTGGGAATGCTTTGCGTGATGCTGGCGGCGGCAATGCATTCGTCGCTTTGCCATGAAGCGCTGCATGGGCATCCGACGCGGCTTAAATGGCTCAATGAGGCGCTGGTTTTTGCACAGCTTTCGCTTGTTATTCCTTATGGCCGGTTTCGCGACTTGCATCTTGTTCACCATACGGATGAGAACCTGACGGACCCTTATGATGACCCTGAGAGCAACTATCGCGACCCGAAAGTTTGGGCGGCGATGCCACGCTGGGGGCAGGTTTTGCTTGAGTTTAACAATACGTTGCTGGGGCGCATGTTGGTCGGGCCCACTGTGGGGCAGTTTTTCTTTATGCGGGAAGATTGGCGCGCGATTGTGGCGGGAGACCGTGCCGCTTTGGTGGCGTGGCTTGTGCATATTCCTGCGGTGGCGCTCGTGATCTGGTGGGGGCTCGCTGTGGGCCAAATGCCGCTCTGGGCGCTGTTCTTGGCAACATATGGCGCCCTATCTCTTTTGAAAATCCGCACCTATCTGGAGCATCGCGCACATGAAGCGTGCCAAGGGCGCACCGTGATTGTCGAAGACCGTGGGCTGCTTGCGCTTTTGTTTTTGAACAACAACTATCATGTGGTGCACCACGAGCGCCCCGGCGTGCCGTGGTACAGGCTGCCTGCTTTGTTCCGTGCTGAGAGAGAGGCGTTTTTGGGCAAAAATGACGGCTATTACTACCGCTCTTACGGGACTGTGTTTGCGAAGTATTTTCTGCGCGCGAAAGACCCTGTGCCTCATCCGCTCTGGCCAAGCGAGTAGGCCTGCGCCTATAGAAGGCGATGAGCTGGATTATCCTTTCTGTTATGGCGGCGGCGTTTCAGACTCTGCGCTTTACCTTGCAAAAACGCCTGAGCATGGGCGCGCTGTCGGCGGGCGGGGCCACGCTGGCACGGTTTGCATTTACCGCGCCGTTTGTGACACTTTTGGCGGCAGGCTACCTTCTATGGCGCGGACAAGGGCTGCCTGAAATTGAGCCGGTCTTTTGGGCTTATGTGCTCACGGGTGGCGTGACGCAGATCTTGGCGACATGGTGCGTTGTTGCGATTTTTGCGAGCCGTAACTTTGCAGTCGGAATTACCTTCAAGAAAACCGAAGTCATGCTGACGGCGCTTGTTGGCTTTGTTGTCTTGGGAGATGTGGTGAGCCTTGGTGGACTGTTTGCGATCGGGCTGGGGCTTGTTGGTGTCTTTGTGCTTTCGGATATTCCGGAGGGCGCGGGCGGGCTGATGCGGCGGGCGATGAACCCTGCGGCGGGGTTGGGGCTTCTTTCCGGGGTTTTGTTTGCCTGTTCTGCCGTGGCGTATCGCGGTGCGACGCTTGAGGTTCAGGCCACTGACCCCCTTTTGCGCGCGCTTGTGACGATACCTTGCGTGACACTTTTTCAGGCTTTTGCGCTCGGGGGATATTTGCGCTGGCGAGAGGAGGGTGAGGTGTCGCGCGTGCTGGGATCATGGCGCACCTCGGTTTGGATGGGGCTTGCGGGTATGGGTGGGTCTCTCTGTTGGTTTACCGCCTTTGCGATGATGAATGCGGCCTATGTTTTTGCTGTTGGGCAGGTTGAGGTAATCTTTTCAATTATTGTGTCTGTTTGGTTTTTTGGCGAGGTGATCACGCGGCGCGAGTGGGCTGGTATGGGGCTGATTACGGCCTCAGTCTTGGCGTTGGTCTGGCTGTACTGAACGGATTTCGAATGTGCTTTGCACATCCGACCAGCTGGTGGTTTCACCCCCAGACCCCCGAGGATATTTATAGAAAGAAAAAGGGGGGGCGTTTAGTCGTCCGCGATCTGCTTGCCTGTGAGGGGGCCGCGACCGCCGAGACGCAGAAAGAGGCTTTCCTCGATGCCGTTGTGAAAGAACGGCACATTGCTGGGCGGCTCTGTGGCATGGGCGCGGTGGGCGACTTCGGCCAGCACCACTTCTGTTATGAAGGGCAGATCAAAGCTGCGGACTTCTTCGAGCGGAATCCACTGAAGGTGGGAGAGCTCGTCTTCGGCGCCTGAGAAATCATCCAGATCAGACGCGATTTCATCGGCGTCGACGAGAAAGAAGCGCGCATCAAAGCGGCGGGGGCGACCCATTGGTGTGATGGCGCGAAAGACGAATTGCAGCGGGCGCGCGGAGGGAAGATAGCCTGCTTCGGCGAAGTCCTTCCAATCGTCGGGAATATCGCTGTGCCACGGACCTTTTGCGCCAAGGATAAGGCCTGTTTCTTCCCAAAGCTCGCGAATGGCGGCGACACCGAGCGCGGAGGAAATATCGCGCGGGCAGCCTTCGGCAAGGCGTGCTGCACAGGTGGGGTGAAAGCCCTCGGCGAGAGGGACATCAAAGTCATCACTGTCCAGTGCTCCGCCTGGAAAGACGAATTTGTTGGGCATGAAGGCGGCCTTTTCACCGCGTTGGCCCATCAGCACTTTGGGCGCTGTGAAGCGATCGCGCAGGGCGATCACTGTTGCGGCATTGCGGATGGCTGTCTTATCGATAGGTTTTGTCATCTGGCCCTCAAGCGAGCGCGGGTATGGTCACTTCGGGACACCAAAACCGTGCATGCGGCGGGCCCATTGAAAGCCGATCACCGCGCCTTTCATTTTGGGGAGAAGGTATAGGGTGAGGGCGGTCGTGCCAAGCGCGAAGATGGTGAACAGTGTCAGCGGCTCGGGCCGAAACTTCACAAAGGAAATGTGCATGAGCGGGATCATCAAGTGGCCGACCACCAGGATTGTCAGGTAGGCGGGGCCATCATCGGCGCGTTGGAGCGTGAAGTCTTCACCGCAGACGGCGCATTCGCCGTGCACTTTGAGATAGCTTTTCAGCAAGGGGCCAGAGCCGCATTTAGGACATTTGCCGCGCCAGCCTTTGAGGAGCGCGGGCTTGAGCGGGGGGAGGATCTCCGCAGCGTCGGAGATGTGTGCGAGTGTCTGGTCGGTATGGGGCATGTGTTGTCCGTTGTGTGACGTTTGGTCAAGAGTGAGGGCAAATGGCCTAGAAATAAAGGGTGTAGTTCGGTCTTGCGGCGTGATGTCGCTGCTTTTGCAGTCAGGGGGCGACGGAAACTGTGCGCGCACGCGTATCAGCCTCAGAAGCAGCGGAACAACACCGCGGCAAGAGTGAGGAGATATCATATGAAGCCGAATAAAGCAGTGGCCGTTATTGTCGCAGTAAGCATCGCAGCCACAGGTACAAGTGCGCTGGCCTTTGGCAAGATGCGGGGTGAGGGCGAGCGTGGATCGCGCGGCGAGATGCGCTTTGAGCAGCTTGACACTGACAAGGACGGCAAGCTCAGCCGTGCCGAGCTTGAGGCGGGCCCAGCGGCGCGCTTTGCGAGCACGGATGCAAACAAGGATGGTAAGATCACGGCGGATGAGGTGACTGCTGAAGGCCAGAAACGCGCCGAAAAGCGTTTTGGCAAGATGTTGGAGCGCCATGACGTGGACAAAGACGGCGCGTTGAGCCTTGAGGAATTGAAGGGCGGCGAACGTCATGCTCAAATGTTTGATACGCTTGATGCTGACAAGGACGGCTTTTTGAGCAAGGACGAAATGCGCAAGATGCGCAAAATGGGCAAACGCCACGACCACGGCAAAAAGTCCTACTGATAAGCAGGCTGTGCGCAGGGCCAGACGTCTTGCGCACTTGCCACAAAGCCCTTGCGAGGCTAGGCCGATGGAATGACGCAGATGCCACTGGATGACACAGAGACTTTGGGCGAAGAGGCGCTTCTCTTGCTGTTTGCAAGGGGGGACGAGCGTGCCGCGGAGGTTTTGACTCTGCGGCTGACACCTGTTGTGCTGGCCCATGCTTATCGTCTTTTAGGGGATAGAGCCGAGGCGGAGGATGTTGCGCAGGAGGCGATGCTGAAGCTTTGGCGGATGGCGGCAAGTTGGCGGCAGGGGGAAGCTAAAGTTACCACTTGGCTTTACCGCGTGGTGGCCAATGCCTGCACTGACCGTCTGCGCAAGCGGCGCACTGTCGAGCTTGAGGCCGTGGCGGAGCCAGAGGACGGGGCGGCGAGCGTGGAGGCGCAATTGCAAGAGCGCGCTCGCGTGGACGCCTTTCAGGAAGCGCTGAATGCGCTGCCCGAGCGACAGCGCCAAGCCGTCGTTTTGCGCCACATCGAGGGACTGGCAAACCCTGAGATTGCGGCGATTATGGATGTGAACATCGAGGCTGTTGAAAGCCTGACGGCCCGTGGAAAGCGGGCATTGAAAGCGGCTCTTGAGGGACGCAAGGATGAACTGGGGTATGAAGATGACTGAGCTTAACAACACGAGTGATGCGGGGCTGGACACCCTTTTTGAGGCGGCCAAGCGGGACGCTCCTCAGCCTGATGCGGCACTTCTGGCGCGCGTTCTCGCGGATGCTCAGGAGGCGCAGAGCGGGTTTGTGCTGCAGACACTCGCGCCTTCAGCCGCTGCCAATCCACGGGGTTCGCTCTTTGAGGGACTGTTTGACATGATCGGTGGCTGGGGGGGTCTTAGTGGGCTGACGGCGGCTTCGGCCTTTGGGCTTTGGCTGGGGATGAGCCCTGCGCTCGGGCTCAGCGACGGTTTCGGGCTGCCGAGCTTTGGCGCTGCTGCCGCTTTGGAAAGCCTTGGGACGGATTACGACTATCTGGCAGGATTGGGAGAGGTGTGATGGCGGAGACGGTGAAAGATACAAAGCCTAAGATGAGCCGCAAGCTGAAGGTTCTGTTGATTGGCTCGCTCAGTGTGAACCTCTTGGTGGCGGGGCTGTTTGTCGGGGCTATTCTGCGGCATTCGGGGCCGTCGGATGTACGCGGGCATTCTGATCTTCTTTTACGGGTTCTGGACAAGGACGACCGCCGCGCAATCGGGGCCGCTGTGAAAGAGGTACAAGGCGGTGGGCGGCGCGCCTTTTGGGCGGGGCAGAAAGCAGCGCTTGGTGATATTGCGACGGCTCTGAAGGCTGAGCCCTATGATGGCGCAGCTGTGCAGGCGGCTTTGGTGCGTAAATCGGCGCATATGTCCCAAACGCGCAATGCCGCCGAGTCGGCAATGTTGGCGCGGTTTGAGGCGATGAGCGGAGCCGAACGTGCCGCTTTGGCCAAGCGTTTGGAAGCGGCTTTGGCGCGGGGCCTGAAGCCTGACTGGAAGAAAAAAGACACGCGCGACCAATAGGGCGCGCGCCAAGCGATACAGGGTTACGCCGCGGTGCGGGCACTCATGGTCACTTGATTGCGGCCATGGCGCTTTGATCGATAGAGAGCTGTGTCGGCGCGGGCGATCAGAGCGTCAGCAAGATCGGCTGTTTCTGCACGCTGCATATGGGGGCGTGGCTCCTGCACGGCGACGCCGATACTGATCGTGATATGCTGGAGTGGCGCGTTTGTCGCGAGACGGAACGGATGCGCATCAACGAGTTCGCGCAGCCTGTTGGCCGCCTCTTGGGCGCGGCTATGGTGTGTACCAGGCATGACCACCAGAAACTCTTCGCCCCCAATTCGTGCGAGAAGATCTTCAGGGCGCAAATTGTGCTGCAGCAGCGCCGAGAGTTCAACGAGCGCGGCATCGCCTGCGGCATGGCCAAGGATATCGTTCACGCGCTTGAAGTGATCCACATCAATGACCATGACAGCGCAGCTCTGGCCCGTAGCCTCGCAGTCGGCCACTGTTTGGGCAAGCTTGAGGGAGGCAAATCGGCGGTTGTAGAGTCCCGTCAGCGGGTCTGTTACGGCGGCGCGCAGTCCGTCGTGCATATAGGCGCGGCGGTGATCATTGCGTTTTTTGCGGGTGGCCAGCTGTTTGATGCGCAAGCCAAGCTCAACCGGACAAAAGCCATGCGGAAGGACATCATCTGCACCGCGGTCCATCGCGTCGCAGTAGAGAGTTTCTACTGGGCGATCCAGAACGGCGATAAGTCCTGCATCGCGGGTGCGCGGGTGTGCCCGTAGGTCGGCCAGAAGGCACAGTCCAGCTTCGGGCGCATCTGCCTGAACTTCTATGACGAGCACATCAGGGCTTTGGCCAGTCCGCTCATCAAGCAGCCGGCTTTCTTCGCAGGGTTGGATCAGGCAATCAGGGGTTTTGCTCAGCGCGGCGCACCATGCTTTGGCGCGTGTGGCCGCAGAAGAGGTGACGGTGACGCGGGCGGGCGCCATGAAGCCGCTTGGCGCTTCACTGAAGCCGAGAGATTGGGACATGCGCTCTGTGAGCAGTGCGTCTTCACGGCTGTCATGGCTGCGCAGGATTGAACGGAAGCGTGCCAGCAGGGCAGCGATCTTTGGGGGGTGTGACATAACATCTGCTGCGCCAGCCTTGAGCAGCTTGAGCCGCGTGACGGGGTTGTAGCCTTCCATCAGCATGATGATGGGCAGTTTGGCGAGCTTCGGATTTTCGCTGAACGCTCTTAGAAACTGTTCTGGGCTCATCTTGTCGGGGCGCGCGGAGGCGAGCACGATGTCTGGCTGTTCGCTGACCGCAACTGAAAGACCTGCTTCCGCGCTTGTGGCTTGAACAACTTCATACCCTGCGGCCGAAAGCTTGACGTTGAGCACGATCCGATTGGTCGCGATGTCTTCAACGATTAAGACTTTGCGTGGCATGACAACAGATACCTTTTAAACTTGTGATTAACGAAGACATTGCCCAAGACTGGTTAAGAAAACCTTTCTGAGAGAATTAAAAATGTCTGTTTCGCAGGATGCTGCCGAGGAGATCGGCGTAAAAGCGCTCATCTGGCTGGCTGGAAATGAAGATTTGATGCCTGTTTTTTTGGGGGCTAGCGGCGCCAGTGTCGACGACATAAAGGCGAGTGCAGGTGAGCCTGCTTTTTTGGCGTCGGTGCTTGATTTTTTGTTGATGGATGATGCTTGGGTCATGGGGTTCTGCGAGGCGGAAGGGCTTAAGTATGACCAACCGATGTATGCGCGGGCCGCTTTGCCTGGCGGGGAGCAGGTGAACTGGACATGACACGTATTGAAGCTGTGATTTTTGACAAGGATGGCACGCTCTTTGACTTTGCGAGCACATGGGAGGCATGGGCTCTCGCGTTTTTGCGGCGGTTGGGGCGGGATGAGGCACATGCGCGTGAAATGGCTGCGGCGGTTGGCTTTGATTATAAGGCACAGGTCTTTCACTCTGATTCGATAGTGATTGCTGGTATGCCAAGCGAGATTGCCGAGGCGTTGGCTGCGCATTTGCCTGAGTGGGAACAGGGAGCGCTTGTTGATTTGCTCAATGAGGAAGCAGGCAATGCGCCACAGGCGGAGGCAGCGCCGCTTGTGCCGCTTTTGTCAGGGCTGCGCGCAGCGGGCTTGAAGCTTGGGGTTGCGACAAACGATGCGGAAGCACCTGCTCTTGCACATCTGGCGAGTGCAGGTGTGACCGAGCTCTTTGACTTTGTGGCAGGGTTTGACAGCGGCTATGGCGGTAAGCCAGCCCCAGGGCAGCTTTTGGCCTTTTGTCAGGCCGTTGGTGTGGCGCCTGAAGCTTCTATTATGGTGGGGGATAGCACCCATGATTTGCACGCGGGGCACGCGGCTGGGATGCGCACGGTGGCTGTGCTGACGGGAATGGCGGATGAGGCAACGCTCGCTCCGCTTGCGGATGTTGTCTTGCCGGACATTGGGCATTTGCCTGAGTGGCTCGGGCTTTAAACAGGGTGCGTATTCGCTGAGCCAATGCGCACAGGCGAGGGGGCTTTTCCCCCCCGCGCTCCCCCAGGATATTTCTGGAAAGAAAAAGTTTGGTTAGTGCGCGGGCTTGATGAAGGTTCCGTTGCGCAGGTCTGACATGGCTTGGCGGATTTCATCTTTGGTGTTCATGACGATGGGACCGTGCCATGCAACGGGTTCTTGAAGGGGGGCGCCCGAGATCAGGAGGAAACGAATACCTTCTTCTCCAGCTTGGACTGTGACGCTGTCACCTGTGCCAAAACGGATGAGGGTGCGGTCGCCTGACATGTCGCGGATGTTGACCTCTTCGCCCATCACTTCTTTTTCGAGAAGCACGCCAGAGGGCGCAGAGGCATCAGAGAACGCGCCTTGGCCTTGAAAAACATAGGCAAAAGCGCGGCGGTATGTGTCTACAGGAAGAGTCTTTTTGACGCCAGCTGGCACGAACACATCGAGGTATTGCGGATCTGCTGCGATCCCGTCGACGGGACCGCGCTTGCCCCAGAACTCGCCTGTGACGACGCGCACGCGGGTTCCGTCATCATCGATAATTTCGGGGATCTCTTTGGCGGCGACGTCTTGGTAGCGGGGATCTGTCATTTTGAGATCGCGTGGGAGATTGGCCCAGAGCTGGAAGCCGTGCATCTGACCACTCGCGTTTCCGCGTGGCATTTCCTGATGCATAATGCCGGAGCCTGCTGTCATCCATTGTACATCGCCAGCGCCAAGGCGGCCTGTGTTGCCGAGGCTGTCGGCGTGATCGACTTCGCCTGACAAGACATATGTGATGGTTTCGATGCCGCGGTGCGGATGCCACGGGAAGCCCTTGGCGTAATGCGCAGGGATTTCGTTGCGAAAGTCATCAAACAAAAGGAAAGGGTCAAGCTCGGAGGGGTCATGAAACCCGAAGGCGCGATGCAAATGCACGCCTGCGCCTTCCATTGTTGGAACGGCGTTGCGGGCTTCGAGGACGGGGCGAATGGACATGTGGCATGCTCCTGTTGCGGTTGGGCATAGCTTAGGCTTGTGGCGGGTTCAGAGCAATTCTGCGTGGTGCGGAGCCTGCTGTGCATTTGCGCACAGAGGCAGGGAGGAGGCGTGGCTTACGCCTGAAAAAGCCATGTGGATGTCGCTTGTGGGCCAGAACCCGCTTGGTGCAGAGTGAAGCATGGAAAAAACAGAAATTCGCAAGACAGGGAGAGCGATATGAAGGTCGGATTTATCGGGTTGGGGAATGTGGGGGGGAAGCTTTCGGGCTCTCTTTTGCGCAATGGCGTGGAGCTGATGGTTCATGATCTCAATGAAGACTTCGTTAAGGCCAAGGTTGCGGCTGGGGCGGTTGCGGGTGAGTCGCCTGCCCGCATGATGCGGGAGTGTGATGCGGTGATCACCTGTCTGCCCAGTCCTGCGGCGAGTGCGGCTGTGCTCAAGGAGATGTTGCCAGAGGTAAAGGCCGGCAAAATCTGGATGGAAATGAGCACGACCGACGAGGCCGAAGTGAAGCGCATAGGCGCCGAGGTTATCGCGGCGGGGGGCGCGGCTGTGGATTGCCCCGTCTCGGGCGGCTGTCACCGTGCGGATACCGGGAATATCTCTATTTTTGCGGGCTGTGATCGCGAAACCTTTGAGCGCATCCTGCCGCTGCTGACCATTATGGGGCGGCGTGTTTTGCACACGGGCGCGCTTGGCTCTGCCTCTGTTTTGAAAGTGCTCACGAACTTCTTGGCGACAGCCAATCTGGTCTCTGTGGCCGAGGCGCTGACCGTGGCCAAGGGCGCGGGAATGGACCTTGGCGTGGCCTATGAGGCGATGGCGATTTCTTCGGGGACGAGCTTTGTGCATGAGACGGAGGGGCAGGTGATCCTCAACGGGAGCCGCGATATTTCGTTCACCATGGATCTGGTGGCCAAAGATATCGGTCTTTTTCAAGAGGTTGCCGACCGCGCAGGTGTTCCGCTTGAGCTCAACCCTCTCTTGATCAATATCTTCCAAGACGGGATCAACCGTTTTGGGCCGCGAGAACTTTCGCCCAATATTATCAAGCGCTTGGAAGAAGCCACAGGGCTTGATGTGACAGCGCCGGGATTCCCTGCGGAAATGACGGATGACGAGCCTGAAGAGCGTGGCGCGGAAGTTATTGTGAAGCGATAGTGAAGAAAGCGGCCCGCTTGGTTAACGGGCCGCTTTGAGGGCTGATTCTAGGGGGGTGATATGCGTGCACAACCCGTGCACAAAGCGTGCACCGCCCAAACAGCACGTTTTTTAAGAGAAAATTAAATAATGCAGCGTGCGCTCTGCGCGGGTAGGAAGAGCGTGCAGCAATGCACAGCCGACGGGAGCGCGCAAATGACAGACACACTCGAAGCCGAAATGAAGGTGAGCCCATTTCGGCGCTGGTTTTCCTCCGGGCTGGTGGCGCTGACGGCTGCGTTGCTTTTGAATATGGCGATGACAACACCGCCTGCATCAGTCTTGGGGCAGGGGCTTGTCTGGGGGATGGCGACGCTTTTGTTGATTACGGCGCTCAAGCTTTGGCGCGACACGGGGGTGAGTGTGCGCCTTGTGGGCACGCGGCTCGAGGACAGCCATGGCGCGCTTATTGTGCAGATCGAGGATGTGGAGACGCTGACGCGGACGCATTTTTCATTCCGGCCCTCAAACGGATTTATGCTGAGCCTGAAGCGCGAGTATGATCCACGTTGGTGCATGGGGCTTTATTGGCGTGCGGGCAAGCGCGCGGCGTTTGGCGGCGCGGTCAGCGGGGCGGAGGCCAAAAAACTGGCCGAGGCGATCGAACGCCGCCTCAGCCAGTCTGGAAGCCAGTTGTAAAGCTTTTGTTTTTTGCGCGGATCAGCTGGAGAAGCAGGTGTTCCAGCAGATTCTGGGCGAGAAGCGCGGGCGCGTGAAGACGAATGTTGCCAGATCGTTTTGCTCCATAAGGCCCCAGAGGAAAGGCGGCGTGTATTCGATCCGCGTTTCGACGAGGATGATGCGCTCCCCATTCACGAGCATGGGCAGTTTGTCATGCCAGTTTTTCACATCAGAGTTGCGCAGGCGGTCGATGCTGCCGCGTTTTTGTGACCAATCAAGGCGGAACTCGTTTTTGTTGCCACCGACATAGCGGATCACAGAGATGCGAATATCGGGACGCTGGGCCGAACGGGTCAGGAATTGGACCATGTCGCGGGTGGCGTTGATGTAATCGGCGTCGAGCGGATTGGTCTCGCGGCTGATCATATCGGCGATTGTGAAGGCGGCCTTTTCGTGGACACCGACCTGGCGATAGGCGTCAAACCACGAGAACATTGAGGCATAGGCCCAAAAGACGATGGGCGCCATGATGATGAACTCGACCGAGACGGTCCCACCTGTTTCATCGTGGAAAGCGGCAAGGCGGGTTTTGATATAGGACCAGATCATTAGAGCGGCTCCTGAACAAAGGCGGATGTGGCAATCATCCAGGCGTTATTATTGCCATCCCAATCGAGATGACGGCCAAGGCCAGTCAGCGGGAACACGGGCTTGAACACGTAGCAGGCGCGCAGGATCATCATTTCGTTTTGCTGACCGTTGCGGAACTGGCGGATCGGGTTTGTGACCTGTGTGATACCGCTGCAGCGCGCGGCTGTGCTGGGCGCTGTGAAGTTGCGCATGTCGAGGGGCTGCATTTCAAGGTGCAGCTTGGTGTCACAATCGGGCAGGAAGCCAGCGTATTGGCAGGTCATGTTTTTGATGTCGTTGTGCTGGAAGTTTGCCCCTGTTGTGAGGCGCACGTCGCGCACGGCGAGATCAAGGCCGCGCTCCAGCATAGAGTGGCGGAACGTGATCATGCCAAGCTCGACGGCGGTACAGAACATGAAGATGAAGAACGGGAACAGGATCGCAAACTCGACCGTTGCGTTGCCGTCTTCGTCGCGCCGGAAGTGGCGCAGGGTATGGATGAGCTGTTTCATTGGATCAGCTTCAACTGGCTAATGGACTGAGCGATGGCGGAGAAGGCTTCCTCGATTTCGAGGCCTTGCACGTCAAAGAAGTGACTTGGCGTCGAGGCGCATTGCTGCAGCTCGTTTGCACCCTGCCATGGGGCCTCAAAGCCGATCGTATAAATTACGATGCCATTGTTTTTGGCCGCATTGCAGGCCTCTTGGAGGCGATTGTCTTTGGTGCTGCCGCTGACTGATGTTGACGGGTAGTGATACCAGTTGTTCCAGTAGTTCCAGTCAAGATCACGGTAAAAGTACTCGGCGATCCAAGCGAGACTGGCTCTGGCGAAGAGGTCTTGGTAGCTGAGGCGCACCCAGCTGCTGCTAAGTGACCATGTCCAGTCATAGCTGCGGATCATGCGCGCGCCGCTGCTTGTCTGATAGTAGTAGCGGCTGTTGCGGTAGACAGCATAACGACCATTGCTCGCGTTGTAATAGACATCAGAGTTGCCTGAGCGGAATTCGGGGCGGAGCATATATTGGTCAGTGTTTTGACCGTCGGTCATGATCACGAGCACTTTGATGCTGTTGGGATCTGTATAGTCGAGCGGGCGACCGTTGAAGGCGGAATCGATCTCGTTGCTGGTCACGAGGCTGCTCACCACGGGCTGCAGGCTTGGGTCAAGCAGGGCTGCGCCCCATTTGACGCCGATGTCCATCGAAGTGTTGCCGCCAGCTTCGAGCGCGTTGATCTGGCCGTGGAGATCAACTGTGTTGTTGCTCAGGGGCAAGATTTGCGAGCTGGCGCGGACGTGGCACACAGGCTCGGTGTGGTAGCGCGGAGTATGGCGCCACCAGCTGCCTGATCCTGGCTCATCACTGAGGCCTTGGGGGTCATTTGAATAGGTGAAGACGTCGAAGTGCTGGGTTTGCTCATAGGAGCGCGACCCGCTTGATGCGGGTGTCATGCTTGTCGTGCTGAAGTCACTGGCGTTAAAGTTGAGGCAGTGGGAATAGTCGTGACTGTCGGAGCGGTTGAACTGGTTGAGCAGTGTTTCACCTGCCGCCACTTGGGTCGCGTAGGGCACGATGGAGATTGACACATCCTCATCGTCTGAGAGTGCAAGAACGGTATCAACAAAAGAGATCGCTGCGGGGCGCAGGCGGTTGATGCGGCTGCCATCCATGGAGCCGGAAACGTCGAGGACCATCGAGATTTCGACGGAATCCACGCGCTCTTCGGCAGCGGAGGCGGCTGGGGCTGTCATTTCGGCGAGGCCAAGCATGTGGCTCAGCTGGGTTGGCATGACTTCGCGCGCTGTGGCGGTGACTTCGCGATAGTTGAGCCCCTCGTCGACAACGGTTGTCAGAAGCTCGGCATTGGTGAGGCCCGCCTTTTCGAAGTAATCGGCGACAACCTGTGCGGGGGGGCTCAGTTGATCAAGGTCAGCGGCGGCGAGCACGGCTTGGTCAAGCGTGTGTTGCAGCTTGGAGCGCTGGGACTCAAAGCGCATAACATCAACACCGACAGCCCCGACAAAGAGAATGATCAACATAAAATAGACGGAAAAGGCTACGATCACGCCATCTTCCTCGCGGGCAAAGCGCCGCAAGAAGGGGGGAAGGCTATGCGCCTTTGATCGGGTCGCCACACGGTTGCTCGGCCGTGATGTCACTCTTGTCGGTTCCATTTTGCGTCTCCTCCCCGGCGGGCCGGGAAATAATTAAATCTAGACTCATTACACAGTGGTCCAACGCTTCTTGTCGTTTAGCTCTGTGGTCAAAATGAGGCGCGAAATGCAGCATTTATGAGAAAAACAAAGGGTTTTGGAACCTTTAGGGGCGAGGAGGCGGGACTGTTTCAAACTGTTCAACAAAGAGTCAAACTTGAATCAACGTCTTGGAACGGGCCGTTGGCGCATCTGAGGGCGCGCAAGCAATTTGTTAAGGCCGTGGGGCTAGAATGACCGAAAGACGGGTTGGCCCTCAGTACGATAGGTGCGACAAATGTGCACAGGGGGGCTGAGTCGCTGCGGCGCGGCATTCCGGACAATGGCAGAAGCCGAGAGAGAGACAGTATGAACGCTAATTTTAAAGAGCCGAGTTTTCGCGAAAGCGTGGACCTGATGTTTAACCGCGCAGTGGCGGTGATGGATCTGCCGCCTGGTCTGGAAGAGAAAATAAGGGTGTGCAACGCGACCTATACAGTGCGCTTTGGTGTGCGTCTGCGCGGGCAGATCCAGACATTTACAGGATACCGTTCTGTTCACAGCGAACATATGGAGCCTGTGAAGGGAGGTATTCGCTACTCGCTGGGTGTGAACCAAGACGAGGTAGAAGCGCTTGCGGCTTTGATGACGTATAAGTGCGCCCTTGTGGAGGCGCCGTTCGGTGGCTCCAAAGGCGGGCTTTGCATCGATCCGCGCCAGTATGACGAGCACGAGCTTGAGCTTATCACCCGCCGCTTTGCCTATGAGCTGGCGAAGCGCGATTTGATCCACCCATCCCAGAACGTCCCTGCGCCCGACATGGGCACGGGCGAGCGCGAGATGGCGTGGATTGCGGACCAGTACCGCCGCATGAACACGACGGATATCAACGCGGCGGCCTGTGTCACGGGCAAGCCAATTAATGCAGGCGGCATTCAGGGCCGCACAGAAGCGACGGGCCGCGGCGTACAATATGCGCTGCGTGAGTTCTTCCGCCACCCTGAGGATGTGGCCAAGGCCGGCTTGGAGGGCAAGCTAGACGGCAAGCGCGTCGTTGTGCAGGGCTTGGGCAATGTGGGCTACCATGCGGCAAAGTTCTTGGGCGACGAGGACGGCGCGCTGATCACGGGGATCATTGAGCGCGACGGTGCGCTTGTGAACCCTAATGGGCTTGATGTGGACGCGGTGCACGGCTGGATTGTGAAGCATGGCGGCGTCACGGGCTTTCCTGATGCGACATATGTTGCGGATGGCGCGCTTGTGCTGGAAGAAGACTGCGACATCCTTATTCCAGCGGCGCTGGAAGGGGTTATCAACCTTGGCAATGCCGAGCGGATCAAGGCGCCGCTGATCATCGAGGCGGCGAACGGGCCTGTTACGGCAGGTGCTGATGAGGTGCTCCGCAAGAAAGGCTGCGTGATCATTCCTGATATGTATGCCAACGCGGGCGGTGTGACAGTCTCCTACTTTGAGTGGGTGAAGAACCTGAGCCATATCCGTTTTGGCCGCATGGGGCGGCGTCAGGAAGAGGCACGCCACGAACTGATTGTGAGCGAGCTTGAACGCTTGAGCCGCCACTTGGGCGAGGCTTGGTCTATGACGCCTGACTTCAAGTCTAAATACCTCAAAGGCGCAGACGAGCTTGAGCTTGTGCGCTCGGGGCTCGATGACACGATGCGCACGGCTTATCAGAGTATGCGCGAAGTCTGGCATGAGCGCGACGATGTGCCTGATCTTCGGATGGCGGCCTATCTTGTGGCGATCCGCAAGGTTGCGGCGAGCTACCGCGCCAAGGGGCTTTAAGAGCTCCAGACAGGACGAAAAACGAAGGGCGGCTTCTTGTGAAAGGGAACCGCCCTTTGCTTTGTTCGCCGCTGATATTTCAGGTTGGTTGAAGTACAGTTGTGCAAATCTCAAAACCACAGTCGCGCGTGGGACAGTCTATGTCGAAAAGGGGACTTCCCCTCTGCGCCTGTCTTGATAGTCTGAGCCGAGCTAAAGGCTGCGTTTTGTGGCCTGAACCAGAATACGGCCTGCGGGCGAAGGGGGACACATGCGCTTTTCCGCGCTGAAAATTCTCAAGGAAGGCCTCACGGGCAACAAGGGCTGGACGCCGCATTGGCGCAACCCCGAGCCGAAGGCCGAGTATGACGCAATCATCATTGGCGGCGGCGGTCACGGGCTTTCGACGGCCTATTACCTCGCCAAGAACCATGGGATGACCAATATCGCCGTGCTCGAAAAGGGCTATCTGGGGGGCGGCAATGTGGGGCGCAACACGACGATTGTGCGCGCCAACTATGGCCTTGAGGGCAACTCGCAGTTTTACAGCCATTCGCTCAAGCTCTGGGAGGGACTGGAGCAAGACCTGAACTACAATGCGATGATGAGCCAGCGCGGCGTGATCAACCTGTTTCACTCAGACGGCCAGCGCGACGCTGCGGCGAAACGTGCGAATATGATGATCTCTCAGGGTGACGACGCGATTTTGCTGGATAAGGTGAGTGTGCGGGAGCTTTTGCCGAACCTTAACCACGACAACATCCGCTTCCCTATTTATGGCGGTTTGTACCACAAGCGCGGCGGCACAGCGCGCCACGACGCTGTGGCATGGGGCTTTGCGCGGGGGGCCGACCAGCGCGGGGTTGATCTGATCCAGAACTGTGAAGTCATGGGGATTGACATTGTGAACGGCGTTGTGCAGGGCGTGCAGACGACGCGTGGCGCGATCAAGGCCAAGAAAGTTGGTATGGTTGTCGCGGGGCGCTCGTCTCAAGTGGCGGCGATGGCGGGGTTGACCCTGCCGATCGAGAGCCATGTCTTGCAGGCGTTTGTGAGCGAGGGGCTGAAGCCCTGTATTGATCATGTGGTTACCTTCGGGATGGGGCATATGTATATGAGCCAATCCGACAAGGGCGGCCTCGTTTTTGGCGGCGATCTTGATTTTTATGCCTCTTATGCCTCGCGGGGCAATTTGCCGACAGCGGAGCATGTGATGGAGGCGGCGATGTGCCTTTTGCCCCAGATCGGCAAGGCGCGGGTATTGCGTTCTTGGGGCGGCATCATGGACATGACGCCTGACGGCAGCTTCTTTATTGATAAGACGCCTGTTGACGGGCTTTTTGTGAATGCGGGCTGGTGCTACGGCGGTTTTAAGGCTGTGCCTGCGTCCGGCTATTGTATGGCGCATCTGATGGCGACAGGGCAGCCCCATGAGGTTGCTATGAAGCATCGTTTGGACCGCTTTGAGACAGGGCGTGGCCTGATGGACGAAGAGCACCGTGGCAGCCAGCACAATCTGCACTGAAGGATAAGGAAGACCCATGCGCATAGCCTGCCCCCTCTGCGGCGAGAGAGACAGCCGTGAATTTTCCTACAGGGGCCATGCTTTGGCGCTTGTGAGGCCTGAGGAAGACGCGTCTTTTGAGGCGTGGGATGATTATTTGCACAAGCGCGAAAACGTAGCAGGTGTGACGCAAGAGCTGTGGTTCCATGACTTTGGCTGCGGCAGCTGGCTTGTGGCGGAGCGTAACACGGTGACGCATGCATTTGGCGTCGTGAAGCTTGCGCAGGACGTGAAGGAGGCCCTCGCATGAGGATTGAAGGCAAGGGCCTGATCAACCGCGGGAGACGTGTGACGTTTCGCTTTGACGGGCATTCCTATGAGGGTTTTGAGGGCGATACTCTGGCCTCGGCACTGCTTGCCAACGGTATCAAGCTTGTTGCGCGCTCGTTCAAGTATCACCGCCCACGCGGGATTTTGACGGCTGGCTCGGAAGAGCCGAACGCGCTTGTGACTGTGGGTAAGGGCGGCTCGCAAGACCCGAACGTCCGCGCAACCGTGCAGGAGATATATGACGGTCTGGAGGCTGTGAGCCAGAACCGCTGGCCGAGCCTTGAGTTTGATCTCATGGGCGTGAACGATCTGGGCGCGCCTTTCCTTGGTGCTGGATTTTACTACAAGACATTCATGTGGCCCAAGGCGTTTTGGGAAAAGCTTTACGAGCCTGTTATTCGCCGTGCGGCGGGGCTTGGGGCCATCTCGGGTGATCCGATCACAGATAAATACGAGCGTGCGTTTGCACATTGTGATGTGCTGGTTGTTGGCTCGGGGCCGACGGGGCTTATGGCCGCTTTGACGGCGGCTGAAGCGGGTGCGGATGTGATCCTTGCGGAAGAAGACAGCGCCCTTGGTGGGCGGCTTTTGAGCGAGGCGGGAGAGATTGACGGGATGCCCGCGCGCGACTGGGCGGAGCAGATGCAGGCCAAGCTCGACGCAATGGGCAATGTGCGGATCATGACACGCACGTCTGTGACGGGGGCTTATGACGGCGGCACATATGGCGCACTTGAGCGTGTGGCGCATCACCGGCCGCTGGCCAAGGGCTTGGCAAAAGAGTGCTTCTGGAAGATCGCGGCGAAGCGGACTGTATTGGCTGCGGGTGCTCTGGAACGCCCGATTGCGTTTCAGAACAACGACCGCCCCGGCATTATGATGGCGAGTGCGGTGCGCGCTTATGTGAACCGTTGGAATGTTGCGCCCGGGCAGAAAGTTGTGCTCTTTGGCAACAATGACAGCATCCATGATGTGGCCGCTGACCTGCTGGCAGCGGGTGTGCATATCGCAGCCTTGGTTGACAGCCGTTCCGATGCCACTTGTCAGCTTGATGTGCCGTTTTACGCGGGGGCGCAAATCTCTGGGACCGAAGGGCGCAAGGCGCTTGAGGCGGTGAGTATTGCGCGCACCTCTGGGATAGAGAAAGTCCCGGCTGATTGCCTCGGCATGTCGGGCGGCTGGAATCCGACGCTTCATCTGACGTGCCATATGAACGGGCGGCCAGAGTGGAACGAGGCGATTGCGGCCTTTGTGCCTAAGGTCGGCATGATCCCGGGGCTGATCGCGGCGGGGGCTTGCAATGGTGTGTTTTCAACGGCGGCTTGTCTGGGAGAAGGCGTAGGCGCGGCGAAAGCGGCATGTGAAGCGCTGGGGCTGAAGGCCAAAACGCCGGAGATGCCGAGCGCCGAAGACCGTCCTTACAAGATCGCTCCGCTTTGGGCTGTGGCTGGTAAGCGCCGTGCCTGGCTTGATTTCCAAAATGATGTGACTGTGAAGGATGTGAAACAAGCAGCAGTCGAGAACTTCCGCTCTGTGGAGCATATGAAGCGTTACACCACGCAGGGCATGGCGACCGACCAAGGCAAGAACTCCAACGTGCAAGCGCTCGCTGTTTTGGCGGATGCGACGGGTCGGGGCATTCCTGAGACCGGAACCACAACCTATCGTCCGCCGTTTACGCCTGTGGCTGTGGCTGCGATGGCGGCTGGGGCGGCTGACAAGGGCTTTGCGCCCGAGCGGTTTACCACGTCGCACCGTCTGACTGTTGCGGCGAAGGCGCCGATGATCGAGGCGGGCTTGTGGTATCGGCCGAGCTATTTCCCTGCGCAGGGCGAGACGACATGGCGGCAGTCTTGCGACCGCGAAGTTGGATATGTGCGCAACGCCGTGGGCATTTGTGATGTCTCGACGCTTGGTAAAATCGACATCAAGGGCAAGGACGCAGGCGCGTTTCTCGATCTGCTTTACACCAATATGTTCTCGGCCTTGAAAGTGGGCCGTGTGCGCTATGGGCTGATGCTGCGCGAAGACGGGCATGTGATGGACGACGGCACGGCCGCGCGGCTTGGTGAAGAGCACTTTGTCATGACCACCACCACGGTGGCGGCGGGCGAAGTCATGAAGCATATGGAGTTTGTCTCTCAAGGTTTGCGGCCTGATATGGACGTACGCTTTGCTTCTGTCACAGAGCAGTGGGCGCAGTTTGCTGTGGCGGGGCCAAAGGCGCGTGAGCTGCTGAATGGCTTGCTCGACAGTCCGATTGATGGCGAGAGCTGGCCGTTTATGGCCTGTGGCGATGTGAAGGTTTTGGGGGTTGCTGGCCGCCTCTTCCGCATCAGCTTTTCGGGCGAGCACGCCTATGAGGTGGCTGTGCCTGCGCGCTATGGCGAGAGCCTGTTTGGCGAGCTGCGCAAGCGTGCCGAGAAGTTGGGTGGCGGCGCTTACGGAATGGAAGCGCTCAATGTACTGCGCATCGAGAAGGGCTTTATCACCCATGGCGAAATCCATGGCCGCGTGACCGCGTTTGACATCGGCATGCAGGGGATGATGAGCAAGAAGAAGGACTTTATTGGCAAGGGCGCAGCCGCGCGGCCCGGGCTTGTGGAGGAAGATCGGGAGATGCTTGTGGGCCTTAAGCCTGTGGGCGTTGTGAAGCAGCTCTTGGCGGGCGCACACCTTTATAACGAGGGTGTTGAGCCTATCCGAACAAACAATCAGGGTTATCTGACCTCTGTGTGCTTTTCGCCGACGCTGGGTACATATCTCGGCCTTGGCTTTCTGAAAAGCGGGCGGGCGCGATATGGCGAGATTGTGCAGATGGTTGATCATGTGCGCGGTGTCTCTACGACATGTGAAGTCTGCCACCCGGTATTCCTTGATCCAGAGGGGGAGCGCAGCCGTGACTGAGCTTAAGGCACTATCGCCCGCAGCGGGGCTTTTGCCGCTGAACATTGGCGGGGTCGAGCTGCGCGAAGACGAGATGCGCGCGCTGACTCTGATTGCGCCCTACAAGGGCCAAGAGGCAGCTTTGGCCAAGGCACTTGAGGCAGCGCATGGGCTGAGCTGGGCCGCGGTGGGGACGACCTCCGAGAGCGGCGCGGCAAGGCTTGTTTGGTTTGGGCGCGGTGCGGCGCTTCTGGTGGGCGCTGAGGCGTCAGCCAAGCTTGCGAAACACGCGGCGCTGACAGATCAGACGGATGCTTGGTCCTATCTCACGCTTGAGGGCGCTGGCGCGCGCGATGTACTGGCGCGGCTGACACCGCTGGACATGCGGGATGTCGCGTTTCCTGTGGGGTCCACTGCGCGGACCGAGGTCTTTCATATGGCTTGCTCAGTTACACGGGTTGGCCCGCAGAGCTGGCAGATCATGGGGTTCCGCTCGATGGCAAAGACGCTGGTGCATGACCTCAAGACTGCGATGGAAGGTGTCGCTGCTCGGGCCGGCTAGACGGCCTCTGATGTGAGCCAGACTCCGCCTTCGGGGCGCAGTGTCAGGATCATGACAGGGTCTGGTGTTTTGCCCTGAACGGGGAAGAACCGCCGCTTTGCGAGCAGTGTCGCGAGGATGATCACCGCTTCTTGCAGAGCAAAGCTCGCGCCGATACAGATCCGCGGGCCGTCACCAAATGGCAGGTAAGCGTAGCGCTGGGGCTTCTCGGCGAAGCGCTCGGGGCGGAAGGCATCTGGATCGTCCCAGAGGAGCGCATTGCGGTGCAGCGCATAGATCGGGATCATCACAGTGTCGCCCTTCTTGACCTCGCGGCCTGCAAGCGTATCGGGCGCTTGGGCTGTACGTGAGACGAGTGCAGCGGGCGGGTAGAGGCGCAGGGTCTCGTCAATGATCATGCGGCAGTAGGGCAAGTTTGGCAGATCAGCTGCTGTGGCGGTGCGGCCCTGAAGGGCGGATTGCGCCTCGGCGCGGGCTTTGTCTTGAACGTCCTGATCAAAGGCGCAGAGATAAAACGCCCAAGCCAGTGTGAGTGCTGTGGTCTCGTGGCCTGCGACGATAAACGTCAGCAAATTGTCACGCAGCTCGGCTGTGCTCATGGAGCGGCCTGTTTCGGGGTCTTCGCCCTCAAGCAAGAGATCAAGCAGATCGGGAACATCGCCAGCGCCCGCGCTGCGGCGGGAATTGACGGCATCATCGGCGATGGTTTTCATCTGTTTGAGCGAGGCGCCTGCCATAACACGGGACGGACGCGGAACCCACATCGGCAACCCGAGAATATCAAAGAGCGAGAGTTTGCCCGCGGCGGCTATATAGGCGTCAATTGCGCGGTGCACCTCGTCGGAGGAAAACAGTGCGCTGCCCGAGAGCGTCACCGAGGCGGTGATGTCAAAGGTGGCGCGCACCATCTCGGCGTAAATGTCGCTGGCGCGTTTGTCGGCGGCTTCGATGCGGGCGAGGCTGGCTTCAGCGGCGGCGCTCATCACGGGGGCAAGGGCGCTCACGTTGCGATGTGAAAACACAGGCGCGGCGGCGCGGCGCTGCCAGCGCCAATGCGCACCCTCGGCGATAAAGAGGCTCTCGCCGATCGCGGGGCGCAGAAGATTTTTGGTGACGTCTGATTTGGGGTAGTTCTCAAGCTCTTCGAGCAGGACACGGCGGATGGCGTCTGGGTCCATCAACATGTGCCAGCGCACGCCGGTTGTTCCTGAAACGACAGGTTGCTGCGTGGCGATATAGGGAATGATCGAGAGGACATTGTTCCGTGCTGCGGCGAGGCTCTTGAGCATACCCAAGGGCTGTCGGGCGAGGGGGACGGCGACGGGGGTCTGGCTCTCAGGCATGGTGCGCTCCTCTGTTCCTGTTTGATATAGGGGCTCCGCGGGCGCGGGGCAATTGCAAGGCGCGTGGGGCTGGTATATGCCCGACTGGAATGTTTTTAGGGGGCTGCCATGCTGCGCCGATTCTTTGTGTTTGCCGTTTTGGGCAGTTTTCTGGGCTTTGTTGCTGGCTGCACCAATCCGAACGATCTTGATCAACCCGCTGTCGATCTGGGCGATTTCCGCCTTGGGCACAATATTGTGATTGCCCCGAAAATGGAAAAAGGCCCGCTGAGCCGCGAGAAATCAAAAGAAGAATGGACCGCTGCTGTTCAGGCGCGGATTGCGGAGCGGTTTGACCGCTATGAGGGCGAGAAGCTCTATCACTTTGGCGTCAGTCTGGAAGGCTATGTGCTGGCGCAGCCAGGCATCCCTATTGTGGCAAGCCCGAAGTCTGCACTTATTATGCGCATCACCGTTTGGGACAATGCGGCCAACAAAAAGCTGAATGAAAAAGCACATCAGATTATTGTGTTCGAGCAGCTTTCTGGCGAGCAGGTTATTGGCTCTGGCTTGACCCAATCTGCGGATCAGCAGCTTGAGAACCTCAGTAAGAACGCGGCCAAGATGATTGAGCTGTGGCTGGTGCGCCAGAAGGCAGAGGAAGGCTGGTTTGCAACGGAGGCCGACAGCTAGGCCGAGCGACAAATTCGCGGGTTGATTTCCCTGTCAGAAGGTCATATGTGCGCGCTCAGATCAACTCTGGCTGCGCGCAAGCGGGCCGTAACATGAAGGGGTGCCAACGCGATGGCAAAGGAAAAGTTTAGCCGTAACAAACCGCACTGCAACATCGGCACGATTGGTCACGTTGACCACGGCAAGACGACGTTGACAGCAGCGATCACGAAATACTTCGGTGACTTCAA
>NZ_JAQWYD010000011.1:0-7853 GCF_029254145.1 Lentibacter sp.
ATCGCCAGACCGTCCCGCGGGCTGGTGATTTGGCAGCCGCAGGCGCGCACCTTTGGGCGAGGACGTGTTTGGCTGGCATAAAGTGGCCCGAAATTCCGTCAGATCACCATCCCACGGTCTGGCGATGCACGGCTTAGCGAACGGCAGCGAAGGTCCGCCCAGCAGCCCGTCATACAGGGTTTGGCGACGGGTGGCTTGTCGTCAAGTGTCTGCTTTTGCGGTGCGTCGTTGGATGTGGCTAGTGCGTCTCGGTGGCTTGGCGGGCCAGCCAGCGTTCGTTGATGAAGCCGCCAAAGGGGATCAGGGAGCCGATGAAGAGGCGCAGCGCGCCCCCGCGGGTGATGAGGCCTTCGCCCAAAGCATACATGGTGACCACCAGAAAGACGATGAAGGCCACGCCATGAACAGGGCCTAACGCCGCGACAAAGGCAGGCATGCCCAAGATGTATTTGAGCGGGACGGCGACGCAGACCAGAAAAATAAGGGTGACGGCTTCGGCAAAGGCGGTGATGCGCAGGGCTTTCATGGGGCGGGTCTTTCACGTTGTGAGATGTGATGAGCGAAGCGGAATGGTATCAGCCTGAACATGTGTTGAACGGGCCAGTGTTGAACGGGCCAGAGGTGCAATCGGAAAGGAGGGGTTCTGAGCGAGCTGCGCGAAAGCACCGCGAAATCTGCACAGGAATTGGCTTTTCGTCTTGCTGTGTTGAGCGTAAACTTGGCGGATAAAGAGGAGACGGGTGATGAAAGATAGGCTTGAGCTGGCGGGCATCGGGGCGATAGCAGGGCTGTGCCTCTGGTCTTTGTTTGAGCTTCTGCCTGATGTTGTCGAAGAGGGCTTTTTGCTCTTGGCGCTTACGGTGGGTGCGAGCGTATTTTTCTCTGTTCTGATGGCTCTGGTCGGGCCTGAGCGGCCTTTGCGGGCAGTCTTGCCTTCGCTGGCTTTGGGCGGGCTGACGGGCTTGCTTGCGCTCTGGTCCGGGCTTCGCTTTCAAACTGTTGACGGGTTTTTTGATGCGGGGCACCCGCTTATGGCGCTGTTTGTGATTGCTCTTGTGGGGGCGCCGTTTGCTGCGGCGACGCTGGAAGACCGCGTGGGCTGGCGCGACTATGCGCGGCTTTTTGACAGCGCTTGGGGGATCTTTATCCGCTACGTTGCGGGATGGCTTTTTGCGGGGCTGATCTTTGTGGTTCTCTTGCTGTCGGATGAGCTTTTGAAGCTGGTCGGCATTCGGATTATCGACGATTTGCTTGATATCGATTGGCTGCGCTACACGCTGGTGGGCGCGGTCTTTGGCCTTGGTGTGGCGACAGTGCACGAGCTGCGCGAGTATGTTTCGCCTGTCTTGGTGCACAGGCTTCTGCGGATGCTTTTGCCCTTGGTTCTGGTTGTTGTGATCGTCTTTATCGGGGCGCTTCCGTTCCGCGGGCTGTCTGATTTGTTTGGCAAGCTCTCCACTGCAGGTGTCTTGATGGCTGTGGCTTTTGCTGGGGTGACGTTGATTACGGCGGCGATTGATCGTGACGATGAAAACGCGTCGGAGATGAAGCTTATGACATTCTCCGCGCGGATTATGGCGTTGCTTATTCCTGTGCTTGTTGGGCTTGCGATCTATGCCGTTTGGATCAGGATTGCGGCCTATGGCTGGACGCCACAGCGGGGGATGGCGGCTTATACGGCGGTTTTCCTGATCGGGTATGTGGGCTGGTATCTTTGGTCTGTTCTGAGCGGCGCGCAGGGCGGGCAGGGGCGGCTGCGACAGAGCAATCTCTATATGGCGCTTGTGGTCTGGGGCGGGGCTGTTTTGTGGCTGACGCCTCTGGCGCATGTCGAGGCGCTGTCTGTGCGCAGCCAAGTGGCGCGCTTTGAAGCGGGCACAGTCAAGGCCGCGGAGCTGCCGCTTTACGAGATGGCGCATGGCTGGGGCCGCGTGGGCGAGGCGGGGCTTGCAAAGATTGAAACCATGGCAGATGCGCCTTTGAAAGAGCGGATTGTGGCCGCGCGGGAGGCCAAGTCTGTTTGGCAGTTCAAGACTGTTGCCAGAGCCGAAAATGACACAGCCTTGCGCGCAAAGCTGACCAATCGGATCAAGATTTTGCCTGAGGGAGAGGGGCGTACCTCTGTGTTTGAGGCAATGGAACGCGGGACCTTAATGGCGCTTGAGCGACACTGTCCGGAAGGCACAGAGCCGAGCTGTGCGATCGTGATGCTGGGAGCGGGGGCTGATGCAGTCTTTAGCGGTGACGCCTTGCTTGTGGCGCAAGAGAAACCGAGGGTTTGGACGCTGAGGCTGCAATCGGGCCAGTACTATTTGCAGCAGGCTTTGGCCTATGACGCGGCTGGGCGGGAGCGTGCAGTGCCTGAAAATTTGTTTGAGCGTGTTACCGCGGGCGCGTTTGAGCTTAAGCCACAAATCCGCAACGTCTTAGGTGTCGGTGAACTGACTATTATTCCTTACAATTAGCACCATTGAGGTGGTGTTAACCTGTGCTGTGCATTCTGCCCCAAAGAAGGGACTTGAGGCAGATGCATGGGCTGATCAACCGAACAATACAGGGCTTTGTCAGCGACACGCGTGGCGAGACGCTTTGGCGTGAAGTGGCGGAGCGAGCCGAGTTAGGCTTTGTCGAGTTTGAAGCGATGCTGAGTTATGATGCTGAGGTGACTGAGCGTGTTTTGCGTGTGGTGTGTGCCGAGCTCAATCTACCGCTTGAGGCGCTGCTGGAAGATATCGGAACCTATCTTGTCAGCCATGAAAACACGGAAGCCGTGCGTCGGCTTTTGCGGTTTGGCGGGGTAGATTTTGTAGAATTTTTGCACTCTCTTGAAGACCTGCCCGACCGCGCGCGGCTGGCTGTGGAGGATTTGCCCTTACCGCTGCTTGAACTCTGCGAGCATGCAATGGATCACTTCAGTCTGACGGTGAGGTCGCAGCCTCTTGGTTTTGGGGCTGTCATGCTCGGTGTCCTTCGGGCGATGGCCGATGACTATGGTGCGCTTGTGATCTTGGAGTATTTCCCTGCGTCAGAGGGCAGTGAGAGGATTGAGATCCAGCTTATTGAGGCAGCTTTTGCGGCGGGGCGCGGCTTTGAGCTTGGGGCGCGCGCAGGATGAGCGACATGCAGCGGATCGGAGCAGAGGCGCAGAATATAGGCGATGTGCAGGCCTTGATGGATGCGTTTTGTCCAATGCATGTGATTTTGGACGCATCGGGGCACATTGTGCATGTTGGAGCGACTTTGCAGAAGCTGCGCGCGAGCCTGCCTCTGGAGGGCCGCGGTTTTTTGGACGTGTTCGAGCTGCGCAGACCGCAATCTGTGAAGACGATGGACGAGCTTTTGAACAGCGCTGGTTTGAAGCTACATTTGCGCTTGCGTGGGGAGCCTGAAACCGCGTTGAAGGGAGCCTTGGCGCCACTAGCGGATGGGCGCGGGGCCGTGTTGAACCTTGGTTTCGGGATTTCACTGTTGGATGCGGTCCGTGACTATGCGCTGGTGAGCAGTGATTTTGCGGCGACAGATCTGGCCATTGAAATGCTGTATCTCGTGGAAGCCAAATCAGCGGCCATGGAGGCGTCTCGAAAGCTTAATCTGCGACTGCAAGGCGCAATGATTGCGGCGGAAGAGCAGGCCTTTACCGATACGTTGACGGGGCTGAAGAACCGCCGCGCTATGGACCATGTGTTGGCGCGGCTGATCGAGGCGGGGCGCGAATTTGCCCTGATGCATATTGATCTGGATTTCTTCAAAGCGGTGAATGACACGCTCTGCCATGCGGCGGGCGACCATGTCCTGCAGAACGTGGCGCGTATTATGGTGGAAGAGACCCGCAGCGACGATACGGTTGCACGTGTTGGTGGCGACGAGTTTGTGATCTTGTTTGATGGTTTGACAGATCGTGAGACGCTCGTTCGGGTGGCCGAGCGGATCATCCAAAAGCTTGAGGTGCCGATGCCTTTTGGGGCGCATATGTGTCATGTCTCGGCCAGCTGTGGAACCGTGCTTTCGGTGAGTCATGATGCGCCGGATGCTGTGCGGATGTTGGCGGATGCCGACCTTGCGCTATACGCCTCAAAACATGCGGGTCGCGCGCAGCATTCGTTCTTCCGGCTTGAGATGCGAGAGGCGGGCATGAGCCCTGAGATCAGTGGGGTGATCCCTGCCGCGGTCGCGCCGCGCAAGGGCACAGCCGGGGAGGCGGAAAACAGACGTAAAGACCGACCCATTTGAGGCCTGCTTAAGAGGGCGCAAGCTGCGTCAAAACCTCGTCGAGCGTGTCAAACAGCATCTCGGCGTGCCCTTGGGCAAATGGCATGGGTGGACGGATCTTCAGGGTGTTCTTTGCGCGCCCCAAGCTGGACATGAGGAAGCCACGTTGGCGCATCGTGTTGAACACTTTGGTCGTGAGGGCCGTGGCGGGCTCTTTTGTACTTCGGTCTGTGACCAGCTCGGCTCCAAAGAGCATGCCTTCGCCGCGAATGTCGCCGATGGCTTCATGTTTTTGACAGAGCGCGCTGAGCCTCTCCTGCGCGTAAGCACCGACGCGTGCAGCGTGGTCGGGAAGGGCTTTTTCCTCGAGCTCGTTGAGCACGGCGAGCGCGGCGGCGCAGGAGACGGGATTGCCGCCGAATGTATTGAAATAGCGAAACGCCTCGCGAAAGCGCGCCATGATTTCGGGGCGCGTGACAACGCCGCCAACGGGGTGACCATTGGCCATGGGTTTGCCGAGTGTGACGATATCGGGGGTGATCCCCTGACGCTCAAAGCCCCAGAAATGCGAGCCGATCCGCCCGAAACCGGGCTGGACCTCATCGGCAATGAGCAGACCACCTGCCGCGCGCACGATCCGCGCAGCTTCATCGAGCCAGCCTTTGGGCAGGTCTGGAAACCCCTCGTTGACGAAATAGGGGCAAATGACGAGCGCGGCAAAGCCATGGCCCGAGGCGTTCAGATCGTCGATGGCCGTTTGGAGGCTGGCGGCGAAAGCGGCGCCATCGGGGTCGGGACTGCGGTAGCTGTCAGGGGCGGAAATATGTCGGATGTAGTCGCCAAGACCGAAGCCAACTTCGGGGATATTGCTGCGGGAGAGCTGGCTCACCAGCGCTGTGTTGCCATGGTAGGTGGCGTCTGTCGCGATGATGCCGCGTTTGCCTGTCATGCCTTCGGCCATGCGCATGGCTACGTCATTGGCCTCCGAGCCTGTGCAAGTGAGCAGGAGGGTCGAAAGGCTCTTGGGCATTTTGGCGGTGAGGCGCTCGGCGTAGTCGAGGATACCGTCGTGCAAGTAACGGGTGTGAGTGTTGAGTGTGGCGGCTTGTTTGCAGATCGCATCGACAACACGAGGGTTGCAATGGCCGACGTGTGGGACGTTGTTGTAGCAGTCTAGATAGCGCTTGCCGTCTGCGTCCCAGAGCCAGACGTCTTCACCGCGGACGATATGCACGGGCTCTTCGTAAAACAGCGGCACATTGGGGCCCAAGAGGGCGCGGCGTCGGGCGAGCATATCGGCCATAGGGGTCTCCTTTTGGGCGATGATATTGCAGGCAGTTCACATGTGAAAGACGTATGAGGCACAGTTTCCGCGAGTTTGACATATTTTGGCCGTTTTGGGGCCTGTATCGCAGGGTAGGACACTCTCGATAAAATAAGTGGAAACACGGGCATGACACTTGGGAAACACCAAGATGAGACGATCAGTGCCCCCGATTCCGCAAAGGATGATGATCCGCTCGATATTGTGCGGCTCCTGATCGAGACGGAGACGCGTCATGCGAAAGTGCATCCGGAGCGGCGCGGCGAGGCACATGGCGAAGGGCGTGACGACGCGGGCGCAAGCTCGGCGGCGGCTCGTATTGCGCCGCGTCGTGTGACGTTGCGCGGCCAGCCCAAAGATGTGAGGGGGCGCCCCGTTGCGGCCTCTGATGAGGCTCCGTATCGCGCTGAAGATTTGCGGCCAAGCCGGTTTGGCCTGAAGTGGCCCCGCTTGAGCGGGCTCAAGCGGATCGGTGGCATGCGGGCACGGTCGCGGCAGCGCGCGGGCACATCAAAAATCGAAAAAGACCAGATATTGCGCTATTTGAAATTGGCGGGGCTGACGGCTCTGGCCGTTGTGATATTGTTCAAGCCTTGGCTCATTCCTTTGGTGCTGTTCATGCTGGTCTGGCTGGCATTGATTGTGTTTTTGCTGCTTGGGTCGGCACGGATCAGCGAACTGTCGGAGGGGGCCTGGATTTGGTATCAAAGCAAGCGCCCTGAGCGTGCTCAGAAAATTATCGAGCGCTTACAGCGTGCAGCGGACCGTGTGGATGGGCTCTTGGCGCGGCTGCCTGAGCGCTTTAGTGATGGAATTTATACGCCAGATCTGGGCCGTTCCGAGCGGGATATGGCCCTTGAAAACGTGGAGTTGCCACAAGATGATCCGTTTGAGCGCCTTGCTTTGCGGCGCTCTCCCGCCGAATAGGCGCAAATGTGCCTTGAATTTAGGGGGGGCTTATGCGTAAGTGACCCCAAAGCAGTTAGAAAGACGATACGCCAATGGCCCGCACCAACCCGCTTCAGTTTATCCAGCAAACGCGCGCAGAAGTTTCAAAAATCGTATGGCCGACGCGCCGTGAAGTCATGCTGACGACTGTTATGGTCTTTATCATGGCGACGCTGACAGCGATCTTTTTTGCACTTGTGGATGTTTTGATCCGCAACAGCTTGCAGACTATTCTCAACGTCTTCGGGTAAAACTGTCGGTACAAGACATGTAGTGGCCTCGCAATTTGCGGGGCTGTTTTGTTTTGGGCTTGAGGGCTTGAAACCGAGGGCTATGCGATGTAACTCCCCATCAAATCCCGACATGGTGAGCGACGATTCGAGTTGCTCGCAAATTTTTTGCTGTCGGGTGATCGGAATAAGGCCTGCGCAGGTGGGCACAGTAAGGAACGGGCACAGCAATGGCGAAACGTTGGTATTCGGTAAGTGTTCTCTCGAACTTCGAGAAGAAGATTGCGGAACAAATCAGGCAGCAGGCTGAAGAGCAGGGGCTGGAGGATGCCATTGACGAAGTGCTTGTGCCGACTGAAGAAGTGATTGAAATCCGCCGCGGTAAAAAAGTGACCGCAGAGCGCCGCTTTATGCCCGGCTATGTGCTTGTGCACATGGAGATGAGTGACCGTAGCTATCACCTGATCAATTCGATCAACCGCGTCACTGGCTTTTTGGGCCCGCAAGGCCGCCCGATGCCGATGCGTGATGCAGAAGTGAACCAGATCCTGAACCGTGTTCAGGAAGGCGAAGATGCACCGAAGCTGATGATCAGCTTTGATGTGGGTGAGAAGGTCAAGGTCAACGAAGGGCCGTTTGAAGACTTTGATGGCATGGTGGAAGAAGTCGACGACGATAACCAGCGCTTGAAAGTCACTGTGTCTATCTTCGGGCGTGAGACGCCTGTGGAACTCGAATTTACGCAGGTTACCAAACAAGGGTAACGGCGAAGAGATCGTCGGGGGAACCCGATGTATGAGCGTGGGAGGCGAGGCGGCCGCGGCTGTCAGACCGAACCACACAACAAGTAGCCCTGAGGAACGCGTTCCGAGGGGGTTGGAAAAGGAGAAGGCCAATGGCCAAGAAGCTCGCAGGCAAGATGAAGCTGCAAGTGCCCGCAGGACAAGCAAACCCGAGCCCACCCGTTGGGCCGGCGCTGGGTCAGCGCGGCATCAATATCATGGAATTCTGTAAAGCGTTTAACGCGAAAACACAGGATATGGAGCCAGGTGCGCCTTGCCCGACCGTGATCACATACTACCAAGACAAGTCCTTCACGATGGACATCAAGACGCCTCCAGCGTCTTACTACCTGCGCAAAG
>NZ_JAQWYD010000022.1:0-42447 GCF_029254145.1 Lentibacter sp.
TAAAACGCCAACAGCGCACTCCAATAGCAACCTAAAACGCTACAGATATGCTAAAATCACTAAACCATAACGTCAACACACACAGCGTCTGCTACAATTCTGCTACGCACAAAAAAAGGGCTGCGAAATACGCAACCCTTTGTTTTATATGGTAAATTCGAAGGTTCGAACTTAGCGCTTTGAGAACTGGAAGCTACGACGCGCCTTGCGCTTACCGTATTTCTTACGTTCTACAACACGGCTGTCGCGCGTGAGGAAGCCAGCAGCTTTCAGAGCGCCGCGCAGGCTGGGATCATAAAGCTGGAGCGCTTTAGAAACACCGTGCTTCACAGCACCCGCTTGGCCCGAAAGACCGCCGCCTTTTACCGTTGCAACCACGTCGAACTGGTCTTCCACGCCTGCAACCTGAAATGGCTGTCGCAGGATCATTTGCAGCACGGGGCGTGCAAAATACGTGTTCAGTTCTTTGCCGTTCACAACAACCTTGCCAGAGCCTGGTTTGATCCAGACACGAGCAACAGCGTCTTTACGCTTGCCTGTAGCATAAGCGCGGCCGAGTGCGTCACGCACGGGCTCACGAGGTTCTGCCACAACAGCAGTTGCGGGGGCTGCGTCGCCAGATACGGCGCTCAGCTCTTCGAGTGAGTTCACTTGATCAGCCATGTCGCTCAGCTCCGTGTGTTTTTCTTGTTCATTGATTTTACATCAAGAACGGTTGGGTTTTGCGCTTCGTGGCCGTGCTCTGTGCCTGCATATACGCGCAGATTTGTCATCTGCTTGCGGCTCAGAGGACCACCTGGAAGCATGCGCTGAACCGCTTTGGTCACAACGCGCTCTGGGTATGCGCCTTCAAGGATCTGCTGCTTTGTGCGGCTCTTTATCCCGCCTGGGTGGCCAGTGTGCCAGTAGAAGTGCTCTTCGCGCTTCTTGCCTGTCAGCTGGATTTTTTCAGCATTGATGACAATCACGTTGTCGCCCATGTCCATATGGGGTGTGAACGAAGGCTTGTGCTTGCCGCGCAGGCGCATCGCAATGATCGAAGCAAGACGGCCAAGAACAACGCCTTCAGCGTCGATGATGATCCATTTCTTGTCGATATCTGCGGGTGTCGCAGTAAAGGTTTTCATGTTTGAAATCCTGATAATCGGGTTGGGCAAAGAGAAAACCGCTCTCTGCTTGCGGGATGCGCGGTTTATAACTCGCCCTCGCGCACAGTCAACCGTACAAAATTCTAATTATACCTTTAAAATCAGATACTTGCAAAATAGGTATTATTTTACCCCAAGCAAGGACCCTATTTTGGTGGAATAGAATAGGTCATCGTCGAACGGGCAACAGGCTTTTCTTCGCCCACTGAATACAGCAATACATCCCCCACAGCCAAAACCCGCCCTAGTTTCAGGAGCGTACATTTGGCAAGCAAGTCCCGCCCCGCAACAGGCTTGCGCATGAAATCAAGGCTACAGCTTGTCGTCACAGCCAGTGCCTTCTTGCCAATCATTGCGAGAACTGTGGCATATACAGCCACATCCGCCAGCATGAACATTGTCGGTCCAGAGACAGTCCCGCCCGGGCGCAGGTGCTTTTCAGAAATGGGGATGCGGATCTCACTGTACATTTCTTCGACATGCTCAACGACAAACTCGCCTGCCACTTGCGGAAACACCTCATCCAGAAACGCCTGCAGCGCATCCTTCTCCAGTTCCAAAGCCATCTTTACCTCCCGTTCAGTTGCGCATTAGACTGCCTATAGGATTTGGGGAGAGCAAGATGAACCTTCTGGAACGTAACGACACAAACGCAGTGGCCCATCTCAGGATGAATGCGCCGGAGCGGCTCAATGCGCTGTCCGAGGAAATGCTGACAGCCCTTCAGGCCGAGCTTGATGCGCTCAAAGAAGACCGCTCCATTCGTGCCGTGGTTCTTTCAGGGGCTGGCAAAGCCTTTTGCGCGGGTCATGATCTCAAACAAATGACAGCAGGTCGCCAAGCTGAAGATGGCGGCAAAGCCTACTTTAATGATCTATTCGCCCGATGCGCCCGCATGATGCTCAGCATTCGCGCCCTGCCACAGCCTGTCATTGCCGCCCCTCACGGGATAGCAACAGCCGCAGGCTGCCAGCTTGTTGCCACATGTGACATGGCCATCGCCCAGTCTGGCACGCGCTTCGGCGTTAATGGCGTCAACATCGGCCTCTTCTGCTCTACACCGATGGTCGCGCTCAGCCGCAACATAGGCCGCAAACAGGCCTTTGAGATGCTCACAACCGGCAGCTTCATTGAGGCGGAACGCGCAGCAGAGCTGGGCCTTATCAACCGTGTTTCAGAAGATGCTGTCGTCGATGCACTTGCCCTTGCAGAAACAGTCGCCAGCAAGCTCGCCGCCGCCGTCAAGATCGGCAAGGAAGGCTTTTATAAACAGGCCGAGATGAGCCTCGAAGAGGCCTACGCTTATACTGGTGCGGCGATGGCCGAAAATATGCTCTTTCGCGACACCGAAGAAGGCATCAGCGCCTTTCTGGAAAAGCGCACGCCCACATGGGAGCAATGAGCGGCTCAGCCCATCCGCTCTGATGCATAAGAGCCGGGCGAGGCTGGGAAGACCGCTGTCTTGTTCCCGTTGAGAAACACGCGGCGATGAATATGCGCATGGATCGCGCGCGTAAGGACCTGACTTTCGACATCGCGCCCGAGGGCGACATAATCGTTGGAGGATTGCGCATGTGTCACGCGCACAATGTCCTGCTCGATAATGGGCCCTTCGTCCAAATCCGCTGTCACATAATGTGACGTTGCCCCAATGAGTTTCACACCGCGCTGAAACGCTTGTTTATAAGGGTTCGCGCCCTTGAAGCTTGGCAAAAACGAGTGGTGGATGTTGATAATTCGCCCAGACATTTTCTGACACATCTCATCGGAGAGAATCTGCATGTAGCGCGCAAGGACGATCAGCTCGGCGCCCGCCTCTTCCACCACAGCCATAATACGCGCCTCCGCCTCTGGCTTATTGGCTGGCGTCACCTTGATGCAGTGAAACGGAATATCGTTGTTCACAACAACCTTCTGATAATCCATGTGGTTAGAGATCACCCCGACAATATCAATCGGTAGCGCGCCAATCCGTGAGCGGTACATCAAATCATTCAAACAATGCCCAAAGCGCGACACCATGATGATCACCTTCATCTTCACCGTCTCGTCGTGAAACTCATAGCTCATCCCAAAAGGCTCGGCGGTCTTGGCAAAACTGGCCTGCATGTCCTCCAGCACCACAGCCGCATCGCTCTCAAAGCTGATCCGAATAAAGAAATTACCCGTCTCTTTGTCGTCAAACTGGGCGCTGTCGGTGATATTGCAGCCGCCATCCGCAAGATAATTGGCAATCGCGGCCACGATTCCACGTGTTGATTGGCACGTCACGGTGAGGGCGTATTTGGTCATGGTCTTCCTGTAAAAGTAAGGGCGGGCTTCACCGCCACATCTCCCCACAGCACACGGCCCGTCAAGCGGTGAGACGCTTCTGAAGCTCTGTTTATGGTCCGGATCTGCTCGCGATCGGCCCGAGCGTTTCCGATAATGCACAGTGCCTCATTTTTGCTCACACTTACGGCCTTGGTAAGCCAGTCAATTCACCGCAGTTCCCGTCGGCGCAACTCTGGTGTAAGGCTTTCACAGTCTCGAGTGCCGCTGGCTTTTTATTTTTTGTGTGACCAATGCCCAAATTTTACCGTTTTTGCCATAATCTTGCCACATTTAGGGTGCATTTAAGAAATGAACCGCAGCAGCGGGTGGCTCAGCCCTCCAAGGATCGCCCCCATCTGACTGCGATGAACCTCAAGTGGGTCACCGCCTGCGTCATGTCCCTCCAGGCCACACTCTCTCTGGCCGCAGATATGCCCCCGGTGACCCACTCGGACTTCCCCCAAGATGATATTGAGCAGGTGCTCCTCGGGCGGGATCTCTTCTTTGATCCCCTGTTGTCAGGCAATCGCAACATTTCCTGCGCAAGTTGTCATCACGGGGTGCTTGGTTCTGCTGATGCGGTTGCGCTCTCTGTGGCTGAAGGCGGCAGAGGTCTTGGCAAGCGCCGCCGCGGCACAGCGGACGCCCCCGCCGAACGTCACATCCCACGCAACGCCCCGGCAATCTTCAATCTCGGCGCAAACGATTTCACCACGCTTTTCCACGATGGCCGCGTAGCGCTTGATCCCGATGCCCCCTTCGGCATCCGGATGCCCGAAGGCAATGCGCTTTAGCGCCCCGCCACGAGCCTTTTGTCTGCCCAAGCCCTTCTGCCGATTCTCAGCCATGAGGAAATGGCGGGCACAGACGGCGAAAACGATATCGCCACCGCCGTTTCTGCGGGCCAAATTCGTGGTGCTGACGGTGCATGGGCCAAGATCGCCGCACGCGTAGAGGCTGTCCCAGAATATCGCGCGCGTTTCACAGCGCTCACCCAAAGCGCCGCGCCCCTGCATATCTCAGAGATCGGAAACGCCATAGGCGCCTTCCTCGCCTTTGAATTTCGCGCCGATGAAAGCCCCTTTGACGCCTATCTTCGCGGCGAGGCAAATGCGCTCACAGCGCCTCAAGCCCGCGGCATGGCGCTCTTTTATGGCAAAGCCACCTGTTCAAGCTGTCACGCGGGCCACTTTCAGACCGACAACAGCTTTCACGCCATCGGCATTCCCCAGATCGGCCCCGGTAAGGACCATGAAACACTCGCCGACCATGGCCGCAGCGCCATCACTGGCGATAAAAAAGATGAGTACTGCTTCCGCACCCCAAGCCTGCGCAATGTCGCGCTGACGGCCCCCTATGGACACTCGGGCGCCTACGCAAGCCTTGAGGCCGTGGTGCGCCATCACCTTGCGCCGCGCGAAAGCCTCATGGCATTTGATCCGAGCACAGTCCCCCTGCCCGCGCTTGCAGGCTATGGCGCAGTAACGCCGCAAATGGCTTCGCCCGCAGAGCTTGAGCGCATCAAAGCCGCGATCACGCTCGACATCCCGCCGCTCGGTGAAGCCGAAGTGAGTGACATCATCTCCTTTCTTCACGCCCTGACAGACCCCAGCAGCATCGGCGGCAAGCTCGGCGCGCCCGCGTCTGTGCCCTCTGGCCTGCCTGTCGATTCCATTCTCGACTAAGCCCTTTTCAACGCGCCTCACTTGGCCTAAATGGCAGGCATGACAGAGAGATTACACATCATCGGCGGCGGACTCGCAGGCTCCGAAGCAGCATGGCAAGCCGCCCAAATGGGCGTGCCCGTCACCATCCATGAAATGCGCCCAAAGGTGGGCACATTTGCGCACCAGTCTGGCGATCTGGCTGAGATGGTCTGCTCCAATTCCTTCCGCTCGGACGACAGCGAGCAAAACGCAGTCGGCCTTCTGCACTGGGAGATGCGCGCCGCAGGCGGCATCATCATGGCCACAGCCGACAAGCACCGCCTCCCCGCAGGTGGCGCGCTGGCCGTGGATCGCGAGTCCTTCGCCGCGTCCGTCACAGCCGCGCTGAAAGCGCACCCGCTGATCGAAGTCTCCTATGAAGAAGTGACCGAGCTCCCCACCTCAGGCCACTGGATCATCGCAACTGGCCCGCTGACTTCGGACGCGCTCAGCGCCGCCATTGCCAAGGCCACAGGCGCAGATGCGCTCGCCTTCTTTGATGCCATCGCGCCCATCGTTTACACCGACAGCATCAATATGGATGTCGCGTGGATGCAGTCGCGCTATGACAAAGGCGAAAGCGAAGAAGAGCAAAAAGCCTATCTCAACTGCCCGATGGATGAGACCCAGTACAACGCCTTCATCGACGCGCTGCTTGCAGCCGATAAAACCGAGTTCCGCGAAGGCGAAACCGCAGGCTACTTTGACGGCTGCTTGCCAATCGAAGTTATGGCCGAGCGTGGCCGCGAAACGCTACGCTTTGGCCCGATGAAGCCCGTTGGCCTCACCAACCCCCACGCGCCCGACGTAAAAGCCCACGCGGTTGTGCAACTGCGCTATGACAATGCCCTTGGCACTCTGATGAATATGGTCGGCTTCCAAACCAAGATGAAATACGCTGCGCAAAAAGAAGTTTTCTCCATGATCCCCGGTCTGGAAGAGGCTAGCTTTGCCCGCCTTGGCGGCATTCACCGCAACTCCTTCATCAATTCGCCAACCCTGCTGGACAACCAGCTGCGCCTCAAATCGATGCCCCACATCCGCTTTGCAGGCCAGATCACTGGCGTTGAAGGCTATGTCGAAAGTGCGGGCATGGGCCTCCTTGCAGGGCGCCTCGCCGCCGCTGAAATGCTTGGCCAGAGCCTCGCTGCTCCCGCGCCCGAAACGGCCACAGGTGCGCTCGTCACTCACATCACTGGGGGCGCCGACGCCAAGACCTTCCAGCCCATGAATGTCAACTTTGGCCTCTTCCCGCTGGTCGAAGGCCTTAAGTCAGGCCGTCGTGGACGCAAAGACCGTTACCAAGCCTATACAGACCGCGCCAAGGCTCTCTGGAAAGACTGGCTAGACGCACAGGCATAAGCGTGCATAAACTTCGGCCATGACGGATCGATTTTTAGATAAGGCCTACGGCACAACCGGCGACACGCGTGATCTCTACGCTGCGTGGGCCAAATCCTATGATCAGGAGCTTGGTGAAGGCGGCTATGCCACTCCTGCCCGTTGCGCCGAAGCCCTTGCAAAACACAGCCGCGATCTCACAGCGCCCATCCTCGATTTTGGCTGTGGCACGGGCCTGTCTGGGCTGACTCTAAAGCTCGCTGGCTTTGAAGTCGTCGATGGCGTCGATGTCACGGCCGATATGCTCAGCGGCGCACGCGAGAAAAATCTTTATCGCAGCCTCGAACTGATTGAACCGAACACCCCCCTCAGCCACGTCGCAGGCACCTATGCCGCGATCACAGCCATAGGTGTGATCGGCACAGGCGCCGCGCCGATTTCGGTCTTTGATCTGATCATGAAGGGCCTTGTCTCTGGCGGCCTCACCGTCCTCAGCCTCAATGATCACGCTCTCGAAGAGCCTCTCTTTGAAGGCAAACTCAACGACTACATCGACTGCGGAGCCGCGCGCCTCCTGCACAAAGAATATGGGCCCCATATTCCAGGAATTAACCTGAACGCCAACGTCTACGTGCTTGAAAAAACGTGACATTCACAACGCGCTTCGCCCCCAGCCCGACAGGTCCTCTGCACCTGGGCCATGCCTACTCAGCGCTTCTCGCCTCCGATATGGCACGCGCTGGCGAAGGCCGCTTCCTCTTGCGCATCGAGGATATCGACAGCTCCCGCGCCCGCCCCGAATGGGAAGACGGGATCTACGATGATCTCGCATGGCTCGGCCTCACATGGGAGACGCCTGTGATGCGCCAATCGGAGCGCATCCCAGCCTACCGCGCCGCCCTCACGCGCCTCTGGGCACTTGGGTTGCTTTACCCCTGCACCTGCTCACGCCGCGATATTGTCGCAGCCGCCGAAGCGCCCCAAGAAGGCGTCCCGCCGGCCTTTGGGCCCGATGGTCTCATCTATCCAGGCACCTGCCGCCAAATACCAAACCCGGCCTCGCCTCTGCCAAACGCGGTCTTGCGCCTCAACATGGCCCGCGCATTGCGCAAGCTCCCAGATCCGCTCAATTTCACAGAAACGGGCGCAAGCCCTGTTGGCGAAACAGGCCAGATCATCCTGTCACACGCCATGCTGCGCGAGGATGTTGGCGATGTTGTCCTCGCCCGCGCCGAAATGGGCGCCTCTTATCACCTCTCGGTCGCAGTCGACGACGCAGCCCAAGGCGTCACGCGGGTGACGCGCGGCCAGGACCTCTTCACCGCAACCTATATCCACGTGGTGCTGCAAAAGCTGCTCGGCCTGCGGACACCCACCTATCATCACCACAGCCTCATTCGTGACGAAACAGGCAAGCGCCTTGCCAAGCGCGACGACGCCCGCGCTATTCGTCTTTACCGTGATGAAGGCAAAACGCCTGCCGATATCCGCGCCATGGTCGGGCTTTAGCCCTCCATTGGCCCCATCAGTTCACGCTCCTCGCCATCCCTCACAGAGGTGTAAAAGCATGTGCGCCTGTTCGTGTGGCAGGCAGGGCCAACCTGACGGATGATCATCAAAAGCGCATCGCGGTCACAATCCACGCGAAAGTCGACAAGTTCTTGTGTGTGTCCGCTGGTTTCGCCCTTGATCCAGAACTCTTTTCTTGAACGGGACCAATAGGTTACGCGTCGCGTCTCTAGCGTCTTTTCAACCGCTTCAGCGTTCATCCAAGCCATCATCAAGACCTCGCCACTGGCCTCATCCTGCGCGATCACAGGAATAAGCCCCTGCGCATTATACGTGAGTGACTGTGCATCAAAGCGCATGATCTGTCCTTTTCTTGGCCCGCCAACATGGCTATGTATGCCAAGTTAGCGGGGAAAATACCATGAGCAATGACACCGATCTGATCAAACTCTACTCTGCCCGCATTCTGGCGCTCGCAGCTGATATGCCTGGTCTTGAGCGGCTCAGCGCCCCGTCCGGGATAGCTCACCGCCGTGCGCCGCTTTGTGGCTCTAACATAACTGTCGATGTTACGCTCGAGGGCGGCAAAATCACAGGTTTTGGTCAAGATGTGAAAGCCTGCGCCCTCGGCCAAGCCGCCGCTTCTGTGGTCGCAGCAAATGCCATAGGTTGCACTCGCGCAGAGATCCAGACGGCGCATGACCAGCTCCTCGCCATGTTGCGCAGCGAAGGCCAAGCCCCCGATGCGCCCTTTGACGAGCTCAAAGTCTTGCTCCCCGCGCGCGACTATAAAAACCGTCACGCCTCGATCATGCTCTGCCTTGACGCAACGCTCGACGCGATCGACGCCGCAGCCGTCTAAACCCACCACAACTCACCAGCTGCATAAAAAAACCGCCGCTCTCTTTTTAGAGGCGGCGGATCAAGTGCGTATGCTTGCAAGCTGGCGACGAAAAAGAAAGGCAGGACTAATTCGTTGGAACGGCAGTTTGACTCTCGGCGCGCGATTGGGACAGTGCGCGCCAGAATTTCGCAAAGCATACGAGGCAGAAATCTGTTACATCAGGTTCGGAAGATGAAGAGCAACCACAAGCATCGCCATCAAAGACACAGCCCCAAGTGCATCCGCAAGCAGGCTGGAGTGTGAGCGGGCAATCACGTCTTTGACATCTTTGATCATCGGGAGGCTCCTGTTAAGGGTTTGTTCTCTTTGTTGCCTATTTGTTCTCATTTAATTCAGGTTCTGTAAAGAACTTTTTGAGAACATTTACGAAAAATATGAGAACAAACAGCCTAACCCACTGATATCAAACGGATAGCCTGATCTTGCTCCATCAGCCATAAAAGCGCCCGCGCCGCCTGCCCGCGCGGTGTTTTAAGTGTCGGGTCATCATTCAGCAGCTTGCGCGCATCGCTCTGGGCCACTTTCATGAGCGCGCTCTGGCTTTCCATATCTGCCACTCGAAACCGCGGCATGCCCGATTGTGCCGTGCCAATCAAGTCGCCCGCACCGCGCATTTCAAGGTCCACCTCAGCAATCTTGAAGCCGTCTTCCGTGTCACGCAAGGTCGTCAGACGCCGCTCTGCCCCCTCATTCATGGGCGCGCGATACATCAAAAGACAGGTCGAGGCCCCGCTTCCGCGCCCGACACGTCCGCGCAGCTGATGCAACTGCGACAGCCCAAAGCTCTCTGCACGCTCGATCACCATAATCGTCGCATTGGGGACATCCACCCCCACTTCAATCACCGTGGTCGCAACCAAAACACTCAGCGCGCCCTGCTGAAATGCGGCCATGGCGGCGTCCTTCTCCTCGGGCCGCATCTGCCCGTGTACCAGCCCGACAACACCCTCCCCAAGCCGTGCGCGCAGCGCCTTGAAGCGCTCATCAGCTGCGGCAAGATCCACACTCTCGCTCTCCTCCACCAAGGGACAGACCCAATAGGCCTGTTTCCCCTCCGCCACAGCGCCCTTAAGGTGCTCAATCACCTCATCCATACGCTGCGTGTTGATGAGAGCAGTCTTGATCGGCTGCCGACCAGCTGGCTTCTCATCAAGCACCGAAACATCCATATCGCCATATTGCGCCAACGCGAGGCTGCGCGGGATCGGCGTCGCAGTCATCACAAGCACATCTGCGCTCACCCCCTTCTTGCCCAGCTCCAGCCGCTGACGTACGCCAAACCGGTGCTGTTCATCCACAATCGCCAGCCGCAGATCGGCAAAATGCACGTCCTTTTGAAAGACAGCATGGGTTCCAACAAGAATGTTGATCTCGCCACTGGCCAGCGCCGCCAATTTCTCGGCCCGTGCGCGCCCTTTGTCCCGCCCTGTCAGAAGCTCCAGCCGGACACCCGCCGCCGCCGCCAAGGGCTGCAAGCCCTGCAAATGCTGCCGCGCCAAAATCTCGGTGGGCGCCATCATAACACCCTGCCCGCCCGCCTCGACAGCGACAAGCAAAGCCATCAAGGCCACAAGCGTTTTGCCCGCCCCCACATCCCCCTGCAACAAGCGGTTCATCCGTGCAGGCTGCGCCATATCCTTTGCAATCTCGCTCACCGCGCGACTCTGCGCACCCGTTGGCTCAAATGGAAGACTTTTCAAGACCTTAGCGCGCAGCGCGCCATCGCCCGTGCTCACCCGCCCCTTGCCCTTGCGGCGGTTCATCCGTGCCAAGGCCAGGGTAAGCTGATGCGCAAAAAATTCGTCATACGCCAAACGCTCCCGCGCAGGAGCCGTCGCAGTCAAATCTGCAAGACATGTCGGCGCATGTGCCGCCTGTGCTGAGGCCGCCCAAGTGGACCAGCCCGCTTGGCGCAGTTGTTCGGCGTCCGCCCACTCATCGAGCTCGGGCATCCGCGCCAAGGCAGCCCGCGTCGCCTTATACATCACCTTCTGGCTCACCCCTGCAGTGAGAGGATAGATAGGCTCAAATAACGGCAGATCCCCCGCCTCATCCAACGGCAGGATATGATCCGGGTGGGTCATTTGAATGACACTGTCAAACATCTCCAGCTTGCCCGAAACGACACGCCGCCCACCGACAGGTAGTATCTTCTGCAAATACTCCCCGCGCGCATGAAAGAACACGAGCTCAAATGTCGTCTCCCGATCCTCCACCTGCACCCGCGTTGGCCGTCCCCGTGCCCGCGCTGGATGATGCTGTATCACCTCGACCTCAACAGTCGCCACCGTTGGAAAATCAAGCCCCAGAACACTGGGCCGCACCGCGCGATCAATGCCACTGTACGGCAGCGTAAAAATCAGATCGCGCGGCTTTAGAACATGCAATTGCTCCAGAAGCGCAGCTGTCTTGGGGCCCACGCCCTCCAGCGTCTCAAGACCCGCAAACAGCGGAAAAAGCGCTGTCGGCCGTCCGCTCATAGCCCCGCCACCAGCGCAATCCAGCCGTCTTCATCTATCGTCTCAATTCCAAGCTCTGCCGCCTTTTTGGCCTTACTTCCCGCTCCGGGCCCCGCGATCAGCAAATCAGTCTTCGCCGAAACACTCCCCGCAACCTTTGCACCAAGGCTTTCAGCACGGGCTTTCGCCTCCGCGCGCGTCATTTTTTCAAGCGTACCCGTAAAGACAAGCGTCTTGCCTGCGACAGGGCTGTCATTCGCCACAGCCTCCGCATCCTCAATCTCAAGCTCGCCCACAAGCCGCTCAATGCTCTCGCGCTCGTGCTCCTGCGCAAAAGCCATGACCAGCGCACGCGCCATTACCTCACCAACACCATCAATACTCAAGAGCTCGGCCCAAGCTGCGCCGCTTTCGTCTTCGGCGGCGCGCACCGCGCTCACAAAGGCCTCCCAACTGAGGTAATAATTGGCAAAAAGCTTGCCCGCCTGCTCGCCAACATGACGAATGCCAAGAGCAAACAGCAGCCGTGCAAAGCCGATCTTGCGCTTCTCTTCAATCGCCTCAAACAGCTTTTCCGCAGAGCGTGCGCCCCAGCCTTCACGGTTCTTCAGCTTGGTCAGATTGGCCCCGTCCCGCGCCGCCAGCGTGAAAATGTCAGCAGGCTCGCGAATTGGGAGCTGATCATCGTGATAAAACATCTCGATCTGTTTTGCGCCCAGCCCGTCAATATCAAACGCCTTTCGGGACACAAAATGTTTCAACTTTTCAACAGCTTGCGCAGGACAAATCAGCCCACCTGTGCAGCGGCGCACCGCATCGCCCTCCTCGCGCACGGCCTCAGACCCACACTCGGGGCAAACATCTGGAAAAGCGTATGGCTGCGCACCCTCCGGGCGCTGGCTCAGATCCACATCCGCGATCTTGGGGATCACATCGCCCGCGCGATAAACCTGCACCAAGTCACCCACACGAATATCCTTACCGCCGCGAATGCCCTCGCCCTTGTTGTCGCGCCCCTGGATGTAATCCTCATTGTGCAACGTTGCGTTCGACACAACAACGCCCCCAACCGTCACAGGCACAAGCCGCGCTACAGGGCTCAGTGCGCCCGTGCGTCCAACCTGAATATCGATACCTTCAAGTCTGGTCCAAGCCAGCTCCGCAGCAAACTTATGGGCAATCGCCCAACGCGGTGTTGTGCTGCGAAAGCCGAGGCGCGCCTGCAGCTCCAGATCGTTCACCTTGTAGACGACACCATCAATATCATAAGGCAGATCCGCACGTGCCGCGCCGATCATGTCGTAATGCGCCACAAGCTCTTTGGCCCCCGCGCAAAGCGCTGTCAGCGGGTTGGTCTCAAAGCCAAGCGCCGCAAGGCGCAAAATCGCCTCCATTTGGGTCTCTGCCAAAGGCTGCGAAAGCGCGCCCCAAGCATAGGCAAAAAAAGCAAGTGGGCGTTGCCGTGTGATTTCCGGATCAAGCTGGCGCAGAGACCCCGCCGCAGCATTGCGCGGATTGGCAAAGCTCTTGGCCCCGCGCGCCTCCTGCGCCGCATTAAGCGCCGCAAAATCATCGTGGCGCATATACACCTCGCCACGCACTTCCAAAATATCTGGCGCAAAGGAAAGCTGATGCGGAATGCTCGCAATCGTGCGCGCATTTGCAGTGACATTTTCGCCTGTCGCCCCGTCGCCGCGCGTTGCTGCCTGCACGAGCTGGCCGTTTTCATACCGCAAAGACAAGCTCAAACCGTCAATCTTGGGCTCCGCGGTAAAGCTTAGGCTGGCCTCGGGAACCCCCAGAAACTTGGCCGTTCGCGCGACAAAATCGTTAACATCCGCGTCTTCAAAAGCATTGCCCAGCGAAAGCATCGCCTGCGCATGCGTCACTTTGGAAAACCCGTCAGACGGTGCAGCACCGACTTTCTCGCTCGGGCTGTCCGCGCGCTTCAACTCGGGAAAACGCGTTTCAATCGCAGCGTTACGCTGTTTCAGGCGGTCATACTCGGAATCGGATATTTCTGGCGCATCCTCGGTGTGATACGCCGTGTTGGCCGCAGCCAACGCCTCGGCCAGCCGCGCAAGCTCGTCCCGCGCTGCGGCCTCGGTCAAAGTGTTAACGTCCTGCTCTGCCACACGCGCCCCCAAGTCTCTTGCTTTGTCGCTGCTTACATGCCCCAAGTTTGCCCGTTGTGCCAGTGCGCGGCAACACAGAAAAAAACAGACAAGCACACGTCGTAAACAGCCGCCCAAACTGAAAAAGGCGCAGTGGAAAACACTGCGCCAGTCAGGAGAAACTGTCTCTAAAGCTTATGCGCCAAGCGCGATCGGTGTGCCATCCAAGGCTTCTGGCTGTGGATCACGCAAAACATAGCCACGGCCCCAGACCGTCTCGATGTAGTTCGCACCATCCGTGGCATTCGCCAGCTTTTTGCGCAACTTACAGATAAATACGTCAATAATCTTGAGTTCAGGCTCATCCATCCCGCCGTACAGGTGATTGAGGAACATCTCTTTTGTCAGCGTGGTGCCCTTGCGCAGCGAAAGCAGCTCAAGCATTTGATACTCTTTGCCCGTCAGGTGCACAGGTTTGTTGCCTGCTTCAACGGTCTTGGCGTCCAGGTTGACCAAAATCTCACCCGTTTTAGTCACAGACTGAGAATGCCCTTTCGAGCGACGAATAATGGCATGGATTCGCGCCACAAGCTCTTCACGGTGAAATGGCTTGGTCAGATAATCATCCGCCCCGAAGCCAAAGCCTTTGATCTTGTTTTCAGTGTCGTCCGAACACGACAAAATCAGGATCGGCGTGTCGACTTTGGCAAGGCGCAGCTGGCGCAGCACCTCGTGCCCGTTCATATCGGGCAGCCCCAAATCAAGCAAAATAAGGTCACAATCATAAAGTTTCGCAAGATCGATCCCCTCCTCGCCCATGTCTGTTGTGTAGACATTAAGGTTGGCGTGGGTCAGCATCATTTCGATACTTTTGCTGGTCGTCGGATCGTCTTCAACGAGAAGGACGCGCATATTAATTTCTCCGCAGTTATTCTTTCATTGAGCTTAAACCTGACCAAAATTGGTTAACCTCTGGTTACCATAGCAAAAAAAAGACAGCAAACAACCTAAGAGTGTTTCGCCGACCGCAACTGTGTGACCTTTAAGCCCGCATCCCCGTAGGCGCGGACAGCGTGTACCCATTCAAAAAACTCTTCTTCGCTTACGTCATAGATGCTCATCGCTTCGGCCTGCGTCATAAGCCCGTAAAGAACCGCCCTGACAACAAGCGCTTTGCGCGATGCAACCCAGCGTTGCGTTTTTGCGGGTGGCAAGTCTGCGCGGGTCATCACCTTCCCGTCAGGGAGACGAACAGCCCTTGGACCATCGACTTTCTTGAGATATATGGCATAAACCTTCTTTGTGTCATGGCCAAACTCGGTCAAAGCGCTTAAAGAGGCATGAAGCCAACACCCAAAAAAACATAGAATTTTCCTCATGTTTTCAGAGAAGTTTTCGGAGCCACCCATGTCTGTCGCATCCCATCCTGCGCCCCAAACGAAGCTTAACTCTCTTGGCTTTGCCAAACCCGAGAGTGAAACACGGGTTGTTGTGGCAATGTCAGGCGGCGTTGATAGCTCTGTTGTCGCAGCTATGTTGGCCGAAGAGGGCTATGACGTGATCGGCGTCACGCTTCAGCTCTATGATCACGGCGCAGCTCTGGCCAAGTCGGGCGCTTGCTGTGCAGGTATCGACATCCACGACGCGCGCCGCGTTGCCGAAGAGATGGGCTTCCCGCATTATGTCCTCGATTATGAGAACATTTTTAAAGATGCCGTTATTGATGAATTTGCGGACAGCTATCTTGGGGGTGCAACGCCCGTGCCCTGCATACGCTGCAACGAACGGGTGAAATTCAAAGACCTGCTCGCCACAGCCCGCGATCTTGATGCCGACTGTATGGCCACTGGCCACTACATTCAGCGCATGATGGGCACACAAGGCCCCGAGCTGCACTCCGCCGCCGATGCCAATCGCGACCAAAGCTATTTCCTCTTCTCAACAACGCCAGAGCAGCTTGAGTATCTGCGCTTCCCGTTGGGTCACCTCCCCTCCAAAGACGCAACCCGCGCTTTGGCCGAGAAATACGGCCTCAAAGTCGCCAACAAGCCCGACAGCCAGGACATCTGCTTTGTGCCAAATGGTGATTATGCCGCCGTGATCGAAAAACTGCGCCCTGGTGCGGCCGAGCCTGGCGAAATCGTCGACATGAACGGCAACGTCCTTGGCGCGCACACAGGTGTCATTCACTACACAATCGGCCAGCGCCGCGGCCTTGGGATCGGCGGCCTGGCCGATCCACTCTATGTTGTAAAGCTTGATGTGGACAACAAACGCGTCGTCGTTGGCCCAAAAGAAGCCCTCGCAACGCGCATCGTGCCCCTCGCCGAAATCAACTGGCTGGGCGATGAACCATTCGAGGCCACACCTGAGCGCCGGATCGCCGTGCGGGTCCGCTCGACGCGCGCCCCCCGCGAAGCGATCCTGCGCGCCACTGACCCGAACACAGGCGAAGTCGAGCTTCTCACCCCAGAAGAAGGCGTCAGCCCCGGACAGGCCTGCGTCTTTTATGATCCCGAGGGCAGCCGTATCTATGGCGGCGGCTGGATCGTAAAGGGTTAAGCCCGCCTCACGGCAGCGCACGGCACGTTCAGTTAATTTCGCTTAACACTTCGCGTTTCAGGCGGTGCACGCATTGTGCACGGGGTGTGCACGCATATCACCCCCCTAGAATCAGCCGTTTTAGGCCTCATTAATATTGCGGGGCGCAGCTTTAAGGCTTTGGTGTTCTCGTTGTGCCGCTCAAAAACAGAACAGTTGACACAAAAAGAGAACATGAGTAGAACAAAAATAAGTTTAACTCATAAGAGGGCCAGCGGATGCTCACCAAGAAACAGCTCGATCTGCTCGATTTTATCAACAAAAGGGTGCAACGCGACGGCGTACCACCCAGCTTTGACGAGATGAAAGAGGCCCTTGATCTGCGCTCCAAGTCTGGCATCCACCGCCTCATCACAGCACTTGAAGAACGCGGCTTTATCCGCCGCCTTGCGCACCGTGCCCGCGCCATTGAGATTGTCAAACTCCCCGACAGCATGGCAGGCAAGTCAGGCGGCTTCACTCCTAAGGTGATTGAGGGCGACAGGCCCGATGGCCCTCGCCCCGCAAGCGCCATGTCCGTGGGCCATGTCTCTGCACAGGAAGTGCCTGTGATGGGTCGTATCGCGGCAGGTGTGCCCATCGCTGCAATTAGCGAAGTCTCCTACAACGTGGCCGTGCCCACCAGCATGATGCGCGACGGCGGAGAACACTACGCCCTTGAAGTCAAAGGCGACTCCATGATCGAGGCCGGCATCAATAATGGTGATGTTGTCGTCATCCGCGAAAGCCAGACAGCCGAAAACGGCGATATTGTCGTTGCGCTCATCGAAGATCAGGAAGCCACGCTCAAGCGCTTCTTCCGCCGTGGCAACGCGATCGCTTTGGAAGCCGCAAACCCGGCCTATGAAACGCGCGTCTTCCCTGAGGACCAAGTCAAAGTACAGGGCCGCCTTGTCGGGCTGATCCGCACTTACTGACGCTCCCACCGCGTATTCCAAAGTCTTCGGCCCGTGCTCTCGCGGGCCGTTTTCATTTTGAGCTCATCCCCCACAAAATAAAGCGCCACAGCGCCTGTCTCCCTGAGCCGCCTCTCATCAAAGACAAGACAAGGCAGTTCGCGCTCAAGCATACCAGCTACGACAAGGATGTGCCCCGCTGCGCAATCTGCCGCCACAACAGAAGCCTTTCCGCGGGCATGAAGAAGCGGATATGCCGCCACAGACGAAGCCTCCTCCCAGAGTTTTGCCGCCGCTTCCTGCGAGCGCATATCACCATCATTCTCTAGCCAGCCGCGCGCCACAAACCCACTGCCCGACTTGACACTGAGAACCCGTCCCGCCTCAGTCATCACCCCGACAAGCTTACCCGTATCTGAGATCAAGACATCAGGCCGTGTTGTCTGCGACCAAAACCCGGCAGCCACAAGCATCGGGAGAACACCAATTAGCCGGGCTGTCCCCCGCCAGAGGGCCACGCCCAATGCACCCAGCATCATCATAGCCAGAACATAAGGATCAGGCGCAACAACAGTGCCACGCGCACCGTCAAGTGCAGCAAAGAAGCCTGCAACGGTGAGGATCCACGAAATGCCAAGCTCCATAACAAAAAAGCCCAGCGTCGAGAGCCCAAGCCGCCAAAGCATTAGCGCAATCACCCCGGCAGGGATCACCACTGCGCCCATCAAGGGCACCGCCAGCAAATTGGCCAAAAGACCATAGTGCGCGAAGTGGTTAAAATGCGCTGCCGCGACAGGCGCCGTAGCCAAGCCCGCCACAAAGGACGTGACAAACAACGTAGAAAACGGGCGCAGCCATTTCGGGCCGAGAGATATATTGTGGTCCCGAAGGGCGGCAAACACAGCGACAAGCGCCGTTGTCGCGGCAAATGACATCTGAAACCCGGGGCCGAGCAGCGCCTCTGGCTGCCACAAAAGAACAATCAGCGCCGCCGTTGCAACGGAGCGCAAGCTGATCACACGGCGCTCGAAGAATACCGCTCCAAGTGCCACCATCGCCATAATGAAAGCACGCTCTGTCGCAACAGAGCCGCCCGAGAGGAGCAGATAGAAAAACGAAACCACAAGCGCGCCCAAGGCCGCTGTTTTTCGGATGGGGAGACGGTGGCGCAAGCTCGGACTGAGTACAAGCCCGTAGCGGATCGCCGCATAGATAAAGCCACTCAGTAGCCCCATATGCAGCCCCGAAATGACCAAAAGATGCGCCAGATTGGTGTGGCGTAGTGCGTCGACCGTCTCTTGTGACATGCCCGAGCGGTCCCCCGCCATAATTGCCGCGGCAAAAGCACCGTTTTCGCCTTTGATTTTGGTGCGAACGAAATCGGCAAAAGCATATCAGGCCTGACTGATCAGGGCCGTATTGCGCGCGGGTTTAAGCAACATAAGAGGCGTGCGGCTGTAGCCGATCGCACCAAGCCCTTGAAACCAAGCATGGCGCTGGAAATCAAACCCGTTTGGTTCAACAGGCCCTGAAGGGGGAGACAAATGCGCTGTGATCAGAACTGTGCTGCCGGCTTGCGGCACTGCGCTCTCTGCTCCGTGCAAAGCAACGCGCACCCGCGTTCGCGTTTTGTTCGGCGGCAAGCACTCAAGAATTACCTGATCCAACGTCAGCCGCAGCGCGCCACTGGCCGAACGGTCGATTAAAACAATCCGCCCCTCCACTGGTCCATAATAACGCCACCCCAAAACAGGCCCCGAAACCCAACCCCCCCGCGCCCCCGCCAATCCAAACCCGACGGAGACAAGGAGACAGGCCCAAACCAAAGGAGCAAAGAGGCTGCGATACAATGAAAGGAGAACACTCCCTGCAACAGTTGCCGCTAAAGCCAGTGCATAGGCCGCGAGAGGTGGCTCGTTTGGCAAGGCAAAGTAAAGACTGATCCCGAATGCAAGAAAAACGGGCGCCCAAGGGTAAAGCGCACCGCGCTGCCCGAGCAAAACACGCTCGCAAGAGGCCTTGAGCCACGTCACTTGTTCTTACCCATGGAGATAGTTAGACAGGCCTAAATCCTAACCAATTGATGGTTACCGAAAGGTTAATTCTCCATGTCACAGCCCTCAGAAAAACCCGTCGTCACCCGTATTGCCCCGTCGCCCACGGGCTTCATGCACATCGGAACGGCCCGCACAGCGCTCTTTAACTGGCTCTATGCCCGCGGCCGTGGCGGCAAGTTCCTCCTTCGCATCGAAGACACCGACCGCGCCCGCTCAACACCGGAGGCCACCGAGGCTATCCTGCGCGGCATGGACTGGCTGGGCCTTGACTATGATGGAGAATCCGTGAGCCAGTTCGAGCAAGGCGCGCGCCACGCAGAAGTGGCCAATCAGCTCCTCGCCGAGTGCAAAGCCTATAAGTGTTTCGCAACGCAGGACGAAATCGAAGCCTTCCGTGAGGCCGCCCGTGCCACAAACTCCAGCACACACTACCATTCGCCTTGGCGAGAGGTACCAGAAAGCGAACACCCTGACGCGCCCTATGTGATCCGCATAAAAGCCCCCAAAGAGGGCCAAACCGTGATCAAAGATCAGGTACAGGGCGATGTAACAATCCAGAACAGCCAGCTTGATGACATGATCCTGCTGCGCTCCGATGGCACGCCAGTCTATATGCTTGCTGTGGTCGTGGATGACCACGACATGGGAGTCACACATGTGATCCGCGGCGATGATCATCTCAACAATGCTGCGCGACAAATGATGATCTATGAGGCGATGGGTTGGCCCCTGCCCGTTTATGCCCATATTCCACTGATCTTTGGCCCTGATGGCAAAAAGCTATCCAAGCGTCATGGCGCAACAGGCGTCGAAGAATATCAACACATGGGCTACCCTGCCTCAGGCATGCGCAACTACCTCGCCCGCCTTGGCTGGAGTCACGGCGACGACGAGTTTTTCACAGACGCTCAAGCACTTGAATGGTTTGATCTTACCAGTATTGGAAAATCCCCAGCTCGGTTCGATTTCAAAAAATTGGAGAATCTCTGCGGACAGCACATCGCCGCTACAGAAAATGCTGCACTGCTGCATGAACTTAAGACTTTTTTGGCAGCCACAGGACAAAGCGGCCTCCAAGATTCAAAAATTTCACTTTTTGAAGCAGCCATGCCACAGCTAAAAGAGCGTGCGAAGACATACGGAGAACTAATTGATAAAGCTCACTTTATCATGGTCGATCGGCCCGTCTTTCCCGATGAAAAAGCTGCTAAGACACTCGACACGGTATCCCGTGGCATACTGAAAGAATTGACGCCGCATCTGCAAAATGTTAGCTGGACACGTGCAAACTTGGAAGCGCTCCTCAACGGCTTTGCCGAAGAGAAAGGCACAAAGTTTGGACAACTTGCAGCACCGCTCCGAGCAGCTCTTGCAGGACGAGCAGCAACGCCCAGCGTCTTCGACATGATGCTGGTTCTTGGTCCGGACGAGACTCTCGCCCGTATTCAGGATGCAGCGGCATAAAGGCGTTAACTGCTTTTATAGCCAGATAAGATACAGACACTCTTGGGCGATCCGCGCTCAAGACTTCAGAGGATGAGGCCAAGATGACAGACAGCACCAAAACAGCGACATTGACGATTGATGGGCAGAGCTTCGAGCTCCCCATGTACTCAGGCACCACTGGGCCCGATGTCATCGACATCCGCAAGCTTTATGCGCAAGCGGGTGTTTTCACATATGATCCAGGCTATACCTCTACAGCCTCCTGCGAGAGCACGATCACGTTCATTGACGGTGAAAAAGGAGAGCTTTTGCACCGCGGTTACCCGATTGATCAGCTCGCTGAGAAGTCACATTACCTCGAAGTCTGCTACCTCTTGCTCTATGGTGAACTCCCAACAGCGGCCGAAGTCGAAGATTTTGAAAACCGCGTCACGCGCCACACCATGGTGCACGAGCAAATGCACAACTTCTTCCGTGGTTTCCGTCGTGATGCTCACCCAATGGCCACGCTTGTGGGCGTTGTAGGCGCGATGTCTGCCTTTTATGCTGACAGTGCTGACGTCAATGACGAATGGCAGCGCGAAGTAGCCTCGATCCGTATGATTGCTAAACTTCCGACAATTGCGGCCATGGCCTACAAATACTCGATCGGTCAACCGTTCGTGTACCCACGCAATGAACTGGATTATGCGTCAAACTTCCTGCACATGTGCTTTGCCGTCCCTGCAGAAGACTACAACGTAGACCCGATCCTGAGCCGCGCGATGGACCGCATCTTCACACTCCATGCCGATCATGAGCAAAACGCCTCAACCTCAACAGTGCGTCTGGCCTCTTCTTCTGCGGCAAACCCCTTCGCCTGTATTGCGGCGGGCATTGCATGCCTATGGGGCCCTGCCCACGGCGGCGCAAACCAAGCCTGCCTCGAAATGCTCAAGGAAATCGGAACGAAAGACCGTATTCCAGAGTATATCGCGCGTGCTAAAGACAAGAACGACCCCTTCCGCCTTATGGGCTTCGGTCATCGCGTCTATAAAAACACCGATCCACGCGCCAAGGTTCTAAAGCAATCAGCTGACGAAGTCCTTGAACTGCTCGGCGTTGAAAACAACCCGATCCTCGAAGTCGCAAAAGAACTTGAGCAAGTTGCGCTCAATGATCCGTACTTTGTTGAGAAAAAGCTCTTCCCGAATGTCGACTTTTACTCCGGCATCATTCTCGAAGCGATGGGCTTTCCAACGTCAATGTTCACACCGATCTTTGCTGTTTCGCGCACAGTCGGCTGGATTTCACAATGGAAAGAACAGTTCGAAGACCCACAACAGAAAATTGGTCGCCCGCGTCAGCTTTACCTCGGCGAGACAGAGCGCAATTACGTAGACGTCGAAAAGCGCAGCTAAGGCCAACTGCTTGGAAAGCTTAAAATACGAGAAAGGCCCGCTCAAAAGCGGGCCATTTTTTTGGGCAATTTTTACTAAAATCCCAATAGTATATTCGGTTTCAGTGAGGTTTGGCGCGCTCTGAGCAAGATCTCTCGTACTGCAAAACTTAAGACGCTTAACGGCCCTCGAAGTGTGCCTTACGCTTCTCAAGGAACGCCATCACACCCTCTTTAAAGTCTCGGCTCTTGCCTGCGCGCCCTTGTTCGCGAGCCTCAAGGTTCAATTGGTCCTCAAGACTGTTACCAAGACTCGCACGCAGCGCCTTCTTGGTACGTCGGTAGGCCTCTGTCGGCCCATGCGCCATATGCGCTGCCCGGGCGCGCCAATGCGTCTCAAACTCTGTATCTTCCACATGCTCCCAGATCAGCCCCATTTTGTCAGCGTCTTCAGCACTAATTCTCTCTGCAAACAACGCCGCTCCCATAGCTTTAGCAGGCCCAACCAACCGCGGCAGAAAGTATGTGCCACCCGCATCAGGAATTAGCCCAATACGCGTGAAGGCTTCCATGAAATACGCACTCTTGGTCGCGATCACGACATCCGCAACCAAAGCGAGATTGGCACCCGCACCTGCCGCAGCGCCGTTTACAGCGGCAATCACAGGCACAGGTGAGGACACTAGATTTTGTACCATAGGATTATACTCATCCCGCAGAACACGCTCTAAATCTATTTCGGCAGCGTTCCCGCCGTCACCCAAATCTTGGCCCGAACAGAACGCCTGTCCATGCCCTGTAAGAACAACACAGCGTGCACCAGCCTTGATTGCTTCAGCTAAAGCTACAGGAATTTCAGCACGCATCTGTGCTGTCATCGCGTTCATCTTGTCAGGCCTATTGAGCCCGATGACCGCGTATCCGTCTGCATTCAACTCATAGGTAACAGTTTGAAATTCCATGATATCCCTCGCGCTACAGTGGTATCAGACAAAACCGATTTCGCCAGCTAAGGAAAGTGAAACGAAGCGTCACTCGCCCATAATCTGCTTGAGGCGCTTAGTTTCGTCATCACTCAAGCTGTTACTGCCTTCGGGCGTCGCTCGCGCGCGTGTTCTTAAATAAAGCCCGCCGATTAACAACGCGAGCAAGAGCATTCCAGGACCAGCATAGTACAATATGACGTTGCTGCCGCCTTTGGTTGGATTGAGCAAGACATACTCACCGTAACGGCTCACTACAAAATCAAGCACTTCTTCATCGGTGTCGCCCTCGACCAAACGTTCACGCACCAAGAGGCGCAAATCGCGTGCCAATTCTGCGTTGCTGTCGTCGATGTTCTCGTTGCGGCACACAAGGCAGCGCAGCCCTTGGCTCAAATCACGGGCGCGCTCTTCAAGCTTTGGGTCGCTCAAAACCTCATTCGGTTGAACTGCAAAGGCAGGCAGCGCCCAGAGTATAAAAAATAAACTAAGCCACTTCATTCTGCAGCCACTCCAACTGTTGTCGAGGGCGTCCGCCGAGCGCCAGCTGCAACGCGATAACGACGATCTGACAGGCTTAGCGCTCCGCCAATTGCCATCAAAATCGCACCGCCCCAAATCCAGTTTGCCAAAGGCTTATAGTAAGTTCTAAAGGCCCAACCACCGCCCACTTGTGCATCTCCTACGACGACATACACGTCGCGGAAAAACCCAATATCGATTGCGGCTTCTGTGGTTGGCATCCCGGCGACTGGATATACTCTTTTTTCAGGGTTCAGCGTTGCAATTTCACGCGTGCCATTTAGCAGCGTTACATCTCCCATCGTCGAGAGATAGTTAGGCCCTTGAACTTCTTCAACGCCGTTCAACACGATGGTGTAACCCGCGATGTCAAACTGCTCACCGTTTTTAAGGACGCGGATATCTTCTTGTTCCCAAGCGATCAAACCAGCGATGCCAGCCATTGTGACGCCAAGACCAGCATGCGCCACGGCCTTACCCCAATCGGCTCGCGGTAAATTGCGAAGCCTGTTTAGCACCTCGCCTTTGCGTCCGCGGCTCAAAATGTCTGTGGCAGACCCAGCAATCAACCAAGCGCCAAGGAAAAGACCAACAGGTCCAAGGGATGATCGGCCAGTCTGTACGGCCCAAAACAAAGCCCCAATGGCGACTGCAAAAACAAAGCCAACCCGCAACTTCAAGGCGACACGCCCAAGTTTGCCTCTCTTCCAAGGCAGCATTGCGCCAAGTGGCAGAACGAGCCCAAGCAGCACCATAATTGGCGTAAATGCTGCGTTGAACCAAGGTTCTCCAACAGACAATTTACGGTCAAAGAACATCTCACTGAACAGCGGCCACATTGTCCCGATGAAAACGATAAAAGCAGATACGGCAAGCAGGATGTTGTTCACCACAAGAGCGGATTCACGGCTAACCATACCGAAGACGCCTTTCGCCTCCATCACACTCGCGCGCGCAGCATAGAGCACAAGAGCGCCGCCGGTAAACACGCCCATAATGAGGAGCAAAAACACACCGCGTTCAGGGTCGGTGGCAAATGCATGGACTGATGTGATAATGCCAGACCGCGTAATAAACGCGCCCAATAGTGAAAAACTAAACGCGATAATGGCGAGCAGAATAGTCCAGCTCTTAAGGCTTTCACGCTTCTCAACCACAATCGCGGAATGCAGCAACGCAACGGCCAAAAGCCACGGCATAAAGCTGGCGTTTTCAACGGGATCCCAGAACCAGAACCCACCCCAGCCAAGTTCGTAATAGGCCCACCATGAGCCGAGTCCAATTCCGATTGTAAGAAAAATCCAAGCGGCCAAAGTCCAAGGGCGCACCCAACGCCCCCAAGCAGCATCGACGCGCCCCTCGATAAGGGCAGCTACAGCAAAGCTGAAGGCCATTGAGAGGCCGACATAGCCAAGGTACAGAAATGGAGGATGAAAGGCGAGGCCCGGGTCTTGCAACAGCGGGTTCAAATCCTTGCCGTTCAAAGGCGCAGGATCAAGCCGCAGAAACGGATTAGACGTGAAAAGAACAAATGCCATAAAAGCTGTTGTGATTGACGCCTGAACAGCGAGAATTCGGGCCTTGAGTGTCGGCGGCAGGCCATTTCCAAACCAAGAAGCCATGGCGCCAAACAATGTCACAATCAAAACCCAAAGCAACATCGAGCCTTCGTGGTTTCCCCAGACGCCCGTTATTTTATAGAGCATTGGTTTGGCAGTATGACTATTCATCCATACAAGCTTTACCGAAAAATCGGACACAACAAACGCATAAGTCAGCGCGCCAAATGATGTCACCGTTAGTAAAAACAGCGCATTGGAGCCCGCTTCTGAAAATCTCATCCACCCGGGCCAGCGCATATATGCACCAACGAGCGGCACGATTGTCACCAAAATGGCGACAACAAATCCAAGGATGAGGGCGAAATGTCCGAGTTCTGCTACCATAGTATCTTGATAGCTATTTCCGCTGGCTTCGCCAATCGGAATCGACGCCCCCAACGGATCACATTGTCGCGGGTTAGCGCCCTGCAGAGCCTTGCTCTTGGTCCCAGTCATTCAAAGCTGGGTTCTTATCTTGCACGCTGGCCTCCTCCCCGGAAACTAGCTGCTCAGCAGATAGCATATGACCAGTGCCTACCTTTAACGCCTGTAAATCTGCAAGATCGCGCATAACATCTGGCACACGCGCCAATGTCTGAGCGATCTCGCGTTGAAAGGCCTGTCCTTTGACCTGATGGCGCGCACCGAAGTAAAACGAAACGATGGCACCTAACAACCACCACAAAGGTTGTGGAACAAGCGCAATACCCTGCATCCGACTGGCAAACCAAACAGGCTCAATCATTGCTGAGACAAACAGTCCGATCGTACCGAATGCTAACATAGGGCGGGGAAGCCTATTTAGCCCATCAATAAAGCGATCAAACCGATTGTAAGGCGGCTTAGAAAACTCGTCTTGAAACTGTCCCAAAGCTGCTGAATGCAACACAGCCTCGCGCTGCGCTTGCCGCTCCGCATTTTCACGAAAGACTTCCGCTGTTTGGGACAGAGCGTTGCGCGCGTCCCCGAACATCAGTGACAGAAAGCGCTCGATCAATCCCATTGCTTTGTCCTTTCTTGAAACTCGACCTCAGTCAGGTGAAACTCTGGCCGAATAAAATCCTCGGCTCGTCGTATCCATCCGCCCTTGCCACCCGCTCTCGTGCGGGCAAATTTACGACTCTCAATCCGACGGTCAGCGATGCGAAAGTAGTAATTTCGGCGCGCAATTCCGTAGGCATCAACAAAACTTTTGGGTGCGCGTAAGGCAGCGTCATGAGCCGCAGCCAAAGTTTGAGGACCTACGATCCCATCAACAGAAAGCACATAGCCCATATCCCGAAGAAGTCTCTGGAGGATTTTTACAGCGCTTGAACCAGCATTCACGTACATATCAAAAACGCTTGCATGCAAAAGCTCAGGCAGTGCCGCAAGGCCAGGCGCAACAAAATAGTGCTCAATAAATAGATCAACGGCTTGATCGCGCCGCAACGCCTTTACATCCTCGATGTTAACATCGCCATCACCATCAAGATCTAGACCGAGCCGCCGCATTGTATGAATTGTGACACCAAAGTTTGTTGCCCCCCCTAAGTCATCAGGGTCATTCACGAAGCCGCCCTCGCGTAAAACAATTCCTTTCGCGATATCACGCACCGTCTTTGACATAAAAAGCTCTCCACACTGGGTGTGAAGAGCTTGTTCAAACTTAATTAAGACAGTGCTTAGCTACCGTTCGGATCCTGATAGACACCCTGCTCTTTTAGGGCGTCGACGACTTCACGGGGCATGTAGGTTTCATCGTGCTTTGCCAAAATTTCCGATGCAATAAACACGCCGTCCTGCAATTTACCTGTGCCAACCATCCCTTGGTTTTCTTCAAACAGATCAGGCAAAATCCCCGTGTAGCTTACCTTTACACTGGCGCCACCATCGGTGACGCTGAAGGTCACAGCCTTACCTTGACCGCGTGTGAGACTGCCCTCCTCCACAAGCCCGCCAATACGAAATGTCTCCGTCGGCGACGGTGGATTTGCCGCGATCTGGCTGGGCGCACGAAAATAGTTGATCCCGTCCTTCATCGCAAACCCGATGAGTGCGGTCGCCGCAACAAGCGAAACAGCCGCCAAAGCCATAACTTGAACCCGCCGCTTTTTCTTCAAACTTTTCATGCCATGCTCCCTTAAGGAAAGACGGGGACGCCCATCAAACCAGATGTCTCTTCTTCACCTAACATCAAGTTTGCATTCTGCAAGGCCTGCCCGCTGCTACCTTTTGTTAAGTTATCCAATACAGCAATTACAATTGCACGGCCCGCGATCCGGTCGCCCGTGACACCTATGTGACAAAAATTGGAGCCACGCACATGATGCGTGCTAGGTGTTTCGCCAAACGGCAGCACCTGCAAAAAAGGCTCATCCGCATATGCGTCTGCAAGCGTAGCGTGTATTTCTTGCGCATCCCCTTTGACATAGACTGTCGCCAGAATACCGCGGTTTACAGGCATCAAATGAGGTGTGAACTGGACCTTCACATCCCGTCCAGCGAGCTTGGAAAACTCTTGATCAAACTCACCAAGATGGCGGTGGGTGCCCCCCACAGCATAGGCGTTATAGCCTTCACTCAACTCAGCATGCAGCAAATTTTCTTTCAGCGACCGCCCTGCTCCTGACACACCACACTTCAGGTCCATAATGATCTCATCAAGGTCAATAACACCCGCTGCAATCAGCGGCCGCAAAGCAAACTGGCCTGTCGCAGCGTTGCACCCAGTGCCAGCGACAAGCCGGGCTTTGGCAATCTCGCCGCGATAAAATTCGGTCAAACCATAGACAGCCTCACCCTGCATCTCAACCGCGCCATGAGCGTTGCCATACCACTGCGTATAAGCGTCTGGATCCCGAAGACGGAAATCGGCGCTGAGGTCGACAATTTTCAAGTGCTTGGGCAAATCTCGAATGACTTCCTGACTCGTTTTATGCGGCAATGCGCAGAAGCACAGATCGATCTTGTCAAAATCGATCTGATCAAAGCTCACGAGCTCAGGTAAATTCAAATGGCGCAGATGCGGAAACACCTCAGCCATGCGTTGACCCGCTTTTGAATAGGCACCAAGTGCCACAATTTCATACGCAGGATGCCCAGCCAAAAGGCGAATAAGCTCAGCACCTGTGTAACCAGACGCGCCAAGGATTGCGATTTTATGGGTCATGACAGACCTCACTTTCAGTCGTTAGAGGTATTTAAGAGATCACACAGCCAAACTAGGCGGCTTCGAAAGTGATCTGTCGTCGCAAAAATTGCGTTGCACGGTCGGAAACGCGTTTTGCGTCTCCCGTGGTCAAGAACATATTGGTCTCACCTGGCCCGCGCATCTCTGGGCGGCGGTCCAGATAGTCTGCAAGGCTCGCGGCAACAAGCGCAGGCTGACTGAAAACTTGGACATCTGCACCCAAAGCATCCTGAAAGACGGATTCGACCAAAGGATAGTGCGTACACCCGAGGATTGCTGCTTGAGGCTGAGGCATCTTGCGCTTCAGCGCGTCAACATGACTGCGCACAAGAGCTTCAGCCAGGATCATATCGCCATCTTCGATCGCGTCGACCACACCGCCACAAGCCTGTGCCTCTACATCCACGCCGACTGCGCGGAAGGCCAACTCTCGCTGAAAAGCACGGCTGGACACGGTTGCAGGCGTCGCAAACAGAGCCACGTTTTTAACTTCGACTTCTCTAGGTGGAGAATTATCGCCCCAATCACGCTCTGTCAGCGCTTCAATAAGAGGCACGAAGACACCAAGAACCCGCTTGCCCTCAGGCACACCCGCTTCCTGCATCCGTCTGAGTGCAGCTGCACTTGCCGTATTGCAGGCCAATATGACAAGATCACAGCCAGAAGCCCACAGCCGTTCAACAGCTGCTTTCGTCAAGGTGTGAATATCGTCAGCATCACGCACCCCATACGGCGCATGGGCAGAATCCGCTAAATAGTGAATGGGTAAATCAGGCATGCGCTCGCGCACCGCCCGCCAAACAGTGAGCCCGCCGAGCCCAGAATCAAAAATACCAACAGCCATGTGTGACGCCCTCAAGCGCGATGTTTCTCTTCAAATTCATGGCCGTACTCACGCGTTGCAAGCGGCCTTGGAGAAAGCTCATACGTCGATTGGCGCAGGAAATCCATCATTGCTTTGCTGTCGCTCGCGCGCGCCTTAAGTTCGACAGCATCGATGGGCGCTCCGATCACAACATCGACTAGGCTATCAACTCGTTTACTGAACTCTTTAATCAAAAGCCCCATGCGCAAATTAGAGTGCATATGACTGGCAATCTGGAAAAGTCGACTTGTCGTTCCATCAAAGAACACAGGTACAACAGTTGCGCCAGACTTAGCCACCATACGCGCTGTAAAGTTTCGCCAGCTCGGATCAAGCGGCGTCTTGCGAAAGGGCTTTGCCGCTGTACTTACCGTGCCTCCAGGGAATATTCCGATCGCACCCCCCTCGCCCAGATAGCTCAGGGCCTCACGGCGCGTCTCAAGGTTCTGTCGCATAGCCTCTTTGGTCTCATCAAATGAGATTGGTAAAATAACGCGATTTATATCTTCAGCCTTGTTGAAAACAGAATTGGCCAAAATACGAAAATCTCCGCGCGTATGGCGCAGCATATGCCCCATCATCAGGCCATCCAAAATGCCATAGGGATGGTTCGCGACCAAGATCAGAGGCCCCTCACGCGGTATGTTTTCGAGCGCACCGCCAACTATGTTCAGCGACAAGCCATAGCGCGCCACCATCACGTCCCAGAAGTCCTGCCCGTTGGCAACGTCAAGTTCATAACCTTGCGCGCGCCTTATGAGACCCAAACGTCCGGTAACATTCTCAATCGTGCGGATCAAAGCGCGCCCACCTCGCGTATGAGCGGAATAAGCGTATGAAATTTCTCGGGCTGCGCTAGGGTGTTTGGCCATCTGTTACTCACCAGACTACGGGTTACGCAGCTTCATACTGCGTCACCTTTAATCTGGCTAGTGTTTATGACAACGCTATGACACGCTGCTTACTCAGCAGCTTTTAAGAGTGGCGCCCCACCGCTGCGCAACTGCTGCAAGAGCGCTTCTCTTTCCTTGGCAGCCTTGGCTTCGTTCTGCGCCTTCACAGGGCCAAATCCGCGAATTTTGAGCGGCAATTCTGCCAGAGCAACAGCAATATCAAAAGTTTCTGGGCTCAGCTTCTCCAAGACTTCCCCCATGTCCCGCTCGTACTGCGCAATCAAAGACCGCTCCATTTTGCGCTCTTCAGTACGACCAAAAAGATCAAAAGACGTGCCGCGCAAACCCTTCATCTTCGCCAGAAGTTTAAGCCAGCGTTTCATTCCTGGTCCGAACTGCCGCTTCTGCGGGCGCCCGTCGTGCCCAAGCTTGGAAAGAAGTGGTGGAGCCATGTGGTAACTCATCTTAAAGTCGCCATCAAACTCAGCCTCCGCTTTCTCCTGTGAGCTCAAAAGCAACCGAGCAACTTCGTATTCATCCTTATAAGCCAAAAGTTTATGATAGCCTTTGGCAACAGCTTCCTTCAGGCGCTCGTCCTGAAAACGGTCGATAAACATTCTGTATCGTGAAGCCAGAGCCGCATTCTGGTAGCCCACTAACTTATCCGCACGAAAATCAATTTTTTCTTTTAAGGATAACGGCCTATCATTCACAGCTGAGGTTATAAAACGTTGCGCCTGATCCGGATAAAGTACAGCCCAACGACCTAAATCAAAGGCCCCCTGATTGCGCTCAACGGCAGCCCCATTGAGCCCGATGGCAGCCATAATCGCTTCATAGCTAACAGGTACAAATCCACGCTGCCACGCGCCACCAAAAACCATCATATTGGAGAAAATACTATCCCCCAACAGTACTTTGGCGAGATCAGATGCGTCAAAAAGACTGAGCCGATCCTTGAGGCGCGCTTCGAGCTGCAGCTCAAGGCGATCAAAGGGAAGTTTGAATTCAGTATCACGGGTAAAGTCGCCCGTGGTTGTCTGGTGTGCGTTGACCACAGCCCCAGTCTGTCCCACGCGCGTCAAACCGAGCGTCTTTGCGCCTGCGCTCACCACCATATCGCCACCAATGAGAACATGTGCCTCACCCGTCGCCACACGGATCGCAGTGATGTCACTCGGTTTCTCAGCGATGCGACAATGAATATGCACTGCACCGCCCTTTTGAGCGAGCCCAGCCATCTCCATCATGCCAGCACCTTTACCATCAATCTGCGCTGCTTGAGCGAGAACCGCACCAATGGTTACAACCCCTGTTCCACCAACCCCTGTGATGACAACATTATGAGTGCCAACAATTGTTGGCAGTTCAGGCATCGGCATATCGGGCAATTCAAGGGTCGCGGTTGCCGCTTTCTTGGGTGTGGCGCCCTCCAGGGTCACAAAACTAGGGCAAAAGCCCTTTAGGCAGCTAAAATCTTTATTGCATGCCGATTGATCAATGGCTCGCTTTCGGCCAAGTTCAGTTTCGACAGGTGTGATCGCAACACAGTTAGATTGTACACCACAATCGCCACAGCCTTCACAAACATCTGTATTGATAAACACCCGCTTATCAGGGGCTGGGAACAGCCCACGCTTTCTCCGGCGGCGCTTCTCCGCGGCACAGGTTTGAATATAGACAATCGCCGAGACACCCTCTGCAGCCTCCATCCGCTCCTGCACTTCCATCAAGTGCTCTCTGGATTTAATTTCAATGCCTTGTGGAAATAAGTTCATGTCGACATCTTCTTTGTCGTCATAAACAATTGCCAAATCCTTGACGCCCATTGCTTTCAACTCGGCTACAATCTTGGGCGCATCAAGCTCGCCCTCATTTGACTGACCACCCGTCATCGCAACTGCGTCATTGTAGAGTACTTTGTAAGTAATATTCGTGCCTGCCGCGAGAGCCGCGCGGATCGCCTGAATACCTGAGTGGTTATAAGTTCCATCGCCTAGGTTCTGGAACACATGTGCACGGTTTGAAAATGGCGCCTCACCAATCCAGTTCGCGCCCTCTCCACCCATCTGAGTTGATCCAAGGGTATTTCTGTCCATCCATTGAACCATGTAATGACAGCCAATCCCTGCATAAGCACGGCTCCCATCGGGAACTTTCGTAGAAGAGTTATGCGGGCAACCCGCGCAAAAATATGGCAGCCGCGCAGCAATATCTTCGGCGTTATCCGCGCGTCGCGCTTCAGCGATCCTCGCCAAACCCGCCTTGACGCCGTCGGTTCCGCGCCCCTCTTCAACCAAAATATCACCGAGCTTCTCGGCAATCCAAACAGGATCAAGCGCGCCACGTGTCGGGAAAAGCTCCTCGCGGTGAATGCCGCCTGCCCCGCCCTTATACCAGCCGTAGACACGGCGGCCTTTGCGCACATCAAACAGAGCTTCTTTGATCTGAACCTCAATCAATTTACGCTTTTCTTCTACGACAACAATCAAATCAAGCCCATCGGCCCAGTCACTAAAACCACGCATATCAAGGGGGAAGGTTTGCCCGACTTTATAAGTTGTCACACCAAGCCGCTCGGCCTCCGCTTCGTCAATCCCAAGCAGCGATAGCGCATGACAAAGATCAAGCCAGTTCTTGCCCGCCGCCACAAATCCGATCTTCGCACCAGCTTTGCCCCAGACGCGCTTATCCATCTTGTTGGCATGGCTAAACGCTTCCGCCGCAAAACGCTTATAATCAATGATCCGCGCTTCTTGCTCATGCGGTGTGTCGACAAGACGAATGTTCAGCCCGCCTTGGGGCATATCAAATTCGGGCAAGACAAGATTGACACGGTTCGGATCACCATCAACGACTGCGGTCGCCTCAATGGTATCCTTCATGGTCTTAAGCCCGACCCAGAGGCCCGCAAAACGGCTCAGCGCCCAACCATACACACCATAATCGATAACCTCCTGCACACCCGCAGGTGAGACGATCGGCATATAAGCATCAATCAGCGCCCATTCGCTTTGATGTAAAACAGTTGAGCTTTCGCCTGTGTGGTCATCGCCCATCGCAACGAGAACACCGCCTTTGGCACTCGTGCCCGCCATATTTGCATGACGAAATACATCGCCAGAGCGATCAACGCCTGGACCTTTACCGTACCAAAGGCCAAATACCCCGTCGAACTTTCCTTCGCCGCGCAGCTCGGCCTGCTGACTACCCCATAGCGCAGTGGCTGCCAAATCTTCATTCAAGCCCGCCTGAAACTTTACATCGTTCTCTGACAGAATTTTTTCGGCGCGGCTCATGTGCATATCTACAGCGCCGAGAGGAGAGCCACGATACCCTGTTACATAGCCAGCAGTCGTAAACCCAGCTGCACGATCACGCTCTTTTTGGGTCAGCATCAAACGGACAAGCGCTTGTGTGCCATTCAACAAAACAGGTGACTTTGTTAGGTCAAACCTGTCGCTTAAAGAAACTTCCTGGTTGCTCATCGTGCGCCTCCCAACACATGACAATATTGCCAATGTAGGCAAGTTATCCCTCATGTTAGGTCATAAAAGTTGACCTATCAATGCAAATTCGTGTTTCATGCGAAGTTTCGTTACGTTACGGTTACGTGAATATCATTCTTGCACAGACAAGACAGAAAAGAGCAGAAAGTTTTTAAAATGGATTGGGATAAACTCAGGATATTTCACGCGGTCGCTGACGCAGGAAGCCTCACGCACGCTGGGGAGACCCTCAATCTGTCCCAATCTGCCGTCTCCCGTCAAATGCGGGGACTAGAAGAATCCCTAAACACAACACTGTTTCACAGGCACGCACGTGGTTTGATCCTCACTGAGCAAGGCGAGCTGCTCTTTGATGCCACGCGCGCCATGATCAAGCGTCTCGATGCGGCCACAGCGCGTATCAAAGACAGCGAAGAAGAAGTCTTTGGCGAGCTGCGCGTCACAACGACAATCGGCTTTGGGTCGCTTTGGCTCGCACCGCGCCTTGCGCGACTCTATGAAAAGTATCCAGACCTGAAGATTGATCTGATGCTTGAAGAACGCGTGCTTGATCTTCCTATGCGAGAAGCTGATGTGGCCATCCGCATGAAAGAGCCAAGTCAGGCAGATCTTATCCGCAAGCGCCTGATGACTGTTCGGATGCGTCTATTTGCGACGAAAGAATATCTTGACCTGCGTGGTGCACCAAAACGCATGGAAGATCTGGCTCATCACCGTCTCATTTGTCAAAATGTGCGCTCGACACAAGTGGGCGCTGCGGCAAGCATGGTAAACGCCCTGATGAGCTACGAGATCGACTCTTTGCTCACCGTCAACAACTACTTTGGCGTGCTGCAGGCCACTCTCAACAATTTGGGAATCGGTGTTCTCCCAGAATACGTCGCCAATGACTTCCCTCAGCTTATTCCGCTCTTAGAAGAAGCTGACAGTGGCGACATCCCAGTTTTCCTCGCCTATCCTGAAGAGCTTCGGCACTCAAAGCGCATCGGCGCCTTTAGAGATTTTGTCCAAGACGAGATCTCCGCATATCGTAAACAGGTTAAAAATCAGCAGCTTGAGTAAAATTTGGGCAAGCCATGCATAAGACGCATATCGGCCATGCTGCACCTGCGGCATTTTTTACCTTGATCGAAACAGGCGTGAGGCCTAAATCCACTTCTGACAGCGATGATTTATCGCTTTCATACCTCCCTGTTGGACTTCGGCCGAGCTTTGCGCTCGGCCTTTTTTTGCCTAAAGAACAGGCATCGCTCCACTTGCCCAGGGTGACAAGATTTGAGCGCCACCTTCACGGATCACGATGTTTTCCTCATGCACCAGCATCATTCCGTCGCCCGTCTCAATCCCTGGCTCAAGTGTGATCACCATCCCTGCTTCCAGCACCGTATGATCACGAGCGGTCAAGGACAGCCCCTCTGTCAACTGCATTCCAAGTCCGTGTCCCAGCCGTCCAGCCGTTTCCCCCGTGCCAACGACAGATGCCATCGCACGCCACACATCCGCAGCTTCCGCGCCCGGTTTTGCCGCCTCAAATCCAGCGAGCGCGGCTTCCAGCAACTGACTCCAAGATGCGGCCGATCTGCGTGCAGGCACTCCTATTGAAAAATTACGGTCAAAATCGCAGAAGTAACCATCCCAAACAGCCCCTGTATCAAGCATGAGCACATCTCCCATCGCTAAGGGTTGCGGCCCCGCAGGCGAGATCACATCGCTATAGCCCGTCGGTCCTGCACCGCCCGCAAGATAAGGAACCCAATCAGCCCCCTCCTCCAGCAAAAGTCCCTGGAAACCACGGAACACACTGTCAAGCTTCGCACCTTGGCGTGCGACTTCTCCAACACGGTCAAAGGCGCGGCCCGCAATACTGCAAGCTTTCGCAATTTTCTCAATCTCGGCTTCAGTCTTTACAGCGCGTAGCTGCGCAATTATGCCCGCATCATCGCCAAACACGAGCCCGGCTGCCTGCAAGCGGCCAAAGTCGGCGAGCGGCATTCGCAAGTGACTTTCCATACCGGACGGCACGCCAATCTTACCGCCACTCGCAATTTCCCAAAGCGCTTCAGTCAATAGAGAAACCCCGTCATCAATCGGATCAGGCGCGCTCCATGTTCGAATATCACTCACCCAAGTGCGCCTCATCAAAGCTTCACCAATCGACGGGATAACAGCAATTGGGTCGCCGCTTTGAGGAATAATGACAAACCAAGGTCGGCTTGGGCTCTCCCAAAATCGCGTTTGGAAGCCAGTAAAATAGCGCACTTCAGGCTCTGTTGTCAGCAAAATCGCGGCAAGCTCGTGGCGCGCCATGGCGAGTTGCGCCGCTTTTACGCGCGCCTTGAATTCACCTACATCAAATCCGCGTCTCATCCTTCTGGTCCTTCGCTCACAATACACAACACGCGCGCCTCAGGCCCGAGCGGAGCAAGGCCCATAAGCCCCGCCAGTCCCGCGCCGCCAGAAGGTGTCGTTTGTAACCCGAGATCCGCCAAAAGCGGCAGTGCGGCCACGGACTCTTCCTCAGTGATCGTCATAAAAGCGTTTGCGTCGCGCGCCAGTCCGTTCAAAGCAATCAGAGAGGCTTCTTTGCAATCCAGACGGCCCATGCAAGACTCGGGTCCTACAGCTGTTACAAACTTACCCGCTGCAATACAGTCTTTTAGCGCAGGCGCAGCCTCTGGTTCGACGACGATAATCTTTGGGCCATCGCCCCAAACCTTGCGGAAATATGCAGCGCAGGCGGCCGCCAGGCCTCCAACACCTGCTTGCAGGAATATATGAGTGGGCGGCTCTGCCATCGCCTCAGCCGCTTCATCTGCCATCGCAAGATATCCTTCCATCAGGCGAAACGGATATTCGGTGTAACCCGGCCACGAACTGTCAGACAAAAGCTTAAAGCCTTCCACAACAGCCGCTTTGGCTGCAGCCCCCATGCTCTCTTCATAGCTCCCATCCACACGTCGCACTTCTGCTCCTCGGGCGCGAAGGCGTTCCGCGAAAGCTTCAGGCACAGTGCGGCTCAAATAGATCACCGCCTTCGCCTTAAAGGCCTGCGCCCCTGCAGCAACCGAAAGCCCATGATTGCCCGCACTCGCACAAACAAACGTTTGCCCTTCAGCACGCCCAGCCGCCGCTTCACAAGCAATCACATAGGCCGCCCCCAGTGCCTTGAATGACCCAAGCCCCATGCGGTCCCGTTCGTCCTTAACAAAAACAAACCCCGCACCAGCAAAAGAGCCAAGGGCGACAAGTGGCGTTGGACCAGCCTCGGGGCATCGCTCGAGCAATTTGTTAGGCGCCGTCGCATCAACGCTCGGCATCGGAATTTCTGCGAGAGAAACATCATTCAGGCCCACGCCCAGAAAGGGATTTTCGATCAATTTCAGCTCCTAGATATGTGGAGGCTATCAAAATGCCATATTCAACCTCAGGTCAAGCGGCTCTGCGGCGCAAAGCCGCCTCTGATTTGGTCAAAAAACAATGTTTTCAGCTTTTACATTCTGAGGATTTCGCCTATGACAAACCGCAAGAATAATACCTCTGCCTTGCAAGGATTGCTGCCATGACCGAGCCCGCCATCACCCCAGACCTGATCAAAGCGCATGGCCTTTCGCCTGACGAATACGAGCGCATCCTTGAGATCATTGGCCGCGAGCCGACCTTCACGGAGCTTGGCATCTTTTCGGCTATGTGGAATGAACACTGTTCTTACAAGTCTTCCAAAAAATGGCTGCGAACCCTCCCTACAGAAGGGCCACAAGTCATATGCGGTCCAGGAGAAAACGCAGGTGTGGTTGATATTGGCGACGGACGGGCCGTGATTTTCAAAATGGAAAGCCATAACCACCCGAGTTATATCGAACCCTACCAAGGCGCAGCCACAGGTGTGGGCGGCATCCTGCGAGACGTATTCACGATGGGCGCCCGCCCTATTGCCGCGATGAACTCTCTTAGTTTTGGCGAAAAAGATCACCCCAAAACACGCCAGCTCGTGCACGGCGTCGTCGAGGGCATCGGTGGCTACGGCAACTGTTTCGGCGTCCCCACCGTGGGCGGCGAAGTCCGCTTTGATCCTGCCTATAACGGCAACTGCCTAGTGAATGCTTTTGCCGCGGGCCTCGCAGATGCAGACAAGATTTTTTACTCCGCCGCCTCTGGTGTCGGTATGCCAGTTGTTTATCTCGGAGCCAAAACAGGCCGCGACGGTGTTGGTGGCGCGACGATGGCCTCAGCCGAGTTTGATGAGACGATTGAGGAAAAACGCCCGACTGTTCAGGTGGGCGACCCCTTCACAGAAAAGCGCCTCATGGAGGCAACTCTCGAGCTGATGGCCACAGGAGCTGTGATCTCAATTCAAGACATGGGCGCCGCTGGCCTCACCTGCTCAGCTGTTGAAATGGGCGACAAAGGCGGTCTTGGTGTGCGCCTCCAGCTCAACGATGTGCCACAACGCGAAAAAGATATGACAGCCTATGAGATGATGTTGTCAGAATCTCAGGAGCGCATGTTGATGGTTCTCAATCCAGCGCTGGAAGCTGAAGCGCGCGCTGTCTTTGTAAAGTGGGATCTTGATTTTGCCATTGTCGGCGAAACCATTGCTGAAGACCGCTTCATTATTATGCACGGCAACGAGCTCAAAGCAGACTTGCCTCTCGCCACACTCTCAGGGTCTGCACCCGAATATGATCGCCCATGGGTTGCGACACCTGCTGCAACACCGCTCGTCAACAGCGATGTGCCGCAGGTTGACCCAGTCGATGGCCTCAAGGCTCTTCTCGCCTCGCCAAACTACGCAGGCAAGCAATGGATCTATGAGCAATATGACACAATGGTTATGGCCGATACAGTTCGCACGCCAGGTTTTGGCGCAGGCGTTGTGCGTGTTCATGGCACTGACAAGCTACTGGCCTTCACCTCGGATGTCACACCTCGTTATGTTATGGCCAACCCCGTTGAGGGCGGCAAACAAGCCGTAGCTGAAGCCTATCGAAACTTGACAGCTTCAGGCGCAAAGCCTCTTGCCAGCACCGACAACCTCAACTTCGGCAACCCCGAGAAGCCAGAGATCATGGGCCAATTCGTTGGCGCAATCCAAGGGATCGGCGAAGCGGTTCTCGCACTTGATATGCCAATCGTTTCAGGCAATGTCAGCCTCTACAATGAAACAGACGGGACAGGCATTCTCCCCACCCCGACGATCGCGGCTGTAGGCCTCATCGCTCACGAAGACCAAGCCATTTTGGGCCAAGCTCGCGAAGGCCATGTTGCGCTTCTGATCGGCGATACTGAAGGCCACCTTGGCCAATCGGCCCTTCTTGCCGAAGTGTTCAACCGCATAGAAGGGGACGCCCCAGCCGTTGATCTTGCAGCCGAAAAGCGCAACGGTGATTTCATCCGCGATCACCACGAATGGATCACAGCCTGCCTTGATCTTTCTGACGGTGGCCTCGCCATGGCGGCTTTCGAAATGGCCGAAGCTTCAAATGTTGGTGTTCAAATCGATAGTGAAAACACGCAAGAACTCTTTGGCGAGGATCAGGCGCGCTATCTTGTGGCTTGCAACTTTGATCAAGCAGAAGCCCTCATGGGCGCGGCTATGCGGGCGGGTGTGCCAATCACATCGGTAGGCAAGTTCACTGGCTCTGACATAACGTTCGGCGCAATCACAGCCCCACTCGAAGAGCTGCGCAACATTTACCGCAACAGCTTCGCGGAAACCTTTGCCTGAGCCGCTTGCGCAAAAGCGACATCGAGCTTACATCTTTTGTGAAGCGACCTAAGGAGAGAAAGACATGGCGATCCACGCAGACGAACTTGAGACAATCCTGCGCGCAGCCTTTCCAGATGCGGAGATCACAGTCGCGGGCAGCGACGGTGTTCATATGTCTGCTATGGTCATTGACGAAAGCTTCCGCGGGAAGAACCGCGTTCAGCAACAACGCGCTGTCTATGCCGCCCTACAAGGCAAAATGGACGGTCCCAATGGCGAGCTCCACGCGCTTGCCCTCACAACAAAAGCCCCCGAATAAGCGAGACAATCATGACCGATGCAAAAACCCAGATTGATCAAACCGTCAAATCCAACGATGTTGTGCTCTACATGAAAGGGACAAAAGAAATGCCGCAATGTGGCTTTTCTTCACGCGTCGCGGGCGTGCTTAATTTTATGGGCGTTGACTATCAAGACGTAAACGTTCTGGCGGATGAAGCCATTCGCCAAGGCGTTAAAGACTACTCTGATTGGCCAACCGTTCCACAACTCTATGTCAAAGGCGAGTTTGTCGGCGGTTGCGACATCATCACCGAGATGATGCTCTCAGGTGAACTTGATACGCTGTTTGAAGACAACAGTGTAGTGTTTGACAAAGACGCAGCCAACAAAATCCGTGAAGCCAACGCATAAACTCCACGCATTTTTAGATCGTAAAAACGCGGCCCCTTTGGGCCGAGTTTTCTTATTTCAAATCACTTCGGTGCGCTGGCGACCAAGCCCGTCGATTTCAAGTTCCATCACATCGCCCACGCGCAAGAAGCGCTGTGGATTCATACCCATGCCGACCCCTTCAGGTGTCCCGGTCGCGATGACATCACCCGGCACAAGCGCCATAAACTCGCTCATATGTGCAATAATTTCAGCAACCGAAAAAATCATATCTGAAGTGAAATTATTCTGCACCATTTCGCCGTTAAGAATCAACCTTAGCCCAAGCGCCTGCGGATCAGGCACCTCATCCGCTGTGACCAAATAAGGTCCCACAGGTCCAAAGCCAGGAGCCGACTTGCCCTTCGTCCACTGCCCCCCACGCTCAATCTGGTAGGCACGCTCTGACACGTCATTGATCACACAGTAGCCTGCCACATAACTCAGAGCCTCTTCGACGCTGACATTCTGCGCACGTTTGCCAATAACGACCCCCAGTTCAACTTCCCAGTCGCTCTTCTCAGAACCCTTGGGCAAGGTCAGCGCATCATTCGGCCCAGCAAGGCAAGAAGCGGATTTATTAAACAAAATGGGCTCTTTAGGCGGCTCCATACCGGCTTCAGCCGCATGTTGCGCATAGTTCAAGCCGATCGCATAAAACGTTTCGACCCGCGCAACAGCCGCACCAATCCTTGGGTTGCCCTCAACGGCAGGAAGTGCTGACAAATCGACGCCCTTCAAAGCTTCAAGCGCGTCGAGAGATACTCCCTCACCTTCAAAATCTGCAGTCACGCCTGTTAGATCACGGATCACACCCGTCGCATCCAGACAGGCAGGTTTTTCTTGGCCCACAGGCCCAACGCGCAAAAGCTTCATATCAATTCTCTCCCTTTTGTGGCCAGGCTAGCGCCCCGAGCGGTCAAGGCAACGCCTCATTTCTTACGGCGTTCTCTCTTACACCGCTCAGAGCAATACCGAACTTCCGCCCAGACTTTTTCCCATTTTTTTCGCCAGTCAAACGGCTTCCCGCAACAGGCACAGATTTTCTGGGGCAGATCCCCCTTGCGACGCATCTTCATTCTTTATCGCCCCCAAAGGAGAAACTCATTTGCGTCTTGTCCATAGCCTTCTTTGCGCTCTTACCGCGCCCGCGCGCAGGCTTGCGAGACGCATGTTTAACCAAGAGCCGCTGCGCCTCTTCCCGAAACGAAGGCCCCTTGCGTACCGCCCAGACGGCCTCTCGCGCAGCCTTTGAAGCTGCGCCCGGCTCCACCACAGGCTCAGGATAAGCCCGCCCCAAAATCTGCGCCGCATTTGGCGCACGCCACGGCTCTTGCAAATACTCATCGTCAATATCGACAAGTTCAGGCAGCCAACGCCGTGTAAAAGCCCCAGTCGGATCTTGATCATACCCCTGCTTTACTGGGTTATAAATCCGCACAGTGTTCATCCCGGTTGTCCCAGACTGCATCTGGACTTGGCTCCAATGAATGCCTGGCTCATAGTCTGTAAAGAGGCGCGCCAGAACAGCTCCACTTTCTTGCCACGGAAGCCAAAGATAATAACTCGCAACAGCCTGCACCATGGCCCGCATCCGAAAATTGAGCCAGCCTGTTGCGCGCAAACTGCGCATACACGCATCCACAAAAGGCAGACCTGTTTCGCCCTCGGAAAAAGCGCCTAAGCGTGTCGCATCCGCCGCCTTTGGCCGCAGCCCGTCATAAGCACGATGCAAGTTCTCATACTCAAGCCTGGGCGCATCTTCGAGCTTTTGAATGAAGTGACAGTGCCAATGGAGCCGCCCTGAGAAGGCCTTGAGCGCGCCATTTAGGCGCCTGTCAACTGACGGCAACACCGCTATGTCAGCACGCCGATGCTCGTTCGCCTGATGTACCTCTCGCATCGAAAGCGCACCCCACGCCAGATACGGCGAGAGACGCGAGCAATGTTGCGCACCGGCAAGCGGCGAAGACATAGCTTTACGATAGGGTGGCGCGCGCTCAGTCAGAAAACTACTGAGTATCCCAAGACCCTCGCGGCGTGTGCCTCTTTGCCGTCCGTCGCAGCGGTCAGGCGCAAGCCCCAAGTCCTTTGATGACGGGATATGTCCAAGATCAACACCTGCCAAAGGCTGAAGTTTGGGGGCAGTTGTAAGGGGTTCGTTCATAAAGCTGTCCCATGAGGTCGCCCAGCCGTTCCGTGTGGCCATAGCGCGCGTGACACCGTGGTTCTTCAACTCATAAAACGGCATGCCAGATGCGCGACACCATCCAGCAACGCGCCTGTCACGTGCAAAGGTCCAGCCATTGCCCGTTTCTTCATGCGCCCAAAGCGTGAAGTGACCATGCTCTGTTCTGATCCTATCCAAAACCTCACACATGGTTCCGCGACGCACGACAAGCCCCTGCCCAAGCTTTGCCATATCCTCCCGAAGCTCCACGAGTGTTTCAGCAATAAACTCCCACTGCCGCGCGGACATATCCCGCTGCGCCCAAAGCTCTGACTCCACCACATAAAGGGGCAGCACAGGCCCACGCGCTGCTGCAGCCGCCAAAGCTCGGTTATCAAAGGCCCGCAGATCACGCTTGAACCAGACAACTTGCAGGTCTTGC
>NZ_JAQWYD010000028.1:0-13826 GCF_029254145.1 Lentibacter sp.
CTTTGCCAGATGATAAAGAACCGACGTCCCGACAACGCCACCCCCAATAACCACAGCGCGATAATGCGAATTCATGTCTCTTCTCCCATCTGGCCACAGGAGACGGGCTGCTTCGCCGACTCACTGTATTTTGAACAAGCTTCGATATAATAGACACTTCTGTCTGGAAGTTTTTCACTTCACAGCCTGCGCTCCAAATGACTCACAACCAGCGCTTTTTCACAACAATGCCACCCTTTAGCTTGAAATTTACCTTGTCACTGGCATAGCTGACCCCGACCAAACGATAACGAGCGAGCGTCAGCGCTTCGCCACAGCTCAAGAGTAGTAACAATGTTCGCACCCAATCTTGCCCCCATCCCCGAGCTTTATGTATCCTATGACAGCGCCCAAAAACTCAAAGTCGAAGCTGCCGATTTGGTCAGCCACGATCTGACTCCACGCCAGATTTGCGATCTAGAGCTTTTGATGAATGGCGGCTTCAACCCGCTCAAAGGCTTTCTAAGCGAGGCAGACTATGATGGCGTGGTTGAGAACATGCGCCTTGAAAGCGGAGCGCTCTGGCCCATGCCTATCACATTGGATGTGAATGAGGACTTCGCAGCCAAGCTAGAACTTGGCCAAAATATCGCCCTGCGTGACCAAGAGGGCGTCATCCTCGCCACAATGACAGTCACAGACCGCTGGGAGCCGAACAAAGCCCGCGAAGCCGAGATGGTGTTCGGCGCAGACGATGATGCGCACCCCGCCGTGAACTATCTGCACAACCAGGCAGGCAAGATCTACCTCGGTGGCCCCGTGACAGGCATCCAGCAGCCCGTGCACTACGACTTCCGCGGTCGTCGCGACACGCCCAACGAGCTGCGCGCCTATTTTCGCAAGCTCGGCTGGCGCAAGGTTGTCGCCTTCCAAACGCGCAACCCACTCCACCGCGCGCACCAAGAGCTGACCTTCCGCGCTGCGCGCGAAGCCCAAGCCAACCTGCTCATCCATCCCGTTGTTGGCATGACAAAGCCTGGTGATGTCGATCACTTCACGCGCGTACGCTGCTATGAAGCCGTTCTCGACAAATATCCTGCCTCCACGACATCAATGAGCCTGCTCAATCTAGCGATGCGCATGGCAGGCCCGCGTGAAGCGGTCTGGCATGGCCTCATCCGTGCCAACCACGGCTGCACCCACTTCATCGTGGGTCGCGACCACGCTGGCCCCGGTAAAAACTCCGCAGGCGAAGACTTCTACGGCCCCTATGACGCCCAAGACCTCTTCCGCACCCACCAAGACGAAATCGGAATCGAAATGGTGGACTTTAAGCATATGGTCTGGGTCGCCGAGCGCGCTCAATACGAGCCAATGGATGAAATCAAAGACAAAGACGATGTCACCATCCTCAACATTTCCGGCACAGAGCTGCGCCGCCGCCTCGCTGAGGGCTTGGAGATTCCAGAATGGTTCTCCTTCCCCGAAGTCGTATCAGAACTGCGCAAAACCCGCCCGCCACGCTCAAAGCAAGGCTTTACCGTGTTTTTCACAGGCTTCTCGGGGTCAGGCAAATCCACCATCGCCAACGCCCTCATGGTCAAGCTGATGGAAATGGGTGGCCGCCCTGTCACCCTGCTTGATGGCGATATCGTTCGCAAAAACCTCTCCTCAGAGCTTGGCTTCTCAAAAGAGCACCGCGATCTGAACATCCGCCGCATCGGCTATGTTGCGAGCGAAATTACAAAGAACGGCGGCATCGCTATCTGTGCGCCCATCGCGCCTTACGCCACCACCCGCCGCGCCGTCCGTGAAGACGTGGAGGCCTTTGGTGCCTTTGTGGAAGTCCACGTAGCCACCAGCATTGAAGAATGCGAGCGCCGCGACCGTAAAGGCCTCTACAAACTCGCGCGTGAAGGCAAGATCAAAGAGTTCACAGGAATTTCAGACCCCTATGATGTTCCTGCCAGCCCTGAACTCAGGGTTGAAACCGAGAATGTAGATGTCGACAACTGCGCTCACCAAGTGCTGCTCAAGCTCGAAAGCATGGGCCTGATCGCCGCTGAGTAAGGCATACCCCAGAAACGCAAAAAGGCGCGGGCATCAGCTCCGCGCCTTTTTTGTATCAATGCGTGTCGCTTAGTGCGCCGTGACAGGCGTCATATCGTTCTGACGCGCCAGCATGAAGGCAAGCTTGCGGTCCTTCACAAGCGCCAAGCGCTCACCCGATGCATCATGCACCGCATAAAGCTTTTTCAGCCCCGCCGCTTCGGCGCGGACCTCTTCAGGAAGATCCGCGAGTGCCACTTCGCGTACATACACAATCGGCTGCTCAACATCGGCCGCGAAATCATAAACTGTATTCATATTGCCTCTCCTTACTTTTTGCCCGACTTGATCTTGATCGTCTGCACAACCTGCTCAGGCTCCGCGCGTGTGAGATCAATATGCAAAAGTCCATTCTCGATGAGGGCTTCGCCCACCTCGACCCCATCAGCCAAGACAAAAGAGCGTTGGAACTGGCGCGCCGCGATCCCACGGTGCAGAAAGACCCGCTCCTCGCTGTCGTCTGACTGACGGCCACGAATAACAAGCTGCTTGTCTTCGATAGTGATCGCAAGGTCTTCCTCCGCAAAGCCAGCAACGGCAAGCGTGATGCGATAGGAATTGTGCGAGGTTTGCTCGATATTGAAAGGAGGGTAGCCCTCGTTGCCAGACTTGGCCGTGCGCTCCAAAAGGCGCTCCAGCTGTTCAAAGCCCAGAAGATAGGGATGTGATCCCAAAGTAAGTTTGCTCATGACACGCCCTTTTTGCTTAAGCGACAGTGTGTATTCGCAGGCCCCATTGTGGCAACCTGACTTCCTCTAATATGGGAAAGCGGCACAAGCTCTGCAAGAGCTTTGCGAAAATGCATTCTTTCAGTATCTTACAGCTCTTGCCCCAAATGGAATCACAGCGCCAATGAATGCCCCCAATGACCTCGCGATGAAGAACGAAGACGTGCTGCGCTTTGAGCTTGAAGTCTTCAAGCGCGAGCATCGCGACCTCGATCAAGCCATCGAAGCACTTGTTGAGAAGGGCACAGCCGACCAGCTCACGATACGCCGCCTGAAAAAACAAAAGCTCCAGCTAAAAGACAAAATCGCGCTGATCGAAGACAGACTGCTTCCTGACATTATCGCCTGAAACGCCATGCCATTGCGCCGCCACCAAAACCGCCTATAGTGCGCGCTTCTTAAGGATCGGAGCTACGTCATGAGTGTCAAAATCGGGATCATTATGGGCAGCCAGTCAGACTGGGCCACAATGAAAGAAGCCGCCATCGTTCTTGACGAACTGGGCGTGAGCTATGAGACAAAAATTGTCTCTGCACACCGCACACCAGACCGCCTCTGGACCTATGGAAAAGAGGCCGCCGCGCGTGGCCTTCAAGTGATCATCGCTGGCGCTGGTGGCGCCGCCCACCTCCCTGGCATGATGGCCTCCAAGACTCGTGTGCCTGTGGTTGGCGTCCCTGTCCAGACCAAGGCGCTCTCAGGCGTTGATAGCCTCTATTCCATCGTCCAGATGCCCAAAGGCTTCCCAGTCGCGACAATGGCCATCGGCCCGGCAGGCGCAGCCAACGCTGGCCTGATGGCCGCAGGCATCCTTGCCTTGCAAGACGCAGAACTGGCTGCACGTCTTGACACATGGCGCGAGGCCCTCTCCGCCTCCATCCCCGAGGAACCCACAGATGACTGACCCTCTCGCTCAAGGCAGCACCATCGGCATTCTTGGCGGAGGTCAGCTTGGGCGTATGCTCTCAGTTGCCGCAGCCCGTCTCGGCTTCAAAACTTGTGTGTTCGAGCCTGCCGGAGACTGCCCTGCCAGCCATGTTGCAAACTACCATTTGCAAGCCAGCTACGAAGACGAAAGCGCGCTCAAAAAATTCGCCGACAGCGTCGATGTCATCACCTATGAGTTCGAAAATATCCCCACATCCGCGCTGGATACACTCGAAGCCATCCGCCCCATTCACCCCTCACGCGAGGCCCTGCGCATCTCTCAGGACCGCCTGATTGAAAAAGACTTCCTCACAAACCTCGGCCTGACAGTCGCGCCCTACGCCCCCGTCAATTCAGAAGCGGATCTGCGCGCAGCCGTCGCCAAAGTGGGCCTCCCAGCAATCCTCAAGACATGCCGCTTCGGCTATGACGGCAAGGGCCAAGCCCGCCTTGAGACCGAAGCCGACATCGCCCCTGCATGGGAAGCGATGTCCGGGGCTCCCTCTGTGCTGGAAGGCTTCATAAGCTTCACCAAAGAAATCAGCATCATCGCAGCGCGCGGGCCGTCAGGCGAAGTGTCCTGCTATGATCCAGGGGAAAACGTCCACGAAGGCGGCATTCTACGCACGACAACTGTGCCTGCCGTAATCCCCGCAAGCCTACGCACCGATGCGGTCCTGCTCGCGGCGCGCGTCCTCAATGCGCTTGAGTACGTCGGCGTCATGGGTGTCGAGCTTTTCGTCACACCAAATGGCCTGATCGTCAATGAAATCGCCCCGCGCGTTCACAATTCAGGCCACTGGACACAAAACGGCTGCACGGTTGATCAGTTTGAACAGCACATCCGCGCCGTCGCGGGCTGGCCCTTGGGCAATGGTGCGCGTCATGCGGATATTGTGATGGAAAACCTGATCGGCGACGATATGGACCGCGTGCAAGAGCTTGCAAAGTCAGCTGATGCAGCGCTTCACCTCTACGGCAAGGCCGAGGTAAAAAAAGGGCGCAAGATGGGTCACGTCAACCACATCAAGCGCCCCTAAGCTTTTTTAGCCTTTGCGCTTAGGCGCAAAGTTGCCGCCCTTAGCGCCGCCGTCAGCGTCGGCGCGGCGTGCCTTGTTCTTCTTTGAGCTTGGCTTGCCTTTGCCCTTAGGCGGAGCAGTGCCGTCGCTCGGGCCTTTCTTGCCAGCTGTCTTCCAGCGTGGCTTGTCTCCACCAGCAGCCGCTGCGCCACGCGCAGGCTTCTTGCCCTTGAAGTCCATCCGCTCTGAAGGATTTGCCGCGTTCCGTGGCGCAGGCTTCTTGCCTGCTGGTTTTTTCGGCTCGCTTACAACACCTTTAGGGCGGCTGTCTTCGGGGCGCTTTGGCTTTGACGGACGCTCACCCTTCGGCTTTTCATAGCGGGGCTTCTCACCCCAAGGTGTCTCACCCTTGGGCTTTTCAAAACGTGGCTTATCGCCCTTGGGTTTGTCAAAACGTGGCTTGTCGCCGCGGGGGGCATCGCCCTTTGGCTTGTCATAGCGTGGTTTGTCACCACCACGCCCTTTGTCAAAGCGTGGCTTGCTGTCCCGTGGCTTAAAGGTCGACTTGGGAAGATTTGCGAGATCAGGCGCTGCATCAAGCTTCTTGATCGCGGCTCCCTCCACTTTCATTCCGTCGCCCAAAGCGCTCAGGAAACTCGCAACACTGGCTTGGCGAATTTCGATATAGCTCTCATCTGGCCCAATACGGATCGCGCCGATGTCAGTTTTGTTCAGCCCGCCTGCCGTACAGATCGCTGGCAAGACACGGCGTGGCTCGGCTCCGCCGTTGTTGCCCCCCGCCAAAGCAAACCAGACGCTCGGCCCAAAAGGCTCGCGCGGAGCGCGCGGCTCGGAGGCCCCAGAGTTCGCAAGGTCTTCAGGTGCTGAGTGATGCTGCTGGTAGAGGCGCAAATATGCCGCTGCCAGCTGCTCAGCTGTAAAGGCATCAGCCAACATAGCCACACGCGAAGCCTCGGACTCAGGCACGGCTTCATGCCATGCAGGATCCGCAAGCATCCGCTCGGCGTCGCGTTCAAGAACCGCGTCCGCTGATGGCGCTTCTGCCCAGTTGGCAGTCAATTTTGCCCAGCTCAAAAGGCGCTCCGCCTTTTTGCGGGTCTTCGGTGGCACGATCAGAACAGACGTACCCTTGCGCCCCGCGCGGCCTGTACGGCCTGAACGGTGCAAAAGCGTTTCGTGGTTGTTCGGAAGCTCAGCATGAATAACGAGGTCAAGCTTGGGCAAGTCGATCCCGCGCGCAGCAACGTCTGTTGCCACACATACCCGCGCACGACCGTCGCGCATCGCTTGCAAAGCGTGAGTGCGTTCCGCTTGGCTCAATTCACCAGACAGCGCCACAACAGCAAATCCACGGTTTGAAAGGCGCGTCGTCAGACGGTTCACAATTGCACGGGTATTGCCAAAAATAATTGTATTAGGCGCTTCGTGATAACGCAGCACATTGATGATCGCGTTTTCCGCATCGCGCTGCGACACATTCAGTGCCTCATAAGTGATGTCGGCGTGCTGCTTTTCCTCAGCAACAGTTTCAACGCGCACAGCATCTTTCTGGTAGCTCTTCGCCAGCTTGGCAATCGCCGCAGGCACAGTCGCCGAGAAGAGCAAGGTCTGGCGCTCTTCAGGGGCTTCAGAGAGAATAAACTCAAGATCTTCACGAAAGCCAAGGTCCAGCATTTCGTCAGCTTCGTCCAGTACGACGGCCTTCAGCTCTGAGAGGTCAATGCTGCCGCGCATGATATGGTCGCGCAGACGGCCTGGCGTAGCCACAACAACATGCGCGCCGTGGTCCAGTGCGCGGCGTTCGTCACGCATATCCATGCCACCAACAGTCGAAACAATCTGGGCTCCTGTGTTGCCATAGAGCCAAACGAACTCGCGTTTCACCTGCAAGGCAAGCTCGCGCGTCGGCGCAATAACCAAGGCCAGAGGGGCTGACGCGGGGCCAAAGGCCTCAGCCTCGCCCAAAACCGAGCCAGCAATCGCGAGGCCAAAGCCCACGGTCTTGCCCGAACCCGTCTGCGCCGAGACGAGCATGTCTCTGCCTTCTAGGTCTGGTTGGGTGACAGCGAGCTGAACGGGTGTGAGCGTGTCATATCCGCGCGTTTCAAGCGCTTGGGAGAGTGCATTTTTCAAGGGAGGGCCTGCTTTGGGCTAAAGGTCTGATCAAGCGCCCGCGTTTAAAGCCTTTTGCACCGCTTGTATAGAGGCAAAGAAAAAAGGGCGGAAGCTCGCTCCCGCCCTCTTCATATCGTGTTCACTGGTCTTAGTGACCCAAAATCTGGCTCAAGAAGAGTTGTGTACGGTCCGACTTAGGATTGTTGAAGAACTCTTCAGGCTCGTTTTGCTCAACAATCTGGCCTTGGTCCATGAAGATCACGCGGTTTGCGACCTGACGGGCAAAACCCATCTCGTGAGTCACGCACAGCATGGTCATGCCCTCTTCTGCCAGCTCGATCATCGTATCGAGAACTTCTTTGATCATCTCTGGGTCAAGCGCTGATGTCGGTTCGTCAAACAGCATGATCCGTGGCTTCATGCAGAGCGAACGTGCAATCGCAACCCGCTGCTGCTGCCCGCCCGAAAGCTGACCCGGATATTTGTTAGCCTGATCAGGAATCTTCACCTTCTCAAGGAAGTGCATCGCGATCTCTTCGGCTTCTTTCTTGGGCGTTTTACGCACCCAGATCGGCGCCAACGTGCAGTTCTCCAAAATCGTCAGATGCGGGAAGAGGTTGAAGTGCTGAAAGCACATGCCCACTTCCGAGCGGATCTTATCAATGTTCTTGAGATCGGAAGACAGCAATGTGCCATCAACTTCGATCTTGCCCTGCTGATGCTCTTCCAGCGCGTTGATGCAGCGGATCAGCGTCGACTTGCCCGAGCCTGACGGCCCACAAATCACAATACGCTCGCCCTGATACACCGTCATATCAATGTCGCGTAGCACGTGAAACGAGCCATACCACTTGTTCATATTTTCGATGCTGATCGCGACTTCGTCGGAAACTTTCATCTGTGCGGTCTCGGCCATTGCCCAACCCTCCCTTTAACGGTGATCTGTCGCAAGACGGCGTTCGAGCCACTGCGAATATTGTGAAATGCCGTAGCAAACGATGAAGAACAGGACGGAAGCAAACATGAAGAGCTCCCAGTAAATGCCGTTCCATTCGGTTGAGGCAAGAATGGGTCCGCGGATCATGCCGACAAGGTCGAACATAGAAATCACAGACACCAGTGTTGTGTCTTTGAAGAGGCCCACGGCCACGTTCACAATCCCCGGAATGGAGATCTTGAGCGCTTGCGGCAGGATGATCAGGCGCATGGCTTGCGGATAATCAAGGCCAAGACTGTCAGCCGCCTCATACTGACCCTTTGGCAAAGCCGCGAGGCCACCTCGGATCACCTCAGCGATATAGGCCGCTGAGAACATGGTGATCATGATCACCACGCGCAAGAAGAGGTCCACGCCAGAGCCCGGCGGGAAGAAATACGCAAGCATCACGTTGGCCACGAACAAAAGCGTGATCAAAGGCACACCGCGAATGAATTCAATGAACACCACGCAGATGATCTTGATCAGCGGCAAGCTCGACTGACGCCCGAGGGCCAGCGCAATCCCGATCGGAACCGAGAGTGTCACACAGGTAAGGCCCAGCATCATGTTGAGCATGAACCCGCCAAGGTCGCGGCTTGGGACGGCAGACAACATGGCCGTATCGTTGGCCCCGTCAGGGATCAATGCGCCGCCAATTGCCCAAACAGCTATGGCTGCTGCCACGCCACCGAGAGCACCCGTTGCAAAGCTCCCTTTGACAAAGCGCGCGTAGACCAAATAGCCGGCAACCACGCCCAAGAGCGCAAGCAGCGGCGTAAAGATTGTACCGCCCCAGATCAGCCAATAGGCCGTAAACGGGAAGAGCGCAGTGATGATCAAAAGCTTGCGTGGCAAGTCAAAGAAAAGAACAGGCGCAAGTGCGGCGAACATCAAGACAAAGGCCAGCGTCGGACGCCAGTATTGGTCTGGTGGATACTTGAAACCAAAGAGAAGCTGGTTCCAGCGTTCTGTCAGAACCGAGAAGCAAGCTCCCGTAGCTCCCTCCAGAACCTCGCGGCATTCAGCAAGGCTCTGCGTGTTCCACAACCCGTTGAACATCCACGGCGCCGCCAATGACACAAGCAAATAGATCACATAGAGCGATACAATCGTGAGCAATCCGTTGGCCCATGTTGGGAACAAATTGTCTTGCAACCATCTGACAACACCCGTCGCCGATGCGGGAGCGGGTTGTTCCGCCAAGAAAGTCTCGCGCACAAAGGCGACAGAGTCTGCACGTTTATCTGACATGGCTCAGCGCTCCTTCAGCTTCATGGCGTTGTTATAGACGTTCATCAACATTGAAATCCCAAGCGAAATGACAAGATAGAAGAGCATTAAGAGCAACACACATTCAATCGCACGACCGGTCTGGTTGAGCGTGATGCCCCCCAAAGTCGCAGTGATATCGGCATAGCCCACAGCAATCGCGAGCGATGTGTTCTTGGTGATATTGAGATAGTTCGAAATCAGCGGTGGAATGATCACGCGCAGCGCCTGTGGCAGAACCACAAGGTTCATGATCCGCCCCGAGCGTAGCCCGAGAGCCGCAGCCGCTTCTGTTTGCCCCTTTGACACAGCCTGAATACCAGCCCGCACGTTTTCCGCAATGAACGCTCCCGTATAGATCGACAGAGCGAACCAAAGCGCAATCAATGGCGCACCGATTTGGATGCCACCTTTCAGGTTAAAGCGGTTGGCCAAAGGATCAGGTGCATCAAGGCCGATCGGTTGACCCATAATGAAAAACGCCAGAACTGTCGGTACAATCAGAATTGCCAGTGTCGGCCATCCTGTTGGAAGAAGCTTGCCTGTCGCGTAGAGCAGGTTCTTTGCATAGCGGCGGTAGGCGAAAACTCCGATGATTGACGCGATAAACACAGCAATCACGACACCAGAGCCCGCGTTCCAAATCGGCGCAGGCGCGTAAACGCCACGGTTGGTAAACGCAAAATATCCTAGAAAAAGCTCTTTCTCTGGCTCCGCGCCAAGATAGGCGCGCGAACCTGGCAAAACAGCCGTCAGGACAGTGAAGATGATGATGATCCAGATCAGTACGGGCACGTTGCGGAAGATTTCCACATAAAAAGCCATAAGCTTTCGAACGAGCCAGTTGTTGGACAACCTCAGAACACCAGCAATCACACCGAAGAAGGTCGCTGTTGTACATGCCAGCACAGCAACAAGCATCGTGTTGATGATCCCGACAAAAGCGGCACGCAAATTGGTGGATTGGCTATCATAGCCAATCAGCGTTTGGTTGATGTCATAGCCCGCAGGGCTTCCCAAAAACTCATAGCTGATGTTGAGGCCCAAGTCGCGCAGGTTGGTCATCACGTTGTTGGCCAGATAGACCACAACAGAGATCAGCAAAACGAGTGCAATGCCTTGGAAAGTATAAGACCGATAGCGCGTGTCGTTCAGCAACATTGAAAGCCGAAACGCACCTTCTGGAGGATCAGTAAGTGTCGTCATCTAGGACGTCCCCGTGGTTGGCTGGCTCTCCTCAAGAGTCGCGTCGTTGCGCGGTGAGAGACCAGTTTCTTATTTTTGTGATCGTAGCGGATATGAAAAGGGCGCGGAGTTCCGCGCCCTTTCCGGTCAGGTCTTAGCGGAAGGGTGGTGAGTAGAGAAGACCACCGTTTGTCCACTGTGCGTTGAGGCCACGTGAGAGACCGATTGGTGTCGCTTCACCAATGTTCTTCTCAAAGATCTCGCCGTAGTTGCCGCTTGCCATGATGGCTTTGGCAGCCCAGTCAGCTGACAGGCCGAGCATTTCGCCCAGGTTGCCTTCTGTGCCGAGCAGACGGTTGATCTCAGGGTTGCCGCCTGGGGCCGCTGACATTTCGCCGATGTTGGCTGATGTCACACCGAGCTCTTCAGCCGTGATCAGAGCGTTGAGTGTCCAACGGACAACATCGCTCCACTCATCGTCACCGTGGCGAACGACTGGGCCGAGTGGCTCTTTTGAGATGATTTCTGGCAGCAGAACGTGGTCGCCAGGCGCTTCAAATGTAGCGCGTGTCGCCGCGAGGCCTGATGCGTCTGTTGTGAAAACATCGCATGCACCAGCAAGGTACTGCTGCTGTGCTTCCGAGTTTGTTTCGATTGGCACTGGCTGGTAGCTGATGTTGTTCGCACGGAAGAAGTCCGCGAGGTTCAGCTCGGTTGTTGTACCTGTCTGGATACATACTGTCGCGCCATCAAGTTCTTTGGCCGAGCTTACGCCCAGTGCCTTAGGAGCCATGAAGCCTTGACCGTCGTAGTAGTTAACACCTGTGAAAGTGAACTTTAGGTCAACATCGCGTGAGAATGTCCATGTGGTGTTGCGTGCCAGCATGTCGATTTCGCCCGAAGCAAGCGCTGTGAAGCGTGTCTTGCCTGTTGTCGGTACAAATTCTACAGCCGCAGGATCACCCAGTGTCGCTGCCGCAACAGCGCGGCATACAGCAACGTCGAAGCCGTTCCATTCGCCATTGGCGTCTGGAGCCGCGAAGCCGACGAGGCCAGTGGTCACACCACAGTTCAGCTTGCCACGCGCTTTAACATCGTCAAGCGTGCCAGCCGCTGCAACGCCAGCCGCGAGGCCCGCGACTGTCAGTGCGCCAAGAAATACGGTTTTTTTCATGATTACCTCTTCCTATTGTCCGCCTTTGAGCAGACGGTTTATCCCAGTTCTCCCAAACCGGGGTTGGTTTTTCGGAGAGCTGCCTCTCCAGTGGCGACGAGTTTGGTCGCATTTCAAGCCAAAGGTCAAGCCTGTGAAATGTAAAAATACCCTTAACAGGTGTTCGATTTTCTCTTGATTTCCCTAGCGTTAAGCTTGGCTTCTCAAGGCCTTACGCATGCATGATAAAACGCATAGGCATGTCGGAATTGAGTCATCTTGAGCGCTGCCATTTCGCTGGCCTCATCATCAACACCCCATTGCTCTTCCTGCCAAGTTTCGTCGATTCGTGAGGTATTCCATAAATTTTCAGCCGTATCACAGCCCTCTGCCGCCCTCAGCCCCAAGACAAAAGATCCGCTCATACTGACCAGATCGTGAAACGCCGTCAAAGAAAACGCACTCATCGCCTCACAGAGCTCACGCGCCCGTGCAAGACTCGCGTCCGCCTGTTTGACTGGCATCACACCCGTCGCAATCGACAGCTCAAGTCCAAACCGTTCACGCGCCCAATCCAAAGCGTCGTCCCATGCGGCGGCCTGACGCTCTTGCAGCTCGATAGGCGATTCGGCGCGATAGCAAAGCAGGTCCGTGCCCGCATAATCAGCGATCAGCCCCACCACTTCGCTATGCTGCACGGCCACCTTATCAATCGCCGCATTGGCGGAGCGGGTATAGGGCATTTTTGACGGGTCAATCTCGGCCTCAACGGCACGCCACTCTTGCGCGACCCGCTCAGCCAGAACGGCATTCGGCACAATCAAAGCCGTCTTAGCCGGCGTCTTCACGCCTCGTCCGTCAAGCTCGATAGCAAATCCAGCCTCAACGGGCTTCGGCGTCACTTCGCTCCAAAAGCGCTTCATTTTCCATTCGCTCATGCAGATACTCCCAACAGCGCGTTTACCGCGTCATAAAGCTCGACAAAATGGCCAATCAGCCTGTCCGCGCCCAGTGTCTCAGGGGCATGGTAACCCCATTGCACACCAACAGTGGCAATCCCTGCCGCCCGCGCCATTTCCATATCAAATCGGGTATCCCCCACCATCACTGCCTGATGCGGCGCAAGCCCCGTATCCCGCAACACAGCCTCAAGCATCGCAGGATGCGGCTTGGATGGATGAAAATCCGCCACTTGCTCGGAAACAAAATACCCCGTTAGCCCATGGCCTTGCAAAAGCTTGTCTAGCCCGCGCCGCGACTTGCCTGTCGCCACGGCCAAAAGCGTTTCATCCTCCGCCCGCAAGCGCTCCAAAGCGGCCAAAGCCCCGTCATATAGCGGAGACGATTCGGCCGTCCCCTTCTCTGCCCGCAGACTCATATAGGAGGCCTTATAGCCCTCAACGAGCGCCACATGATCGGTCGCACGTTCAGGCGCAAGCACAGCCATCGCCTCAGGCAAGGACAGCCCGACAATCGAGCAGATCTCTGCGCGGCTCGGCACATCCGCACCCACGCTCGCAAAAGCCGCGCCCATGGCGGCGCAAATATCATCTTGGCTGTCGACGAGCGTTCCATCGACATCAAAGATCACTACTCTCATGACATCTCCTCAGTCGGATCAGACAGCGCATCGCTCTCAACCCACTGAAACGTGTCCCATGTCTCTTCCATGTGCTCAGGCAAAGGCGCACGGAATTCCATCACCTTGCGTGTCTCTGGATGCTCGAGCCGCAAATAGCGCGCGTGAAGATGCAGCTTTTTGCTCAGCCCGCCGCCAAGCTGCGCGCCCCAGCCGTCACCAAGGTTCTCTTGGCTCGAGCCGCCATATTTTCCATCACCAATGATCGGATGCCCAAGTTCCGCCATATGCGCTCGAAGCTGGTGCGTACGTCCCGTCACAGGAACCATCGCAACCCAAGCACAACGCTGGCCCGCATTTTCCAGAACCATAAAATCAGTCTGTGCGCGCTTTGCGCCTTCCGTACGGTCCACGGCGCGCGGATGCACACACATCATCTTTTCGCCCTCGCCCTTAGCGCCATGGCCCGCCGCCTTCACAAGCCCCCAGCGGATCATGCCCATGCGCGGATTGGGTACACCTGCGACAGCGGCCCAGTAGATCTTACGAGTCTCACGGTGGCGGAACGCCTCGGTCAGTGTTTTCGCAGCAAGCCGCGTACGCGCGAGAACCAGAATACCCGAGGTATCCTTATCCAAACGGTGCACAAGGCGTGGTTTTTCGTCAAAACCGAACTTCAAAGCCTCGGCCAACCCGTCCTTGTCGAGCGGCCGGGCAGCGACGAGGTACCCCAGCGCCTGTTCGTAGCCGAAGACAAAGCGCT
>NZ_JAQWYD010000036.1:0-50845 GCF_029254145.1 Lentibacter sp.
CCTGCCCCCCTCAAACTCCCCCCGGGATATTTCTAGAAAGAAAAAGCCAGGCTGTGTTCAGGCTGTGAGAGCGCGGGCTTGGCGGAAGGAGAGCAGGCGCTTGCCGTCTTCATCCCAAAGGTGCATGCGGACGGAGGCAAGGCTTTCGCGGATTGTCATGCGGTTAATCTCGCCGAGTTCGGCATTTTCGCGCAGCACTTCTGGCAAGCGATAGAACGGGATGCGCGAATAGAGATGATGTACATGGTGGATCGCAATATTGGCGCTGAACCAGTTGAGCCATGAAGGGAGGATATAGTGCGAGCTACCGTAGAGCGCGGCATCGTGCAAATCCCAGTTTTCGTCGTGGTCCCATGTTGTTTCTTCGAACTGATGCTGGACGTAGAAGAGCCACATGCCTGCCGTCGCGGCGATGAGCGTTGAAGGGACGAAAATCAGCAGGATCGGGGCCCAGCCGCCAAAATAGTAGATCGTTCCGAGGACTGCCAAAAGCGCCAGATTGGTAAGCATGGCGGAGACCCAGTATTTGGGTGTTTTTGTCAGGCCGACCGGGAAGCGTTGCTGGATGAAAAAGAGATAGGCGGGCACAAAGCCGAAGAGGAAGAACGGGTTGCGATAGGCGCGGTATTGAAGCTTCCAGAGCGGTGAGAGGGCCTGATATTCGGCAACTGTTAGGGTGACGATGTCACCGATGCCGCGCTTTTCGAGATTGCCGTGTGAAGAGTGGTGAATCGCATGGGTGCGACGCCAGACATCATAGGGTGTCAGTGTGACGACACCGAGGACGCGGCCGACCCAATCGCTTGCTGTCCGATTTTTGAAGAGCGAACCGTGGCCGCAATCGTGCTGGATTGTGAAGAGGCGCAGCAGGAACATGGCGATTGGCACGGAGAGAGCCAATGTGAGCCAGTAACTCACCGAGAGAGATACCCATGCTGCTGCCCAAAGAGCAAGGAAGGGGACGGCTGTGACCAAAAGTTCAAAATTGCTGCGCGCGGGATTGGGCTCGCGGAATTTGGCGAGGGTGGAGACCCATTCTTTGGCGGATTTGACTGTTTTGGTCTGCTCGGTCGGGAAGGCGGATGCGATGTTCATACGTCTCTGTCTTAATTTTTTCTTTGCAAACACATAAAGCAACGAGGGCATGAGGGAAGGGGGAATATGACTTTTTTGGCAAACCTGCGCTAAAAGGTAGCTTTTTGGGGCTGAATCTTGACTCGTTTATGGTTTTAGGGCGCGAGTTTTTGGGCGGCGAGGCGCTCGTAGATGGGCAGGACTTTTGCGAGGAGCTCTTGCTGAGCCTCTGTTTCCAGGACGGGCAGCGGCCCTTCGGGGCCAGCGAAGCCTGTGGAGCTGTGCACCGCATTGTACCAATGGGCGGCCCAGATTCCATCGGAGGGGTGGCCGCCTTTGGGCCAGCTCAGCATCGCGGGATCAAAGGAGAGATCGAGTGCGGCGCAGAGTTTTGTAAGCATCGGTTCGGGCTTTTCTCGGATATCTGCGCTGTCGATGACAAGGGGGGCATGGCCCTCGGCGCGGAGCATCTCGAAGAGTTCGAGCTGTTGGGAGAAGCCGATATCAGCGAGGCCGAAGTCTTCATATTTTGCGCCGAAGCTGGCGATCACGCGGGCGGGGTGACGGATCAGAAAGACGTTTTTGACGGTGTTCATCCAGCCGCGCGGCACGGAGGGCAGCATGTGTTGGCACATGTGCTTTTGGTAGAAGTGCTGTGATATGGGGTTTGTTAGAGACTGTATAACCTGATCTGCATCTTGGGGCTGGGAGGCGAGGACATCATTGCGCATGGGGTGTGCGAGACCCGTTTCACGCAGGTAATGGGCGTAGAAGGGTTCATCGACCACGGCGAAATCGGCGCGGTTGCCGAAGCTGTACATGAGCGCGGTCGACAGATTTCGTGGGCCGGACCACATCGCGATTTTGGTCATGCGTGGGCCTCGATCAGTGCTTTGTAGAGCGTACGGATGCGCTTGGTTACGGGGCCCATTTCGCCTGTGCCGATTTGGCGACCGTCTATCTCGCTGATGGGAGTTTGTGCGCCAAATGTGCCTGTGAGGAAGGCCTCATCGGCGCCGTAGGTGTCCACAAGCGAATAATTGCGCTCATAGACCGGGATGCCATCAGCGCGGCAAACATCAATCACCTTCTGGCGGGTGATTCCGTTCATGCAATAGTCGCCCGTGCTGGTCCAGACGGCGCCTTTGCGAACGATGAAAAAGTTGCAGGCGTTGGTTGTGTTAACGAAGCCGTGGACATCAAGCATCAGCGCCTCATCGGCGCCTGCCTTTTCAGCGGCGATGCAGGCGAGGATGCAGTTGAGCTTGGAATGCGAGTTGAGCTTGGGATCCTGTGTCATCGGCAGGCCGCGCTGGTGAGGGACTGTGGCGAGGCGGATGGGACGCGGGATTTTGGCCTGGGAGTGCTCCATGATAATTGTGATGGTGGGGCCTTGGCGGCTGAGTGAGGGGTGTTGGAAGGGGCGCGTTTTGACCCCCCGAGTGACCATGAGGCGCGCATGGGCGTCTGTTGTCATATCATTTGCGGATTGTGTCTCTAACAGGGCCGAATAGAGCTCATCACGGGTCATTCCGATATCAAGATCAATCGCTTTGGCGGCCTCAAAGAGCCTGTCAAAATGTTCATCCCAGAAGGCCCATTGACCGTTGTAGAGCCGCAGACCTTCCCAGACACCATCGCCCAGCATGAAACCGCTGTCATAGACAGACACAAGCGCCTCGGCTTTGGGGACGCAGCGGCCGTTGAGCCAGATCTGGAGGTCTTCGTTGCGGGCATCTTCTTCGGCGGCGTGGGTTGTTATTTTGTCACTCATGTTTCGGCCTCTCACATTTCGGGTATCAGTAGTAACCTCTCTGTGAGGCCTGTCTACAGGGGAGTTTTTAGGCCCTAGAGTGAGGGCATGTTTAGCAGGAGTGAAAGCTATGATGTGCTGTGTGAGAGAAATAAAGGCCTTGATGCTGGCGGTGTTGATTGGGCTGGCGCTGATGATGCAAGCTGTCATGGCTGAGGCGGGTCCGCGCGAGGAGATTGTTGTCGCTGGCGGCTGTTTCTGGTGTGTGGAGTCTGACTTTGAGGGGGTTACCGGTGTGATTGGAGGGGTCTCAGGCTTTGCTGGCGGGACATTGAAAAACCCGACTTACAAGGATCACACGGGGCATTATGAGGTTGTGAAGATCACTTTTGATGCAGGAAAGATCAGCCGTGACGAGATTTTGCACAAGTTCATGCGCTCGATTGATCCGACGGATGATGGCGGGCAGTTTTGTGATCGAGGGCCCGCCTATAAGACAGCGCTGTTTTACAACGGTGCAGATCAGCGGGCGGCTGCTGAGCAGGCTGTGAGCGTGGCTGGTCAGGACTTGGGGCGCAAGATCGTCACCAAGATTTTGCCGCTGAGCGGCTTTTATCCAGCCGAGGACTATCATCAGGATTATTACAAGAGCTCTGATATTGTCCTGACGCGGGCGGGGCCGAAGAGCAAGGCAAGTGCGTATAAGTTTTATCGCAAGGCCTGTGGTCGTGACGCTAAGGTGAAGGCCCTCTGGGGCGGGGCAGCGCCGTTTGCGGGATAGGGTTGCGCGGCGGCTTTGCCCCATCAGTTTCAAAAGCCGAGGGCTTTTGAAACCTATCGCCTAGGATATTTCTGGGAAGAGGAAGAGTCAGCTAGGCTTGAGCCTTTAGAAAGCTGTCGACGTCGGTGCGAGAGGGGATGGCATCAGCTGTCCCTTTTTTTGTGACTTTGAGGGCAGAGGCGGCTGCGGCGCAGCGCAGGGCGTCTTGCAGGCTTTGGCCTTCCTGCAGGGCGGCGGCGAGGTAGCCTGTGAAAGTATCACCTGCGCCTGTTGTGTCGAGCGCTTGCACGGGGAAGGCAGGGAAGCGGGTTTCGCCTGCTGCCGTGATGGCGCGGCCGCCTTTTGAGCTTTCAGTGACCACGATCGTTTCGGGGGAAAGATCGGCTGCGTTTGTGGCCTCAGACAGTTGTTTCATTTCGACGGCGTTGAGAATGAGAATATCGGTCAGCGGCAGGAGCGCGGCTGTTGTCGCGGCATTAAAGGGCGCGGCGGCGTAGAGCACTTTGAGGCCAAGACTGCGCGCGAGTGTGGCGGCCTCAAACGCCAGATTGGTCTCGTTTTGGAGAAGCAGCATATCGCCGCGGTTTGCGGTAAGCAGAGCTGTTTTGAGCTGTGTCAGAGACTGCTGCATGTTGGCGCCAGGGAAAACGATGATGGCGTTTTCGCCCTTTGGGTCCATATTGATAATCGCGTGGGCTGTTGGGGCGGTGACCTCGGAGATATGCGTGGTGTCGACGCCGAGCGCTTTGAGGCGGGAGACGGCCCATGCGCCATCGGGGCCGACTGCGCCGATATGCACCACACGCGCACCAGCTTGGGCCGCGGCGACAGACTGGTTTGCGCCCTTGCCGCCGAGGCCTGTGCTGTGGCTCTCGGCGAGGATGGTTTCGCCCGGCGCGGGGAGGTGAGAAACCTCGTAGAAGTGGTCGAGGTTGATCGAGCCGAGGCAAAAGAGCGTCATGGTTTACCCGACTTTGCAGGCGGCGAGCACGGCCATGTTCAGGATGTCATTCACTGTCGAGACAGTGGAACAAATCTGGATGCTTTCGTCGATGCCTGCAAGAATGGGGCCAATGACTGTTGCGCCGGCCATTTCCTGCATCAGCTTTGTACTGATCGAGGCGGAGTGACGCGCAGGAACGACGAGGATATTGGCGGGACCTGTGAGGCGCGAGAAGGGGTAGCTTTTCTGCGCCTGAGCATTCAGCGCGACATCGACTGTCATCTCGCCTTCATACTCGAAATCAGCGCCACGGGCTTCCAGAACGCTTGGTGCCTTGTGCATCTTCTCGGCGCGCTCGGAGCGCGGGTAGCCGAATGTGGAGAAGCTGACGAATGCGACGCGGGGCTCCAGGCCCAAGTGGCGCGCAACATCGGCTGAGCGCTCGGCGATTGTGGCGAGGTCTTGTTCGTCAGGCCATTCGTGGACGAGCGTATCGCCAACGAGAACAATGCGACCTTTGTGAAGCAGTGCCGTGACGCCGACGGCGCCCGCTTCGGCGCTTGCGTCAAACACCATGTTGATGCGTTGCATTACGTGTGCCGACTTGCGGGTGGCACCTGTGATGAGGCCTTCGCCGTGACCATGGGCCAGCATAAGCGCTGCGAACACGTGACGGTCGCGCGCAGCGAGGCGGTGCACATCGTGGCGGTCAAAACCTTGGCGCTGGAGACGCTTGTAGAGGAAGGCCTTGTATTCGGCCAAGTGGGGCGAATTGGCGGCGTTGACGATTTCGAGCTCGCCAACAGCATCGGCCATGCCTTCGGCGGTGAGCTTGGTTTTGACGTCATCCTCGCGGCCTACGACGAGGGCACGGCCCATGCCAGAGCGTTGATACTGGACGGCGGCGCGCAGCACGCGGGGATCATCGCCTTCGGCGAAGATCATTGTCGCCTGATTTTGACGGGCGCGGGCGTTGAGGCTGCGCAGGATGCTGGCTGTCGGGTCCATCCGCGATTTGAGGGAGGCCTCATAGGCGTCCATATCAATGATTGGGCGGCGGGCGACACCTGTGTCCATACCTGCCTTGGCGACGGCGGGAGGGATCACATAAATCAGGCGCGGATCAAACGGTGTCGGGATGATATAGTCGCGCCCGAAGCTGAGCTTTTTGCCATAGGCCATTGCGACTTCGTCAGGGACATCCTCGCGCGCCAGTTTGGCGAGCGCTTCGGCGCAGGCGATTTTCATTTCGTCGTTGATGGCACGCGCGTGGATATCGAGCGCGCCGCGGAAGAGATAGGGGAAGCCGAGGACGTTGTTCACCTGATTGGGATAATCCGAGCGGCCTGTGGCGACGATCACGTCTTCGCGCACGGCATGGGCCTCTTCGGGTGTGATCTCGGGGTCAGGATTGGCCATGGCGAAGATCACGGCGTTTTTGCCCATGGAGGCGACCATCTCTTGCGTGACCGCGCCTTTGGCGGAGACGCCGAGGAAGACATCGGCGCCATCCATGGCTTCTGCGAGTGTGCGCGCAGGCGTGTTGGCGGCGTGAGCCGATTTCCACTGGTTCATGCCTTCGGTGCGGCCCTGATAGATCACGCCTTTGGTGTCACAGAGGATGCAGTTGTTGTGCTTTGCGCCCATGACTTTGATCAGTTCGATACAAGCGATGCCTGCTGCGCCAGCGCCGTTAACGACGATTTTGACGTCTTCGATTTTCTTGCCGGAAATTTGCAGTGCGTTGAGAAGCCCAGCGGCGCAGATCACGGCTGTGCCGTGTTGGTCGTCGTGGAAGACGGGGATATCCATCTGCTCTTTGAGAGTTTGCTCGATGATGAAGCATTCGGGCGCTTTGATGTCTTCGAGGTTGATGCCGCCGAATGTCGGGCCCATCAGGCGCACGGCGTTGATAAACTCGTCGGGGTCTTCTGTATCAAGCTCAAGATCGATTGAATTGACATCCGCGAAGCGCTTGAAGAGCACAGCCTTGCCTTCCATCACGGGCTTGGAGCCGAGCGCGCCGAGATTGCCAAGGCCGAGGACGGCCGTGCCGTTGGAAATGACTGCGACGAGATTGCCTTTGTTGGTGTAGTCATAGGCGAGCTCTGGATTGGCGGCGATGTCTTCGCAAGGGACGGCAACGCCCGGAGAGTAGGCAAGAGAAAGATCCCGCTGTGTTGTCATGGGGACAGTTGCCTGCACCTCCCATTTGCCAGGTGTTGGCTCAAGGTGAAAGGCAAGGGCGTCTTCGCGGGAGATCTTCTGCTTGGTCATTTTTGGCCTGATTCAATACTGGTTTAATAAGGGGTCGGGCAGTCATAGCCTTTGTCGGCGCTTCTCTCAAACGATTTCAGACTTTCGGCTTTCGCGCGGTCGCTTGGCGGATTAGTTTGGCCCCAACCATTCGGGGGGATGAGCCTGTGAGCGCTGCCAAGCCAACTGTGACGCCAATGATGGCGCAGTATCTTGAGATTAAGGGGAATTACCCCGAGGCGCTCTTGTTTTATCGCATGGGCGACTTTTACGAGATGTTCTTTGACGATGCTGTGGCAGCGTCGGAAGCGCTGGATATTGCGCTGACCAAGCGAGGCAAGCACGACGGCGAGGATATTGCTATGTGCGGTGTGCCGCATCATGCAGCGGAGAACTATCTTTTGACACTTATTCGCAAGGGCTTTCGTGTGGCTGTTTGTGAACAACTGGAAAGCCCTGAAGAGGCCAAGAAGCGCGGCTATAAATCAGTTGTGCGGCGAGATGTTGTGCGGCTTGTCACGCCTGGCACGCTGACAGAAGACAGCCTTTTGGAGGCCCGTCGCAACAACTTTTTGGCGGCTTATGTCGAGATCCGCGATGTGGCAGGGTTGGCTTGGCTTGATATGTCCACAGGTGACTTCCGGGTCATGGAGCTATCGCGCGTTCGGTTGGGGCCAGAGCTTGCGCGGCTTTCACCGAGTGAGATTGTTTTTGCGGATGCGCAGTTTAACGAGCTTGCGCCGCTGGCTGAGGAACAAGGCGTCGCTGTGAGCGAACTGGGCAAGGCCAGCTTTGACAGCGAGGGGGCTCAGAAGCGGCTCTGTACTTTTTTTGAAGTCGAGACCTTGGATGCTTTTGGTCAATTTTCACGCGCTGAAGTTTCGGCGCTGGGGGCTGTGCTTGATTATCTGGAGATCACCCAGAAGGGGAAGCTGCCGCTTTTGGCTGCACCCGTGCGCGAAGTGGCGGGACGGGTCATGCAGATTGATGCGGCCACGCGGCGCAATCTTGAGCTGACGCGCTCTATGCAGGGTGCGCGCGCTGGCTCGCTTCTGGGCGCGATTGACCGCACGTTGACAGCGCAGGGCGCGCGGCTTTTGGAGCGGCGGGTTAGCTCGCCCTCTTGTGACGTCGCCGAGATTTCTGCGCGGCTGGATGCTGTGAGTGTTGGGCTGGTTGATACAGGGTTTCTGGCGGACACTCGTGACAGCCTGCGCCATGTGCCAGATATGGAGCGCGCGCTTTCAAGGCTTGGGCTTGAGCGCGGCGGGCCGAGAGACTTGGCGAGTATTCGCAACGGTCTTGGGAAAGCGGGTGATATAGGCTCTAATATGGCCGAGCTTGAGCTGCCCACGCTTTTGAGAGAAGCAGGCCAGAAGCTTTTGGGGCATGATGCACTCGTGGATCTGCTTGATGCGGCGCTTGTGGCGGAGCCGCCTTTGTTTGCCCGCGATGGCGGGTTTGTGGCAGCTGGCTATGACGAAGAGCTCGACGCCAGCCGCGCCTTGCGCGACGAGGGGCGCGGCGTGATTGCCAAGATGCAGGCGGAATATGCTGCTGACACAGGGATTTCGGCGCTCAAGATCAAGCACAACAATGTGCTGGGCTACTTCATCGAAGTGACAGCGACACATGCAGAGAAAATGCTGGGCGCGCCGCTCAACGAACGCTTCAAGCACCGCCAGACCACCGCGAACCAAGTGCGCTTTACCACGCCAGAGTTGAGCGAGATGGAAACGCGGATCTTGAATGCAGGGGGCCGCGCGACCGAAATCGAGCTGCGGATTTTTGGCGAGCTGCGCCGCGCTATTCTGGAGGCGCAGGAGGCTGTCTTTGCGGCGACGGGGGCGCTTGCGGAGATTGACCTTGCCCTTGGGCTTGCCAGCATCGCGCGGGAAGAAGATTGGGCACGGCCCTCCGTTGACATGAGCCATGCGCTTGAGATTAGCCAAGGGCGCCACCCCGTTGTGGAGCAGGCCTTGCGGCGGCAGGGAAGCACAAGTTTTGTTCCGAATGACTGCGTGTTGGCTGAAGATGACCAGCTTTGGCTTCTGACGGGGCCGAACATGGCGGGTAAGTCGACCTTTCTTCGCCAGAACGCGCTGATTGCTGTGCTGGCACAGATGGGAAGCTATGTGCCTGCAGTGGCGGCGCGTGTGGGGATTGTGAGCCAGCTTTTCAGCCGTGTGGGCGCGAGCGATGATCTGGCGCGGGGGCGCTCGACTTTTATGGTCGAGATGGTGGAAACCGCCGCGATCCTTAATCAGGCGGATGATCGTGCGCTTGTTATCTTGGACGAGATCGGGCGCGGGACGGCGACCTATGATGGCCTCTCGATTGCCTGGGCAACTCTGGAGCATTTGCACGAGAGCAACCACTGCCGCGCGCTTTTTGCGACGCACTATCATGAAATGACCCAGCTGTCTGACAAGCTTGCACGCTGCTCCAACGCCACTGTCATGGTGAAAGAGTGGGAAGGTGATATCATCTTCTTGCATGAGGTGCGCAAAGGTGTCGCGGACCGCTCTTATGGGGTGCAGGTTGCCAAGCTGGCTGGTCTGCCCGAGAGCGTGATTGCGCGGGCGCGTGTTGTGCTTGAGGCGCTGGAGAAGGGCGAACGGGAAGGCTCTAATAAGGCGGTAATTGACGATTTGCCATTGTTTAGTGCCACATCTGCGCCCGCCCCGATGAGGGCGAAAGAGAGCGAAGTGGAAGGCGCTTTGGCCGAAATCTTCCCCGACGAGCTGACGCCGCGCGAGGCGCTGGCTGTGCTTTACGAGCTGAAGGCAAAGATGGCTAAGTGATCTGCTTGAGATCATCCAGAAGCGATTTTGACATGGCTTCGGCATGATCTAGCCGCGCTTGGGGCATGTTTGGATGCTCGACTTTGATTAGGGCTTCAAAGCAGATGAAGTAGGGCAAGAAGCCGTTTTCTTCTTGGTCGGAAAGTTCAAAGCGCTTTGTGAAGGCTTCAAAGGCGGCGGCGTCGACACCGAAGCTGCGTGAGCCTGAGGGAAGCATGCCGCGGCGGGCCATATGAACGAGCGCACGGGCGATGTCTTTGTAAAGTGGGGCGTGATTGGTTGCGCCAAGATCAATGGCGGTGACGGTCTGGCCAGCCCAGAAGAGATTGTTGAGATGAAAGTCGCCATGGGCGAGCGCCACGCGCCATTCGGGAAAGTCGATCTGGCGGTACAGTTTTTTCATTTTCTGAAACACGCGGGCCTCAATGGCGCGGAGTGTGTCATGGGGCTGTTGTTCGGTGGCTTTCTCGGCCCAGCTGCGCCATGGGCGCCGATTGGGCGCGCGCCACTCTTCGGTTGGCGCGGTAAATTTGCGCAGCCAGTCGGCGGCGAGCGCTATGGGGGCGGAGCGTTCCTCAGACGGCAGACGCCAGAGCGCCGTTAGCAGGCCCTCACCTTTGGCCAGCGCCGTAATGGTTAGGCCAGCTTCGGCGGCGTGAAAGAGAGGCTCCTGAACGGTGAGCGGAGCCGTATTCATATAAGCCCAGGCGCGGGCGAGTTCATCCCATTCCTTTGTGGTTGTCGCTTGCGCTTCGGCGGAGAGCGTAAGGCGGAATACAGCGTCTTGGCCCTGAAAGCTGCCTTGAAACACGGCGTGACGGCTTGGTACGAGGTGGAGCGCCGGGCCGATGCTGTAGACGCGGCCTTGAAGGGCTGTGGATGCGACATGGGTCAACCTGTCCAAAGCGGCGCGGGCCTCTTCGGGGAAAAGCTCAATGTTACTCGTCTCAACCACTGTCATAGAGAGAGCATATGCGCGGGCGGTTGTGAATTGAACCCTAAACGAAGCGCCTGTATGGTCGGGGAAATTGAGCTGGAGAGACGCATGAGCGAGACACCTGTTACCGAGATGAGCTTTGAGGCGGCTATGGCCGAACTTGAGAAAGTTGTGGGCCAGCTTGAGCGGGGCGATGTGCCACTGGATGACTCTATCAAGCTTTATGAGCGCGGCGCGCTTTTGAAGAAGCATTGCGAAGGTAAGCTGAAGGACGCGGAAGAAAAAGTCGCGGCTATTACGCTGGATGGCGAAGGCAATCCGACAGGGACGAAGCCGCTTGACGTTGATTGAACCACTGGGCTTTGAGGCGGCGCTGACGCGGGCGCAGAGCCTGATGCAGCAAGCGCCGTTTGATTACTTTGAAGCGGGTAAGTCGCTGCCTGAGGCCGAGCTTCTTTATGCGATGGTTTATGCGCTTGATGGTGGAAAGGCCTTGCGGGCTTTTCTTGTGATCGAATCGGCGCGACTGCACGGGCAGGGGCTTGAAGCTGCGACACGTGTGGGGCTGGCTGTGGAGTGTATCCATGCCTATTCGCTGATTCATGATGATCTGCCGTGCATGGACGACGACGATCTGCGCCGTGGTAAGCCGACGGTGCACAAGAAATGGAACGAGCACACTGCCGTTTTGGCGGGGGACGCTTTGCAGGCGAAGGGCTTTGAGCTGCTGGCGAGCGAGGATATGCCCAATGTGCTCCCGCTGTTGCGGGGGCTGGCTGAGGCGAGTGGTCATGGCGGGATGGTTGGCGGCCAGATGATGGATATTGCGGCGGAAACAAGTGAGATGCCGCTGACTCTGGCCGAGATCAAGGCTGTTCAGAACGGCAAGACAGGCGCGCTGATCCGTTGGTCAGCGACGGCTGGCGCTGTGATGGCGGGCGCTGATTGTGCTGGATTAGAGACCTATGGCGACAGGCTCGGGCTTGCCTTCCAGATTGCTGATGACATCCTTGATGTAGAGGGCGACGCCGCCGAGACAGGCAAGGCCGTGGGCAAGGACGAAGAGGCGGGCAAGGCGACATTTGTCTCGCTTCTGGGGCTTGATGCGGCAAAACGCCAAGCGGCAAGCCTTGTGGAAGAGGCCTGTGAGGCCTTATCTGTTTATAAAAACGATGCTGATTGCTTGCGAGAGGCTGCGCGCTTCGTTATTTCGCGGCGCAAGTGAGTGTTCCCTTGAAAGGGTGATTATGACCGACCGCCCCAAGACCCCGCTACTAGATAAGGTGGCCAGCCCCGCTGATATGAAGCGGCTGAGCGACAGCGAACTCGTTACGCTGGCTGGAGAGCTGCGCGCCGAGACGATTTCGGCGGTGAGTGAAACGGGCGGACACTTGGGCGCTGGTTTGGGTGTGATTGAACTGACCGTGGCGCTGCATGCTGTTTTTGATGCGCCCAAAGACAAGATTATCTGGGATGTTTCGCATCAGTCTTACCCTCACAAGATCCTGACAGGGCGGCGGGACCGTATCCGCACTTTGCGCAAGCGTGGGGGCCTGAGCGGATTTACCAAACGTTCTGAGAGCCCGTATGATTGCTTTGGGGCTGCGCACTCGTCGACTTCGATCAGCGCGGCGCTGGGCTTTGCTGTGGCGCGCGACTTGGGTGGAAACTGCCCCGAAGGACTGGGCGATGCGATTGCTGTTATCGGCGATGGCGCGATGAGCGCGGGTATGGCCTTTGAGGCGATGAACAACGCTGGCCATTTGGGCAAGCGGCTGATTGTGATCCTGAATGACAACGAGATGAGTATTGCGCCGCCTGTGGGCGCGCTTTCGAGTTATCTGAGCCGGCTTTATTCTGAAGAGCCTTTTCAGGAACTCAAGGCTGCGGCCAAGGGCGCGGTGAGCCTTATGCCACCGTTCTTTCAAGAAGGCGCGAAGCGGGCCAAGGAAATGCTCAAGGGCATGACCGTGGGCGGCACGCTTTTCGAAGAGCTGGGCTTTAGCTATATCGGGCCGATTGATGGCCATGACATGGACCAGCTCTTGCCGCTTTTGCGCACTGTGAAGGCGCGCGCAACGGGGCCGATCCTCATTCATGCGATCACGAAGAAGGGCAAGGGCTATGCCCCCGCCGAGGCGCGGGACGACAAGGGCCACGCGACGGCGAAGTTTGATGTAATCACGGGCAAGCAAGTGAAAACGCCGAGCAATGCACCGAGCTATACGGCTGTGTTTGGTGATGAGCTGGTCGCGCTTGCTGCGGAGGACGACAAGATTTGCGCTGTCACGGCGGCGATGCCGAGCGGTACGGGGCTTGACCTTATGGCCGAACGCTACCCCAGCCGCTGCTTTGATGTGAGTATCGCAGAGCAGCATGGTGTCACTTTTTGCGCGGCTTTGGCGGCGGGCGGGATGAAGCCGTTTTGCACGATGTATTCGACGTTCTTGCAGCGCGGTTACGACCAGATTGTGCATGATGTGGCGTTGCAGAACCTACCTGTACGCTTTGCGATTGACCGTGCGGGGCTTGTTGGCGCCGATGGGGCGACGCACGCGGGGAGCTATGACATCGCCTATCTTGCGAACCTGCCCAATATGGTTGTGATGGCGGCAGCGGATGAGGCCGAGCTGAAGCATATGGTCGCCACGGCGGCGAGCTATGATGCGGGGCCTATTGCCTTCAGGTATCCGCGCGGCGAGGGCGTGGGCGTTGAGATGCCGGCGCGCGGCGTTGCGCTTGAGATCGGTAAGGGCCGTGTTGTGCGCGAGGGCGCGCGCGTAGCGCTTTTGAGCTTTGGCACGCGGCTGGCCGAGGCCGAGAAAGCCGCCGAGCAGCTGGCCGCGAAGGGAATTACTCCGACGGTTGCAGACGCGCGGTTTGCGAAGCCTTTGGACAAAGAGATGATCTTGCGACTGGCAAGTGAACACGAGGTGCTGATCACGCTGGAAGAGGGCGCTGTGGGCGGGTTTGGCTCGCATGTGGCGCAGCTTCTGGCCGAGGAAGGCGCGTTTGACGCGGGGCTCAAGTTCCGCTCAATGGTCTTGCCTGACTGGTTTATTGACCAAGGATCGCCCGCGGAGATGTATGCCGAGGCAGGGCTAGAGGCCGCGGACATCGTCACGAAAGTGCTGGGTGTGTTGGGAGTTGCTCAGGTGAAGCGGGCTTGAAAAAGCGAAACCCCGCGAGGACCCTAGGGCTGTCGCGGGGCTCTGACTGATTGAGAGCTTCGATTCGCTCTCGACACTTCTAAAATGGGGTAATCGCCTTAAAGATTCAATAAAATACTTGACTCGCCGCACTCAGGATGGCGCGATCTGGTGAAGTAATTCCATAAAGACACAATATATTGATAGATCGAGTCATATTTTCACTCTCGCAAGACAGATTTGAGCCATATCTCAAGGCGGCTGGATTTGAAGAAGAGCGCGCAATCAAGCTTTATGTTTGGAACCTGAATCTTTCATCGGCATTTTACCCTTTGCTGGCTTCGATTGAAGTTGCGCTGCGCAACAACGTCATTGCGTGTCTTGCGCAGGCTTTTGGATCGATTTGGTGGGAGAGTGAACAGTTTCACGATTTGCTAGGCAAGGGTGGAAAAGGCATCCTTTTGAGGGCCGTGAAAGAAGTTGTGGATGCGGACCGCACCCTGACAGAGGGGCGGGTGACTGCAGAGCTGAGCTTCGGATTTTGGACCAATATGTTTCTGCCAAAATATGAAGAACATTTGTGGGCAGGTTTCTGCCGGCAAGCCACATTGGATAGTGCTGTGACGCGGGAGAAACTTCTTGAGCGTTGCAACAAGATCAGAGCTTTGCGAAACAGAATTTCTCACCATGAAACCCTCATCACGAGGGACATAACACGGGACTATTCAGAGACGGTGGAGCTTTTGCACTGGATATGTCCTGAGACGGCAAAGTGGATCAGGCCCGAACTGAAAATTATGTCTGTCGTCCGTCAAAGGCCTTGAGGGCTTAACCCTTCCGCTCGCCGCCCAAAGCATCCAACTTCTTATCAATCGCATCGAGGCGTGCTTTGACATCGTCGCGGTAGGCGTCGGTGTTGGCGACGTCTTCGGTGTGGTGGGCGTCTTGCATGGAGTTGACCACGAGGCCGACCAGCAGGTTGACCACTGCGAAAGTTGTCACGAGGATGAAGGGCAGGAAGAAGGCCCATGCGTAGGGGTAGACTTCCATCACGGGGCGCACGATCCCCATGGACCAGCTTTCGAGTGTCATGATCTGGAAGAGTGTGTAGGCGGATGCCCCGAGCGAGCCGAACCACTGCGGGAAGGCATCGGCGAAGAGTTTTGTGGCAATGACGGCGCCGATGTAGAAGATCAGGCCCATCAGCATGAAGACCGAGCCCATGCCGGGCATCGCTGTGATGAGGCCTTCGACCACGCGGCGCAGAGACGGAGCCACTGAGATCACCCGGAGCACCCGCAGGATGCGCAGCGCGCGCATTGCGGAGAAGCCTTGGCCCGCAGGGATGAGCGAAATGGCTATGATCACAAAGTCGAATATGTTCCAGCCCGAGCGGAAAAAGCGGGGGCCGTGGGCGACGAGCTTGGCGAGTAGTTCGACCACGAAGATGGTCAGGCAGAGCGTATCAAGCGTTTTGATCAGCCCACTGTAGTTTGCCATGGCGCTTTGGGATGTCTCCAAGCCAAGGATGATCGCGTTAAAGATGATCACGGCTGTAATGATCGTTGCGGTTCTCGGGTGATCGACGAGTTTGGCGAGCGTTGCGCGCAGGGACATATGGGCCTCGAAAGCTAGGGTTTAGAGTTAGGTAGGGGCTGGGGAGCGAAAGGCAAGTTTATTTGCGCGTTTCGGCCGCGAGGACAGCCTGAAGGCCAGACTTATAGTCGGGGTAAAGGAGTGTCACGCCGAGGTCATTCTTGATGGGTTCGTTTGCGACGCGTTTGCTTTCGCCATAAAAGCTGCGCGCCATGGGGGAAAGCTCGGCGTCTTCAAAGCGCACCTCTGGCGGCAGGGCCATACCAAGAAGCTCGGCGGCATAGGCGAGGACGTCTTGTGGAGGCGCTGGCATATCATCACAGACATTATAGGCCGCGCCCGCGTTCGGGCTATTGATCGATGCGAGGAGCACTTGGGCGATATCGTCCACATGGGTACGTGAGAAAACCTGGCCCTCCTTGATGATCCGTCTGGCTGTGCCATTGCGGATTTTTTCAAATGGGCCGCGATGGGGACCATAGATGCCTGCGAGGCGGAAGATGTGGAGCGGCAAACCTGTCCCGCGCCACTGGTTTTCTGCTTCGACGCGCATCAGGCCACGCCGGCTGCTTGGCGTGAGAGGGGTCTCTTCCGTGACCCAGCCTCCCGCGTGGTCGCCATAGACGCCAGTTGTTGAGAGATAGCCGACCCATTCGAGATTGGGCGCATGTTTGTGCAGTTTAGAACCGTATTTCGCCAAGAAGGGATCGCCGTTCTCGGAGGGGGAGACGGAGATCAGCAGGTGTGTTGCCTCGGACAACGCGTCCGTCAGATCCCCTTCGGGGAAGAGCAATGGGCTAACGCCAAGGGCCTGTATCGCGGGGAATTTCTCGGGCGAGCGGGTTGTCCCGAAGAGCTTCCAGCCCTTGGGGGCAAGGTGGCCAGTGAGGGCGTTGGCCGAGTAGCCTTGGCCTATGGTGAGGAGTGTTTTTGTCATGGCGTCGCCGCTGTTTTGACCGCGAGTTTGCGTGCGGCGCGCATGTTGCGCAAGATGGCGATGGAATAGAGCACAAGCGCAATCCAGATCATCGGGAAGGCCACCATACGCGCGCCACCGAAGGGCTCTTTGAACACAAACACGCCGATGAGGAAGATCATTGTGGGGGCGATGTATTGCAAAATTGCTATTGTGCTGAGGCGCAAGAGCTTGGCGCCGTTGGCGTAGATGAGAAGGGGCACAGCTGTAACTACGCCGCAGCCAAGGAGAAGCCATGTATCATAGGTACTTCCGAGGAAGTTGCCTGTTGGGCCAAGCCAGATGAGATAGGCTATCGCAGGGGGTGTGAGGATCATTACTTCAAGCAGAAAGCCTTGATTGGGCCCAATGGGGAGCGACTTCTTCGCCAGCGCATAAAAGCCCCATGTGACGAAGAGTGCGATCGCGACCCACGGGAGCTTGCCTGCTTCAAGCGTAAGGATCACCACGGCGGCAAAGGCGAGAGCAAGAGCGGCGAGCTGGAGTTTGTTGAGCCGCTCGCCGAGTAGGACCGCACCGAGGAAGACAGAGAAAAGCGGGTTGATGTAGTATCCAAGCGCGGCGTCTAGGGCGTGGCCTGATGTGATGGCCCAGACGTAGAAGCCCCAGTTGATCGAGATTAGCGCGGCAGTGATGCAGCCCATAGCGAGCATTTTGGGCGTTGTGAGAGCCGTTTTGATATCGCCTGTGCGACCAAGTATTATGAGCAGGGTCGCGGCGATGGGGAGAGACCAGATCACGCGATGCGCGACGACTTCGTCAGGGGGAATATGGCTGAGCAATTTCATGTAGAGGGGCAGGAACCCCCAAAGCACGTAGGCTGTGAGCGCAAAGCCGAGGCCTTGGGGTGTGTCGCGGTTCTCTGGCATGCGGCGCTCCTCTTCTCTGAATGACTAGGCTGTTTTGATGGGGAGGGCTAGTCCCGTGACGTAACGCTTTGGTTTCGAATTGTGCTTCGCACAATCCGAGCGTGGCGAGGGGCGTTGCCCCTCGCGCTCCCCAGGATATTTGTAAAGAGAAGAAAGGCTAGACGCGCACCTTCTCCGACTTCGGATCATACATCGGCTTGAGGGAGGCCGTTGCTTTGACGCGAGTTCCTTTGACATCGATTTCATAGGAGCTTGCCAGCACCTCAGCGGCGGATTGACCTTCGCTGGGAACGTAGCCAAGGCCGACGGCTGCGCCGAGGGTATGGCCGTAGCCGCCCGAGCTTAGGTAGCCGACAATTTCGCCATCACGCAGGATCGGCTCGTTGTGGTAGAGGAGCGGCTGGCTGTCTTGCAAAAGAAACTGCACCATGCGCGCCTTGGGGCCACTTTCCTTGCGGGCGACGACGGCGGATTTGCCTATGAAGTCGGGTTTGGAGAGATCGACTGCGAAGCTGAGGCCTGCATCGACGACATTGTCCTCGGAGGTGATATCGTGACCGAAGTGGCGGAACGCTTTTTCGATGCGGCAGCTGTCCATTGTGTGCATGCCACAGAGCTTGAGGCCGAGGGGCCGGCCAGCGGCATGGAGCGCTTCGAAGGCGTGGCTTGCCATGTCTGTGCTTACATAGATCTCCCAACCAAGCTCTCCCACATATGAGACGCGGTGGGCCCGAGCGAGGCCCATGCCAAGCTCGATCTGCTGTGCTGTTCCGAAAGGGTTTGCCTCGTTTGAGAAGTCGTTGGGCGAGACGGCTTGCAGGAGCGCCCGCGCGTTGGGGCCCATGACGGCGAGGACACCTTCGCCTGCTGTGACATCGGTGATGACAGCAATGTTAGAGCCTAGATTGCGCCTCAGCCATGTTTCATCAGCGAGGCGCGTGGCGGCGGGTGTGACCGCGAGGTAGGCGGTTTCACTAAGGCGTGTCACTGTGACATCGGCCTCTATGCCGCCCTTCGTATTGAGGAATTGCGTGTAGACGATCTTGCCCACAGGAACAGACATGTTTGCGCCGCAGACGTGGTTGAGGAAGGCCTCCGCATCGGGGCCTTCGACGCGCAGTTTGCCGAAGGACGACATATCATACATGCCGATGTTTTCGCGGATGGCGGCGTGTTCGGCGGCGCGGTTTTCAAACCAGTTCTGACGCTGCCATGTGTATTCGTATTCTGCCTTCTGGCCTTCGGTCGCGAACCAGTTGGCGCGCTCCCAGCCCGCGAGCTCGCCCATGACGGCGCCGTTTGCGAGGAGTTTGTCATGGAAGGGTGTGCGGCGGATGCCGCGAGCGGTGTCTTTCTGGCGAAAGGGGAAGTGATCGGCATAAAGCAGGCCGAGGGCTTCTTTGGAGCGCTCGAAGAGATAGTGTTTGTTGCCTTGGAAGGGCTGCATGCGGGAGATGTCGACATCGCCGAGATCAAACGGTTTGCTCCCCGTGTCCATCCATGCGGCGAGGGCCATACCCGCGCCACCAGCGGACTGGATCCCGATTGAGTTGAAGCCAGCGGCGACCCAGACGTTGTCCATCTCGGGAGCGAGGCCGAGGTGGTAGGCGTTGTCGGGGGTGAAGCTTTCGGGCCCGTTGAAGAAGGTATGGATACCAGCTTCGCCGAGCATGGGCATGCGGTTTACGGCCTTTTCGAGAATCGGCTCGAAGTGATCGAAATCTTCCTGAAGCTGGTCGAACTCGAAGCTCTCGGATATTCCGTCCATGCCCCAAGGTTTGGCGCGTGGCTCGAAGGCGCCGAGCATCAGCTTGCCCGCGTCTTCCTTGTAGTAAGCGCATTCGTCGGGGACGCGCAGAACGGGCAGCTGTGTGAGGCCAGTGATGGGCTCGGAAACGATATAGAAGTGCTCGCAAGCGTGAAGGGGGACATTGACGCCTGCCATGCGCCCGACATCGTGGCCCCACATGCCTGCGCAGTTGACGATCATATCGGTCTCTATTTCGCCTGTTGTTCCGTCTTCGCCTTGCCAGTTGACGGATGTCACGCGGCGGCCATTTTTGGCAATATCAGTGACTTTGACGCGCTCTTGAACGGTTGCGCCGCGCTGGCGTGCGCCTTTGGCGAGGGCGAGGGCGATGTTGGCTGGGTCTCCCTGACCATCTAGGGGGAGGTAGACGCCGCCTGTGACACCGTCGATGTTGAGGTGTTCGTAGCGCTGTTTGATTTCGCTTGGGCTGATCTCTTCAACCTCGACGCCAAACGCACGCGCCATGGCGGCGGAGCGGTGCAGTTCTTCGAGGCGCTCGCCTGTAAGGGCAGCTGTGATGGAGCCGACGCGCTTAAAGCCTGTGGCGACGCCTGTTTCTTCCTCAAGGTTGCCGTAGAGCTCTTGGGAGTATTTCGCGAGCTTGGTCATATTGGCCGTGGCGCGCAGCTGGGCGATGAGGCCTGCGGCGTGCCATGTTGTGCCTGAGGTGAGCTGCTTGCGCTCAAGCAGGACCACGTCTTTCCAGCCAAGTTTTGTTAAGTGATAGGCGACGGAGCAACCGACGATGCCGCCGCCAATGATAACGACGCGGGCTTTTGAGGGGAGAGTGGGCATTTGGGTGACTCCATGGATGATGGGGCTTGGCTTGGTGGAGCGGCGGGGGCCAGCCCCCGCACCCCCGGGATACTTTTGGAAAGAAAAAGGCTAGATGATTGTGTGGCCTGCGGCTTTGAGTTGATTGGCGAGCTCGGTGATGTGCTTGGGCCCCACTTCGCAGCAGCCGCCCACGATGGTTGCGCCTTGGGCGATCCAATGCATGACGAAGGCGGCATAGTCTTTGGGGCCAAGATCCTTGCGTTGCTCCAATGCGTCAACGGTTGGCGCGTCTTTGAGAAAGCCTTCTGAGATGCGTGTGAAGCCATTGGCATAGGCGCCAAAGGGCAGGCCCATGGGCGAGATGAGCTCGAGCGCGGCGGCGATGGCCTCGGGGCGGGAGCAGTTGACGAGGAGGGCGGCGGGAGCGAACTCGGAGACGATCTGGGCAAGGTCAGAGACAGATTCGCTGGAGCGGAGCTTGGTTCCGTCATCATCATCAACTGTAACGGCGAGCCAGACGGGTTTTTCTGTGGCGGCGCAGCCCATGAGCGCGCCACGGGCGTCGTGGAGGGAGGAGACCGTTTCGATGAGGAAGAGATCGGCCAAGGGATCGAGCGCTTCGACGATGCTGGCGTAGGCCTTTTGAGCCTCTGCCAGAGGCGGAGCGATATCGGGGCGGTAGGACGCGCCGAGGGGGCCGAGGGAGGCGGCGATCCGGCCCGAGCCATGGGCTGTGCGGGCGGCCACGGCCTCGGCCATTGCGATATCAAGCAAGGTTTTGTGCTGCGCCTCAAGGCCGACGCGCGCGAGGCGGTCGACATGGACAGCGTAGGTATTGGTTGTGGCGATGGTTGCGCCTGCGTTGAAGTAGTCAAGATGCACGGCGCGCACCGCTTCGGGCTGCTCCATCATTACGGATGTGGACCAGAGCGGGGTGGCACGGCTGCCCGAGCGCTTGACGATCTCCTGGCCGATGGAGCCGTCGAGGAGGGTTATGTTGGTCATGCGCGCAGCCTTTCGTTGCTGGCGTCCCAGAGGGGGGCGTCTTCTTGCACCACGGCTTTGTAGCGCGTGCCGTAGATTTCGACTTCGAGTTCTGTGCCTGCTTGTGCAAGATCGGCTCTGACCATGCCCAAGGCGATGGACTTGCCGATGCGGTAACCCCAGCCGCCCGAGGTTGTTTCACCGACGATTTCACCACCGGAGTAGATGCAGGACATATAGGGCGCGTCTGTGTCGCCAGCTTCAACCAGAAGTGTGACGAAGCGCTTTTTGCTGCCTTGCTGCTTTTCAGCGAGGAGCGCGGCTTTGCCAGGGAAGTCTTGAGGCTTGTCGAGCTTCACAAAACGCTCAAGGCCGCCTTCGAACAGTGAGTAATCCGTGGAGAGATCACCCTTCCAAGCGCGGTAGCCTTTTTCTAGGCGGAGCGAATTGAGCGCCCACATGCCGAAGGGCTTGGCTCCTGCTGCAAGCAGGGCCTCGTAGATTGCGGGGAGGGCGGCATTGGCGGCGTGGACTTCCCAGCCGAGCTCACCTGCAAAGGAGACACGGGCGAAGGAGCAGGGCTGGCCTGCGACTGTGGCCGACTGGTGAGAGAGCCATGGCAGAGAGAGGTCTGCTTCTGTTCCGATTTGCTCGAAGAGCGCGCGAGATTGCGGGCCTGTGACGATGAGGGTTCCAAACTCAGTGGAGTGGTCTGTGAGACTGAGGCCCTCGGGGAGGCGTGCGCGCAGAAGCTCAAAGTCATGCCACTGGGCGGTGGCGGCTGTGATCAGCGTAAAGCTGTCCTCTTCGTGGCGCACGCAGCTCATTTCGGTGAGGATGCGCCCGCGATTGTCAGCGAAATACATGAGATTCATGCGGCCGATTTTGGGCAGAGCGCCAGTGATCTGGGTGCGCAGGAACTCTGCTGCGCCTGTGCCTGCGAGATTGAAGCGGGAGAATCCGGGGAGATCGAGCACCCCGACCGCGTCGCGCACTGCTTCGCATTCTTCACGGATTCGCTGCTCCCATGGGCCAGAGCGGGCCCATGTATGTGTTGCTTCTTCTGAGGTGTCGTCGCCTTCCTGAGCGAACCAATTGGCGCGCTCCCAGCCGTTGTAGTCGCCCATCTGCCCGCCGAGGGCTTTGACGCGTGCGTGGACGGCAGACAGCTTGCGGTCGGGGGCGGCGGGCCAACGATGCCATGGGAAGTGCATGGCGTATTCATTGCCGTAGACTTCCATGCCTTTGGCCACGCAATATTCGTGGTCGGTGTAATCCGTGTAGCGGCGCGGATCGACGGCCCACATGTCCCATTCTGTTGCGCCATCAACGATCCATTCGGCCATGACCTTGCCAGCACCGCCGCCTTGGGCGATTCCGAAGGTGAAGACGCAGGCCTCGAAGGCATTATCAACACCCGGCATCGGGCCGATCAGTGGGAGGCCATCTGGGGCATAAGGGATCGGGCCGTTGATGACGCTTGAGACACCTGTTGTGGCCATAAGTGGCACACGCTCCATCGCGTCTGTGACGATATCCTCGATGCGGTCGAGGTCTTCCTGCCAGAGCTGGAAGGAGAAATCATCGGGCATCTCTGCGTCGCCGCCTTCCCAGTGGGCTTTACAATTCGGCTCATAGGGGCCGAGATTGTAGCCGCCTTTTTCTTGTCGCAGGTAATAAGAGACGTCTACATCACGGATGAGGGGAAGCTTTTTGCCGTGTTCTTCGGACCATGCCACCACTTCGGGGATCTGTTCTGTGAGCAGATACTGGTGCTCCATCACCATCATCGGAACGGTACGTCCGCCATAGGGCTTGAACCACTCGCCGACGCGCTGGGCATAGTAGCCAGCGGCGTTGACCACATAGTCGGCGGCGATATCGCCTTTTTCAGTGTGGACGATCCAGCTTTTGTCAGCCTGCTGGGTGACGCCTGTCGCGGGCGTGAAGCGAAGGATTCTCTGGCCCATGTCGCGCGCGCCCTTGGCGAGGGCTTGAGTGAGCTGAGCGGGGTCAATATCGCCGTCTGTCGGATCGTAGAGCACGCCTGCGAGATCGTGGGTTTCAAGGAAAGGGTAGTGTTCCTTGGCCTCCTCGGGTGTCCAGATTTCCATGGCGATGCCTTGGTAGCGGCCCATTGAAGCCGCGCGTTCAAACTCTTGCATGCGCTCTTTGGTATGGGCGAGGCGGATCGAGCCTGACTGATGGTAATTCATTGGGTAATCGACTTCTGCTCCGAGGCGGGCGTAGAGCTCTGTCGAGTAGCGCTGCATGTTCATGATCGACCACGAGGTGCTAAATGTTGGCACGTTGCCTGCGGCGTGCCATGTGCTGCCTGCGGTCAGTTCGTTCTTCTCTAGGAGCACACAATCTGTCCAGCCTTTGAGACCGAGGTGATAGAGCACAGAGCAGCCTACAACGCCGCCACCGATGACGACCACACGGGCTTTTGTTGGAATATCGGACATGGTGTTTACTCCCAGATGAGGCGCGCAGCTAAGCCGCCGAAGACGATAGATGTAATTTTGTTGAGCGTTCCGCCCATACGAATGATGCGGTGGCCTGCAAGGCCAGCGGCAATGCCATAGGTGCTGTTGATGACGAGGCCTGAGGCGTTGAAGATGAGCCCTAGGATAAAGATTTGCTGCCAGATTGGACCCGCTTCTGGACGGGTGAACTGGGGCAGGAAGGCGACAATGAAGAGCGCGACTTTAGGGTTGAGCAGGTTTGTCAGGTAGCCGCGCTTGAGCGCCGAGGCGAGGCGGGATGCGCCGTGTGCTTTCTCTAGCTCGGGTGGTGCGCGCCATGTTTTGACGGCCAGTATGATCAGGTAGGCTGCGCCGAGGTAGCGGATGATATCATAGGCGTGTGGCACGGCCATGAGTGCCGCGGAGATGCCGAGGACTGCGAAGAAGACATGTGTGAGACCACCAAGGGTAATACCTGTGGCCGCGGCGATGCCTGCACGCGGGCCGCCTGAAATACCTGAAGCCATAGAGAAGGCCACGTCGGAGCCAGGAGTGATATTGAGCAGGATACCTGCGCCTGTGAAGGTCAGGATGAGGGCGGCGTCCATTGCAAAAAGCGTCTCTAACAAAGCTTAAGCCCTCCCTGATGTGGCGCCGAGCGCGAGGCCATAGGCGATGAAGCAGAGTCCCATTGCGCGGCGAAACCAGACGTTGAAGACGGCTCCAAGGGCGAGCTTTCCAAGGCCCGCACCGAGCGCTGTATAGGTACAATAGCTCAAGGTTGTGAGGCTGAGCGCAGTGGGTACGATCAGCCACATTTGAGCGGCAATCGGAGTGTGTGGGTCGACGAACTGGCTGAAGGCGGCAAAGTAGCCTGCGACAGATTTTGGATTGATTGTGGCGATGAGGAAGGCGCGGGTGAAGAGCGAGCGGCCCGCGTGCTTGCCTGCCTTGATCGGCAAATGTGCGGTCAGTATCGCGCGCAAGCCGAGGTAAACGAGAAACCCTGCGCCTGCATATTTGAGGACGAGAAAGGCTGTTGGCGACGCCGCGAGAAGCGCTGTGATGCCAAATCCTGACAATGTGAGAAAGAGCGAGGCTTGGCAGAGGATTGCTGCGACTGCTGGTAAGGCGCGGACAAATCCAAGACTCATGCCTGACTGAATACAATTGACAGCGTTGGGGCCCGGTGTTGTGACAAACACCAGCCAGAAAACTGCGAATATGGTCCAGGCCTCGAAGCTCATGCTTAATATACCGGAGGCGCGATGACCCAGATCGCGACGGCGGGGTCATCATAGGGGTTGATCCACTCGAACGGTTCGCCGCGGATGCGGAAACTGTCGCCGGGATGGATTGTGAAACGTTTGCCGCTGATGACAAGATCAAGCTTGCCAGAGATCAGATAGCCGACCTCTTGCGTGGGGCGCGTCACCTCTTCGCCAATGCGGGAGTGAGGCTGGAAGGTAGAATGGACCATCTCAAAATCATCAGTGAGATCGGGGGAGAGAAGCTCTTCGACAAGCCCCGCCTCGCCAGAGCCTATGGGGCGACGGGCACCGTTGCGCACCACATATCCCGCCTCATGCGTGGGAGCAGGAGCGTGGCTGAACAACATTGAAAGAGAGACGCCGAGCTTGCGAGCCATATGGCGCAGATCGGTGATTGAGGGCTCGGACAAGTCACGCTCCACTTGGCTGAGCCAGCCGACAGAACGGCCCAGCGTTTCCGCCATATCTGTCAGGGTCAGACCTCGTGCCTTTCGCAAGGCGCGCAGATCGGCTCCGAGAGTTTGCGAAGAGGTGGCGGCCTGGTTCATTTGATTCCCGTGAAATTTGCGCAACAATTTTCACGATGCATCAAGAGAATGAAATTTCAAAGCGTTTTTTCACGCGATCCCAATGAGGCAGATTATCTGAAGCCCAATCGGACATTGGCTCACCGTGAAAAAACACCAGCCAGTATCGCTGTCAGAGCTTGCGCATCTGCTTTTTTAAAGGCGGCGGGCTGATCGCTGTCGATGTCCAAAACAGCGATGACATCTCCTGCGGCATTGAACACAGGCAACACCAGTTCGGAACGGGTGCTCGATGCGCAAGCGATATGGCCCTCGAAGGCCTCGACATCGTCAACAAGTTGCACCTCTCGCGTGCGCGCTGCGGCACCGCAGACACCGCGCGAAAAGGGGATTTGCAGGCAGCCATGACCACCTTGATACGGCCCAATTTTGAGCAGGTTAGGCTCTGTGACGCGGTAAAAGCCCGTCCAGTCGAAGCGGTCATCTGCGTGATGAAGCTCGCAAACCAGTGTGGCCATCAAGGCGACCTCGTCTGTTTCGCCCTCTGTGAGAGAGTGAATTGTCTTGGCGAGGGTGTCGTAGTTTACACGCATAGATTTGCCTTTTGGGAGAGCAGAGCTGGGGCGCTGCCCCAGACCCCGGGATATTTAGAGAAAGAAAAAGGGTTAGACGCGTTCGATTGCGATTGCTGTGCCTTCGCCGCCACCGATGCAGATTGCGGCAACGCCGCGTTTGAGACCACGTTTTTCCAAGGCGTTGAGAAGTGTGACGATGATGCGCGTGCCTGAAGCGCCGATCGGGTGACCGAGGGCGCAAGCGCCGCCGTTGACGTTGATCTTGTCGCGGGTGATGCCCATGTCTTGCATGAAGGCCATCGGGACCACAGCGAAGGCTTCGTTGACCTCCCAGAGGTCTACGTCCTCCACGCTCCAGCCGATGTTTTTGAGGAGTTTTTGCGCCGCGGGAATTGGCGCAGTGGCGAACCATCCGGGCGCTTGGGCGTGACTGGCGTGGCCAATGATCTGCGCTCGGACAGTGAGGCCTTGGGTTTTTGCGGCCTCTTCGGAGGCGAGAACGAGTGCGGCCGCGCCATCGGAGATCGAGGAGGCATTGGCGGCTGTGACTGTGCCACCCTCACGAAAGGCGGGTTTTAGTGTGGGGATCTTTTCGGGGCGCGCTTTTGCGGGTTGTTCGTCCTCTGTGATGATGACCTCGCCCTTGCGTGTTGTCAGGGTGACGGGGGCGATTTCGCCGTCAAAGGCCCCAGAGCGGATTGCTTCAAGGGCGCCGTTGAGAGAGCCGATGGCATAGTCGTCCTGCGAGGCGCGGGTGAACTGGTATTTCTCAGCGCAGTCTTCCGCGAATGTACCCATGAGGCGGCCTTTGTCATAGGCGTCTTCCAATCCGTCGAGGAACATATGATCAATTACCTTCTGGTGCCCGATCCGCGCGCCTGACCGCATTTTTTCGAGAAGATAGGGCGCATTTGACATAGATTCCATGCCGCCGGTGATCACTGTGTTTGTGTTACCGAGGGCGATCTGGTCAAAGCCCATCATTGTGGTTTTCATGCCTGAGCCACACATTTTATTGACAGTTGTGGCGGGAACATCCTCGCCCAAGCCGCCTGCGAAGCCAGCCTGACGCGCAGGGGCCTGACCTTGGCCTGCGGGGAGAACGCAGCCCATGAGCAGCTCGTCGACCGTGTTTGCGCCAGCGTTTTCGAGCGCAGCGCGGATGGCGGCGCCGCCGAGTGTTGAGGCGGGAACACCATCAAAAACACCTTGAAAGCCGCCCATGGGCGTGCGGGCTGCACCTGCGATCATCACTTTTTTCATGGGGAGTCCTCCTGAGTTGCTCCTTCATTACCGAATAGAAAGGTTTGCCGTCTAGTCTTGTCACTCAAGGGCGTATTTCTACGGTAACGGAGAGAATTATGGAGTTTAGCTGTATGGAAACGGGCGATGTGTTGATTGTAAGGGTTATGGCGGAGCGTATTGATGCGGCTGCTGCTCTCAAGTTTAAGGATGCCCTGCGCGAGTTGACAGGGGCGGCAAGCCATGTGGCGCTTGATCTGCGGGATGTTCAGTTTGTGGATTCGAGCGGGCTGGGCGCGATCGTGGCTGTGATGAAACTTATGGGGACGACACGGCGGCTTGATCTTGCGGGGTTGACTCCGACTGTTGATAAAGTGTTTCGGCTGACGCGGATGGATTCTATTTTTACGATCCATAGCAGCGTGGACGATATTCCGAAGCTCTATCAGGCGGGTTAGTCGCCGATTGAGGAAGTGCAGAAGATGCGCGAGTCAGACCAAAATCCGAAGTCTCTGAAGCTTGAGTTTCCAAGCTGCGAATTTGAAGTGCGGAAGGCTTTGAAGCAAATGGCCTGCGCACTTGCAGAGCTGGGTATCGGCGGTGATGTGATCGGGTCCGCTGAAGTTGTTCTGGGCGAGGTTCTCAACAATATTGTGGAACATGCTTAAGGGAGCTCTGCACAAGGGCGTATTGTGATGAAACTGACGTTGCAGGAGGCGGAGCTGCGCTTTTTGGTCGTTGATGAAGGGCGGGCTTTGCCTATGAAAGAGCTGCCTCGCGGCGTCTTGCCAAGACTTGACGGGCCGCTGGAAGGCCTGCCGGAGGGCGGCTTTGGCTGGTATCTGGTGCGCAAGCTGGCCAAGGATCTGACCTATCAGCGCAAGGCGGGCCACAATGAGCTGTGCTTCTCTATCTTGCGTTGAGGATTTCAGCGATGTTCCCTCAGGAATCAAGAAAACTTGAAAATGACATATTCAGCCCGAAGATTCGCCTGATTCAACTGTCATAACCCTCTTTGTAGCTGCATATAGCTTCCCTCGGCGCTGTGCGTTAATAGCCCCCACCCAGTGTGCGGCGCCGAGGCCTTACCTTTCTGACGTTTCCTTCTAATGAATCCGCATTGGCTTTGGTCTTTGCGGAGCATAGTCTTTTCTGTGAAGCGAAACAGGATGGACGAGATATGCGCGATTTTCATTTTCCGGGGCGTTCGCCCGTATTGGCCCAAAACGGCATGTGCGCGACCTCGCACCCTTTGGCGGCGAAAGTTGCTGTTGATATTATGGAGCGTGGCGGCAACGCTATGGATGCTGCGATTGCTGGCGCGGTTCTGCTTGGAATTTGCGAACCGCAGATGACAGGGATCGGTGGTGACTGCTTTGTCTTGTTTCAGGATAAGGAGGGCGGGGCCATTCGCGCGCTCAACGGGTCGGGCTGTGCGCCTGCAGGCGCGGACCTTGCTGCGCTGAAAGCACGGGGGGAGACCACTGTGCCGCTGAACGGACCTGAGGCTGTTACAATCCCTACGGCAATGGACGCATTTTGCCGCCTTTCGGAAGATTACGGAAAGATTGGGATCGATGCTATTCTTGCGCCGACGATCCGCTATGCCGAAGAGGGTGTGCCTGTCGCGGCGCGGGTGGCGTTTGACTGGCCAGAAGCGGGCAAAGCGCTTCAGGGGCACGGGCGATCGCATTATATGATTGATGGCAAGCCTGGCGAAGTCGGCCAGATGTTTCGCGCACCTGCGCAGGCTGAGGCGCTGCGGCGTGTTGCGAAAGAGGGGCGGAAGGGCTTTTATGAAGGCGAAGTCGCCGAAGATATGGTCGCGGCGCTTAAGGCGCTTGGCGGCGTTCACGAGCTGAGCGACTTTGCCAATGCAGCGAGCTTTTACACAGAGCCTGTTGGAAGCCATTATAAGGGTGCAGACCTTCTGGAGCACCCGCCGAACGGCCAGGGCGCAACGGCCAACTTGATGCTCAATATCCTGAGCCATTTTGATCTGGCGAGCATGGAGCCGTTTGGTGCGATGCGAGCGCATATTGAAGCGGAGGCGACGAAGCTCGCTTATGATGCGCGCAACCGCTTTATTGCCGATCCTGATGTGTCCAAGCGTGTAGAGCATATGCTGAGCTTGGAGACGGCGGCAAAGTTGGCTGCGCTGATTGATCCGAAGCGCGCGAGGGCTGCGGCTGCCCCTATCAGTGAGGCGGTCCATAAGGACACTGTATATATTACTGTTGTAGATAAAGACCGCATGGCTGTGAGCTTTATCTATTCCATTTTCCATGGATTTGGCTCTGGTATTGCCTCTGAAAAATTCGGGATTTTGCTGCAAAATCGTGGTGCAGGATTTACCTTGGATGAAAGCCATCCGAACGTTTACGGCGCAGGTAAGCGGCCGATGCATACAATTATTCCCGGAATGCTGGCTGAAAATGGCCGCGCGACGATGCCTTTTGGTGTGATGGGGGGGCAGTATCAGTCTTGTGGTCATGCGCGGTTTGTTACTAATATGACTGATTTTGGTATGGATGCGCAGAGCGCGATTGATGCACCGCGGTGTTTTTCGGATGCGGGCGAGCTAAAAGTTGAGAAGGGCTATAGTGAGGCTGTGCGTGCCGAGCTTGCCGACATGGGACATAAAGTTGTTGTGCCTGACGGACCGCTCGGCGGGGCGCAGGCCATTCGCATCAGAAACGATGGCGTGCTGGAAGGCGCGTCTGATCCGCGCAAAGACGGCGCGGCGCTGGGGTATTGAGCATGGTAATTACACCTGTGAAAGAGCTCGTGATGCGGGCGAAAGAAGAGATTGAAACGCTGAGCCGCGACGAAGTCTGGCGGCTGGTGGAAGCAGGAGAGGCGCTTGTCGTGGATATTCGCGACCCTCGCGAGCTTGAACGGGAGGGGCGCTTTCCTGGCGCGATGCATGCGCCGCGGGGGATGTTGGAATTCTGGTTTGATCCTGCGAGCCCCTACCACAAAGAGGCTTTTGCCACCGACAAGAAGATTATCCTGTTTTGTGCTGGCGCATGGCGCTCGGCTTTAGCGGCGAAAGCTTTAAAGGACATGGGCGGCGAGAATATTGCCGAGATGGATGGTGGCTTTGGCGCGTGGAAGAAGGACGGGCGGCCTGTGGAATAGCGGTTTCGAATTGTGCTACGCACAATCCGACCGTAGCGGGGGACGCTGTCCCCCGCACCCCCTGGGATATTTTTAAAAAGAAGAAGAGTGTGCAGGTTGGAATTCCAGCTCAGTTCAGTTGGAACTGGAGCGGGTATTGGCCGTCCTGAAAGGGGCCGAAAAGATCAGGGATGTCGGGGTGATCGACGGGCTCGCCTGAATAGTCTGCGACGAGGTTTTGTTCGGAGACATAGGCCACATAGTAGCTCTGATCATTTTCGGCGAGGAGATGATAAAAGGGCTGCTCCTTTTGGGGGCGGCTGTCCTCGGGGATTGCTTCATACCATTCGTCAGTGTTTGAAAACTGCGGGTCCACATCAAAAACAACCCCTCGGAAAGCGTGCTTCTTGTGGCGGACGACTTGTCCGAGGTGGTATTTGGCGCGTTTGCGTATCATCATGAGTTTAGCCCCTACCCGAGCAGCTTAACGCTTTCAATGGGGGCTTGTCTATTTCGGAGCGTGAAAATGATGGAAACACTCTGTGACGCTCTCGCCGACAGTTCGATGCATCTGGGGCTCGCTTGCGCGCAGAAAAGCGCTTGCGGCCCGGAAATTTGATTTAGGTTTTGGCCATGATGCGCTATGCTTTGAAAAAAATAAGCAAGCGAGGGGCAGATGAGCAGAATCCTTTGCGCATTTCTAATTGTGGCAACGCTGGCGGCCTGTGGTCGTGGGGCAGGAACGAGCGCGCCAAGGCAGCTCGATAATGCATGTGCCCTGTTGAAAGAGCGCCCAACCTATTACAAAGCCTTCAAGGCGACCGAGCGCAAATGGGGCGTGCCTGTGCATGTGCAGATGGCTACCATTTACCAAGAAAGCAAGTTCAAGTCTGACGCGCGCACGCCGTTTCAGTATAAGCTCGGGGTGATCCCTGTCGGGCGACAGTCGAGCGCTTTTGGCTATTCGCAAGCACTGGATGCGACCTGGAAAGAATACCAACGCAAAGAAGGCAAACGCATGGCGCGGCGGAATAATATCCGCGATGCGAGTGACTTCATGGGCTACTATATGAACATCAGTCGGGAGCGGAACGGTATTTCGCTTCATGATGCGCGAAACCAGTATCTGGCCTACCACGACGGCCATACAGGCTATGCCCGAGGAACCTATCGTCAAAAGGCTTGGTTGATGCGGGTGGCTGGAGAAGTTGGCCAGCGCTCAGAGATGTATAAAGCCCAATTGGCGAGCTGCAGGCGCTTTCGCTGAGCTAGTGACGCGGTCGGCTAGCGCCCGCCGCGTTTCTTCGTATTGGCATCGATATCAAACAAGGCGTTGGGCAGAGAGCCGCCTTTTGCGAGCTCGCCCAGCACAACTGTTGTGCTTGAGCCGGTGTCGTCATTGATGATCCATTGGCGCAGCTCTACGGGGCTTCCTGTAAATTTAAGCTGGATGTTGCCGTACTCGGGGTGTGCAGGGTCTTGCGCCGTGATCACTGTGGCTGTGCCATCAAAGCTGTGGCCTGTCACCATATTGGCGCTTGCGAGATCTACTGTGCGCGCGAGGATGATTGAGAGGGGCGTTTTAGCCAAGGGGTAACTTTCAGGGCCCTGGTTTGTCTTCGGGTCAAAGATGGCCACGGTGTTGGCGCTGGCCAGCACGAGGGTTTCTTCGGGGGGGTTATACTCGAAGCGGATTTTGCCTGGGCGTTTGATGTAGATCGTGCCTGTGGAGATTGTCCCATCATCGTTGATCTGGGTGAAGGCGCCTTTGGCTGTCTTCATCGCGTTGAGATATTGCGAGAGCGCGTTGAGTGAAAGCTTTTCCGCGGCGGCGGGGGCTGCGAGGGCAAGGGCCAGAACAGGGACGAGAAAAATGTGTTTGAGTTTCATAACCAATACCTAAGTGTTCAGGGGCTTCGTTGCACCAGTGACTTGGGGGTAAAATACGAAAACACCAGTTGTTAAGCGATAACAAACTGGTGTTTCGATGATTTTAAGGGTGAAAGACCGCTTAGTGCTGTTCTGGCACGAGGATTTCGCGTTTGCCGACGTGGTTTGCGCCCGAGATGATGCCTTCGTCTTCCATCTGTTCGACAAGCTTTGCGGCTTTGTTGTAGCCGATCGAGAGCTTGCGCTGGATGTAGGATGTGGAGCACTTGCGATCTTTGATGACGATGGCGACGGCTGTATCGTAAAGCGCGTCTTCACCATCGGTGTTGCCGCCGAGGCCGAGGACGGCGTCGATATCGCTTGCGTTGTCATCGGGTGGGCCCTGGACCACGCCAGAGACATATTCTGGTGGGCCGAATGCCTTCAAGTGATTGACGATCTCTTCGACTTCTTCATCGGAGACAAAGGGGCCGTGGCAGCGTGTAATCTTGGCACCACCAGCCATATAGAGCATGTCGCCCATACCGAGGAGTTGCTCGGCACCCATTTCGCCAAGGATTGTGCGGCTGTCGATCTTGCTCGTCACTTGGAAGCTGATCCGCGTGGGGAAGTTGGCTTTGATTGTGCCTGTGATGACGTCAACCGAGGGGCGCTGTGTGGCCATGATGATATGAATGCCCGAGGCGCGCGCCATTTGCGCGAGGCGCTGGATGCAGGCTTCGATCTCTTTGCCCGCGACCATCATAAGGTCGGCCATCTCGTCGACGATGACGACGATATAGGGCATTTTCTCGGGCTGCATTTCTTCTGTCTCAAACACTGGCTCGCCTGTGTCGTCGTCAAAGCCCGTCTGGACGGTGCGAGAGAACATCTCGCCTTTGGCCAGAGCATCGGCCACGCGGGAGTTATAGCCGTCGATGTTGCGCACGCCCATTTTGGACATTTTGCGGTAGCGCTCTTCCATCTCGCCGACTGTCCACTTGAGCGCAACCACGGCCTTCTTCGGGTCGGTCACAACGGGGGAGAGCAGGTGCGGGATGCCGTCATAGACGGAGAGTTCGAGCATTTTGGGGTCGATCATGATCATGCGGCACTCTTCAGGCGTAAGCTTGTAGAGGAGCGAGAGAATCATCGTGTTGATCGCGACGGATTTGCCTGAGCCAGTTGTACCCGCGATGAGCAGGTGAGGCATCTTGGCGAGGTTGGCGACGATGGGATCACCGCCGATATCTTTGCCAAGTGCGAGGGGCAGTTTGTGGTTGCCATCGCCGTATTCGCGGCCCGAGAGGATCTCGCGGAAGCCGACCATCTCGCGGTTGTCATTGGGGAGCTCGATGCCGATGACCGAGCGTCCGGGGACAGTAGAAACACGCGCGGAAAGAGCGGCCATGGAACGGGCGATATCATCGGCGAGGCCGATCACACGCGAGGCTTTCAAGCCTGGCGCGGGCTCGAGCTCATACATTGTGACGACAGGGCCAGGACGGACCGAGACGATCTCGCCTTTGACGCCGTAATCATCGAGTACGGACTCCAGCATACGGGCGTTGGCCTCTAGGGCTTCATCGGAGAGATGGAACCGTTCGATTTTGACCGGATCGGCGAGAAGCGAAAGAGGAGGAAGCTCGTAGGCGGGGCGCTTGTCTTCGAATTTGAAGGTCGGCTGGGCCTCGGCTTTGGCACGCGTGCTGGTTTGAACTGGCTTTTTGACAGCGTGTTGAACGACCTTCTTTGGTTCAGCCGTCGGGATTGAAAAGGCGCGCGGCGCGGCGGGCACTTCTTCTGGTGCGAATGTCTCGTCGATGACCGCTTCGTCGGCGTAGTCGTCGAAAATATTAGCCTCGGACGCTTCAAATCCTTGGGGCTCTGGCGCGTAGGCTGCTGTGAGCTGTGGCTCTGGCGGCAGGCTTGGGATGCCTCCACCTGTCAGTGGGGGCTCGGCACGCAAGTGGGCTGGCGTTGTGTCAAGCACAAGAGGCACGGGGCCGTGCCCACGGCCTTTGGTAAGGGGTGCAGCGACGGCCGATTGGATTGTTGGACTGTGGCGCACGCGTGATTTGATCACATCGGCGATCTTGGCTTTGATGCGGTCGTCCGATGGGGCAGGGGGCTCGCCATGAAAAAATTGTGGCGCGGTTTCGACAAGCTCTTGTTCGGGCATAGGCTCTGCGCGACGAATAAGATTGGGCATAAGTGCGCGCAGGCCTGTCTTCTCGGCGGGCTCCTTTGTGAGCGGTGGCTCGTCATGGTGGGCATAGGCGGCAGGCGCGCGTGGCAGAACCTCAAGGCTCTGGGCATCTTGCAGGGCCGTCCATTCGGCGGCTTCGGCGCGGGCGATCGCGCGTTGCTCGCGGCGAGCGCGGTTGCGCTCTTGCATTGTTTGGGCAGCAGTCATCGCGCCTGTTGCTGTTTTGCCCAAAACTTTCATGACGGTGGCATAGGCAATGATTGTTCCGATGAGGAGGAAACGACCGATGTAGCGAAGCTCAGGCCGTGTGAAACCGAGGATAAACGCGCCAAATGCGATCATCGCGGAGCCAAGAACAAGAGAGAGGACTTTGAGGCCAAAGCTTGCACCGACGGGCAGCAGGCCGAGGAGGCTGCCAAGAACAGTGTCGCCGAAGAGGCCGCCAAGGCCGAAAGAATGTGTCCATGTTTCGCCTGGTACGAGGGTAGAAGCATAAACGGAGAGAAGCGCAAGCCAGATTGGTGCGAAGATCAAGCGGCCGATGGCGCGGTCTGCTCCGAAGTGGAGGGCGAAACGAAGACCCCAAGCAAGGAGCGCGGCTGCGATGCCCCAGCTTCCCCATCCGATGATCATAAAGAGAGGTGCAGCGATGGCTGCTCCGATGCCACCCATCCAGTTTTGGACTGGAGCGTCTGTGGCAGAGAGCCAAGAGGGGTCATTGGGATTGTAGGAGGCAATCATAGCGGCTGCCGCCAGAGCCACGATGACAAGCCCAATGCCGATCAGCTCTTTGCCGCGTTTTTCGATGGCTTCTGCCATTTTGCTATCGAGAAGCGGATCGCGTCCACGTGTCTGGTATGCCATTTTCCCTCGTCCTCAGCTTTGTAAGCAGCTTTTGAGGCGGAGGAGCCCCTGCTGCATTTCTTCTTTTGGGGCCACCATGGCGACCCTGATGTAATTCTGTCCTGGATTGCGGCCTTCAGCGTCGCGGCTCAGGTAGGCTCCGGGGAGCACACGCACGCCTGTCTCGCGCCAGAGTTTGAGCGCGGCGGTTTCGCCGTCTTCCACTGGAAGCCAAAGGAAAAAACCGCCCTCGGGGCCTTGATAGCCTTCGAAATCGGCCATGACCTTGTCCGCAATGGTGTATTTTTCCTGATAGAGCTTACGGTTCTCAATCACATGCTCTTCATCGGCCCAGACGCGTGCGGCTACGGCCTGAAGTGGCGTCGGGAGTGGTGCACCAGCATAGTTTCGCAGCTGCTTCAGGCGTGCGATAGTTTGCGGCCCGCCTGCAACAAAGCCTGAGCGCAGGCCAGGCAAGTTGGATCGTTTGGAAAGCGAATGAAAGATCACCACGCGTTCGGGATGTGTGCCCATCTCGGCGGCGACATCCAGCGCGCTGGGGGACGGATCATTGCGATAAATTTCCGAGTAGCATTCATCAGCAAAGATCTGGAAATCAAACTGCTCCGCCAAGGAGATTAGCTCGCGCAGGTAAGCGCGACTGGCGATTGCGCCCTGCGGATTGGAGGGCGAACAGATAAAGGCAGCAGCTGTTTTCTTGAGAATATCAGTGGGCAGTCCAGAGAAGTCAGGCAGGAAGCCAGTGCTTTCTGTCGCATTTGCGAAGATTGGTCGTGCCCCGACAGAGGCGGCACCAACGGCATAGACTTGATAAAAGGGGTTCGGCATCAGGATATTGGGCGTATCACCCTGCACCTTCTCAGGCACGAGGGCCATGCAGGCGTTGTAAAGGCCTTCACGCGTTCCATTGAGAGCCAAGATTTGCGTATCTGCGGCGGCCGTTATGGAGAAGCGGCTCTTGAGCCAGCCTGAAATGGCAGTAAGCAGGGCTTCACTGCCGTCATTGGGGGGGTAGCTGTTGAAGCCTTTGATGTGCGCGGCCAGCTCTTCGCCGACCCAAGTGGGGAAGGGGTGCTTTGGCTCGCCGATGGTCATATGCACGGTTTCGCCGCCTGCAGGATGGTGATCCAACAGGGCGCGCAAACGCGGGAACGCATAGGCCGGAAGGTTCGAAAACCGCTCGGGAAACATATCAATACTGCCTCAAAGTCGGGGTCATTAGCGCCCCGTTTGAAATCAAATTACTCAAGCAAGCTCGCTTCGTCCAGAAAAACTGTGTGGATTCAGGCAGTTTGTGGCATTTATAGCGCCCCATGCGAGGTTTGAACTGCCAATAGGCTATCCGTTGACGCCTTCGCGGGACGTTGGCGGCGCTTTTCTATCATGGCACAGGTCAGGTGCTTGAGAAGACTTTCTCAGCAGCGGCGGCCACGCGGAGGAGCTTTTCTTCTTCAAAAGCTGAGCCCATGAACAGAATTCCGCAGCTGGGTGTGTCTGTTGGCAGGGTTATCGCAGGCAGACCGAGGAGGTTGCCGATGCGCGTGTTGCGTAGGGAGAGCAGGTTTTCTGTGATATAATAGTCGCTATCTGTCATTAGCCGCTCGGCGTCGGGCGGCAAAATGGGTGCGCTGGGCAGGAGGACGGCGTCATATCCGGCGACACGCGTGGCCCATTTCGAGCGCGCTGCGTCAATGGCTTGCCACGCCGCGACATAATCGGCGGCGGCATGGCCCGCGCCTGAACGGAAGCGAGCGAGGATTTCGGGGAACATTTTGTCTGGTGCGGCCTCAATGATTTCTTTCCAAGTGCCGTAGGCTTCGGATGTGAAGAGGATGGCCGAGAGCGGCATAACATCGGCGACTTCGGGGGCCTCTATGTGTTCGATCGTTGCGCCTGCGGCTTTGAGGCGCGCAACCGCGTTGTCAAAGGCGGCTTTGGGCGCGCCCCGAACATCATCTGGGGCGATGGTGTCAAGGATGGCGAGGCGCAGACCTTTTGCTGAGGCGCCTTTAAGATCGGCGGCTTGTCCACCTTCGAGCGCAGCGAGCATGAGGGCGGCGTCTTCCACTGTGCGGCAGAGCGGGCCGATTGTGTCAAACTTTTCGCAGAGCGGAACAACGCCTGTCAGGGGGATGCGGGTGGCTGTGGTTTTGAGGCCGACGAGATCGTTCCATGCCGCAGGGATACGGACGCTTCCGCCCGTATCTGAGCCAATACCACAAGGCGCCAGAGCAAAGGCGACAGAGGCCGCCGCACCAGAGGAAGACCCGCCTGCAACAGAGGCATGATCGTTTACACAAGGGGGTGTTTCGGTCACAGGGTTGAGACCAAGGCCAGAGAAGGCCAGCTCGCTCATATGGGTTTTGCCGAGGCAAACGAGGCCCGCTTTGGTTGCGTTTTGAAGCACCCATGCGTCGCTATCTGGCACGCGGTCTTTGAGGAGGGCGGAGCCCGCTTCTGTGGCTGTACCCGCTGTATCAAACAGGTCTTTCCAGCTCACGGGAACGCCATCAAGCAGGCCGCGGCGTAAGCCTGCTTTGGCACGCTCGGAGGCGGCCTTTGCTTCGGCGCGGGCGCGCTCTTCTGTGAGGCGGGCATAGATGCGTGTGCCGAAGGGGTGGGCCTTGATGGCGGAGAGATATTTTTCTGTAAGGTCAATGGGATCAATCTCGCCTGCGGCGATACCACGGCCCAGATCGGCCATGCTCATTGTGAGCCATTTTTCCATTTTACATCCCTTTTCGCTGCGTTCAAAACCACGGTAGCGGCGTTCTGTTGCATGGACAATCCCGCAGGTTCAGGCATAGTGAAACACATGACATATGACAGTGATATTGCAATCGTAGGCGGCGGGCTAAACGGCCCCGTTTTGGCGCTGGCTTTGGCCGCGCGGGGGCGGCGTGTGAGCATCATTGATGCGCAGCCTGAAACCGTACGTGCGAATGCAGCGTTTGATGGACGGGCCTATGCTTTGGCCTTCGCTTCGATCCGACTTTTGCAGCGTTTGGGCCTTTGGAATAAGGTGTCTGAGCACGCACAGCCTATGAACGAGATCAAGGCAAGCGATGGCCGTGCAGGGCAAGGGCCAGCGCCGTTTTTCCTGCATTTCGAGCGGGGCGAGCTGGAAGAGGGCCCTATGGGCCATATGCTTGAAGACCGTTACCTGCGACGCGCGTTGCTTGAGGCGGTGGCGGCGCATGAGGGGATCGAAACCATCGAGGGAAAGGTTGTTTCCCAAGAGGTGAATGATAGCGGTGCGTGGCTGACTTTGGCGTCTGACGATGTGCATTCTACACGGCTGATTGTTGGGGCGGACGGACGTGCATCAGGCACGGCTGAGCGCGCACGAATCAGGCGCACGGGCTGGGAGTATGGCCAAACGGCTCTTGTTTGCGCGATTGCCCATGAAAAACCGCATAATGGCATTGCGCATCAATTTTTTATGCCTGAGGGGCCGTTGGCTATTTTGCCGCTTCCGGGGAACCGCAGCTCTATTGTCTGGTCAGAGCGCACGGAACGGGCGAGTGGCATCAACAATCTGAGTGATTCAGACTATCTTGAAGTTCTGCGCCCGCGCTTTGGGGGCTTCCTCGGGGAGATCAAACTGGACGGCAAGCGCTTTGCCTATCCGCTCAAGTTGACCATTGCGAATTCCTTTATAGAACAACGACTTGTGCTTGTTGGCGATGCGGCGCACGGGATGCATCCGATTGCGGGGCAGGGGCTCAATGCGGGGCTGCGCGATGTGGCGGCGCTGGCGCATGTGATCGAGCACGCAGAGCAGCGCGGCGAGGACTTTGCCAGCCAGCTTGTGCTGGAGCGCTACCAAGGCTGGCGCAGGTTTGACACGGCGACTTTGGCGGCGACGACAGATCTAACCAACAAGCTGTTTTCAAATGATAATCCGATCCTCAGAGCGGGGCGTGACCTTGGCATGGGGCTGATCAATGCGATGCCTGGTGTGAAACGCGGATTTATGCGCGAAGCGGCAGGTTTGAACGGCGATTTACCCGACCTCATGCAATTGTGATCTCCAAAGGTTAACGCGTTTTGAACCCTCTCAGGAGAGGGGGGGTGAAAAGCGTGCACAACCCGTGCACAGCCCGTGCACCGACAAAACGGGGTTTTGGGGCAACGCGCAGGTGTTGACGCTGCGTGCGGTGGGTTTGGGCGATGTTAGAGGCTGGCTTGGCAGATTGCCGTTTTCCGAGCGCGGAATGCGCAGTTACGCCTCGAGCTTGCGCGCTTCATCAAACAGCATCACAGGGATGCCATCGCGAATAGGGTAGGCGAGGTTTGCGGAGGCGCTGATCAGCTCCTGGGCCTCGGCGTCATATTCGAGCCGCCCTTGAGAGACGGGGCAAACGAGGGCTTCGAGCATGTGGCGGTCGAACGCGGGTGTTTCGGTCATTGGAGAATATCCTCGCCATCGCCGCCGCTGTGCAGGGCGAATTCGATCAGGGTCACGAGGGTTTCGCGACGGGTGGAAAGAGAGGGCGCTTCGAGCAGCGCCTGTTTGTCCTCGGGGGAGAAATCAAGCAGCATGGAGAGGGAGTTCACGAGGAGTTCGTCATCGGCCTCTTGCAGGGTTTCCCAGTCTGTGTTGAGGCCCTTGGCGGAGAAGAATCGCTCGAGCAGTGCGAGGAATTTGGCGCGGTCAAAAACGGGGTCGTGCTCTTCGGGGCCCATGTCTTTTTCAAAACCATCCCAGCTTACTTCAGCACGACGGTAGGGCGCGAAGCCCTCGACTTGGGAAGAGATGCGATACCGCGATATGCCCGTAAGGGTGATCATGTAGCGGCCATCATCTGTTTCGTTGAACTGGGTGATGCGGCCAGCGCAGCCGATTGTCATCAGCGCATCATCGGCACTGTGTGGGCCTGTGTCGGGCTGGATCATTCCGATGAGACGTTCGGGCGTTTTGAGCGCGTCATCAAGCATGGTGAGGTAACGCGGCTCAAAGATATGCAGCGGCATATTGGAGCGTGGCAAGAGCAGCGCACCAGGAAGCGGAAAGATGGGAAGGACGCTGGGAAGATCTTTGAATTTGCGCATGTTTTTCCTCAGATCAGGATCATGGAGCCGAGCTTGCGGCGGCCTGCCAACGCGATTGGGTCTTGTGGCGGCAGGGCGTCAAACAGTGTGAAGAGCTGGGCTTTGGCGGCGCCATCGTTCCACTCGCGGTCGCGGCGGAAGAGCTCAAGCAACTGGGCGACGGCCTCGGCCATATCACCCGCGCCTTGCAGTGCATTGGCGTAGTCAAAGCGCGCTTGGTGATCATCGGGGTTGGCCTCGGAGGCGGCCTGAAGCTCTGCGACGGGGCCAGCATTTGCGGCTTGTTTGGCAAGCTCAAGCTGGGCATGAGCGGCCTCAAGCTCGGGGGCGGCGCTGATTTCGGCGGGAGCGCCATTGAGCGTAGCTTCTGCGCCCGAGAGATCATCGAGCGCGATATAGGCGCGGACGAGGCCACCGTAGGCTGCGGCATGGTTCGGCTCTTCTTCGAGGATCGCAGCGAAAGTTTGTGCGGCGTCGGCGGCTGCGCCTTCGGCGAGCATATCTTCGGCAGCAGCGACCGCATCATCAAGCCCACCTGAGGCATCACCGCCCGCGGCATCGACGACTTTCTTCACGAAAGCGTCAAGCTCCGACTGGGGCACGGCGCCTTGGAACATATCCACGGGGCGGCCTTGGTAGAAGCCGACAACTGTGGGGATCGATTGGATCGGGAGGCCCTGCTGGGCGAGCATCTGGGCGAGGCGCTGCTCTTGATCAACATCGACCTTGGCCATTTTGACCGCGCCCTTGGCTTTGGTCACGGCGCCTTCAAGCATCGGCCCGAGCGTCTTGCAGGGGCCACACCATGGCGCCCAGAAGTCGACGATCACCGGGGTCTCCATCGAGGCTTCAACTACGTCTTTCATGAAGGTGGCTTCTGTGACGTCAAAGATCAGATTTTCTGTTGCGGCGGGCTGTGAAAGATTGAGGTCCATCGGGGACTCCTTTGGAAGATGTGTTGCCCTTTATTTGAGGGATGCGCGCCGCGCTTGCAAGGGGCGGGCGCGGTTAGATATCAAACGTGGCGAAGACTGGCGCGTGGTCGGAGGGCTGGGTCCAGCCGCGGGCGGCGCGCAGGACGCGGGAGGAATGGCCAGCGTTTGAGATGTCGGGGGTGGCCCAGACGTGATCGAGGCGGCGGCCTTTGTCGGCGTCGTCCCAGTCTTTGGCGCGGTAGGACCACCACGAATAGAGCAGACCCTCTGGGATATCCTGACGGGTGATGTCGACCCATTTGCCTGCGTCTTGCGTCTGCGCGAGGGCTTCGACTTCGATGGGGGTGTGGGAGACGACTTTGAGGAGTTTCTTGTGGTCCCAGACGTCGTCTTCGCGGGGTGCGATATTAAGATCGCCCACGAGGATCGATTTTTGAGGGGCTGCGGCATGGAACGCGTCGCGCATCTCGGTGAGGTAATCGAGCTTCTGGCCGAACTTTTCGTTGACCTCACGGTCGGCGACATCGCCGCCAGCGGGGACGTAGAAGTTATGAACAGTAACGCCGTTTTCGAGCTTGCCCGCGATATGGCGGGCGTGGCCGAGGCTTGCGTAATCTTCGGCGCCCGCTTCGACCATGGGGATTTTGGAGAGGATCGCGACGCCGTTGTAGCCCTTCTGGCCGCGTGCGACCATGTGGGTATAGCCGAGCGCTTTGAAGCCATCGAGGGGGATCTTATCAACAGGGCTTTTGCACTCTTGCAGGCAGAGAACATCGGGGGCTTCTTCAGAGAGCAGCTTGAGCACCAGAGGTTCGCGCAGGCGCACGGAGTTGATGTTCCAAGTGGCGAGTGTGAATGACATGTGGTGCTCCTGACTGAAAGAGCCTTAGATCTAACACAACATGCATGGACAGGGAATCGACTATTGCTTGTGATGCTTCGTAGAACAGACAGGAATACACTCATGGCAAATGGACCGCCCGCACATCCCGAAACGCGACATTATGTAAACAGGAGTGGCTGGCTACGTGCCGCTGTCTTGGGGGCGAACGACGGGATCGTCTCCACTTCGGCGTTGATTGTCGGAGTGGCTGCAGCGGAGCCCGAAGCGAAGACCGTGTTTTTGGCGGGCTTTGCGGGGCTGGTGGCTTGGGCGATGTCGATGTCGGCGGGCGAGTATGTTTCGGTTTCGTCGCAATCGGATATCGAGAAGGCCGATATTGCGCGTGAAACCAAGTCTCTGGAGCAGAACCCCGAGACCGAAATCAACGAGCTTGTTCAAATTTATGAAGAGCGCGGCCCTTTGAGGCGGCTTTGGCTTCGGGCATGACCTTTTCTGTCGCTGCGGCTGTGCCTCTTGTGGCGGCCGTACTTGCGCCAGCAGACTCTATTATAACAGTGGTGCTGGCCGTGACGGTGTTTGCGCTTGTTGTTTTGGGCGCACTGGGGGCCTACGCGGGCGGCGCGCCAAAGGGGCCAGCCATGCTGCGGGTTGTGGTCTGGGGTATATTTGCCATGGCTGTGAGCGCATTGTTGGGGCGGCTTTTTGGGGTGGTTGTTTAGAATTGTCCCATGAGGTTGACCGCGCGGCGGGCGGCCTTTTATGCTTGGGCATGAAAATTGAGTGAAACGTTTGGGGGTTTTATGGTTTTCTTTGTACGTCTGATGCGTGTTTTTGTTCTTGTGGCGCTGGTATTGCCCTTGGCCGCCTGTGCTGATTTCCGAAACAAATGCTGGCCGCCTATTCCACATCGCGCCTATGAGGTCTGTCCACAATATGATGTGTCCAACCCTGCCCTGCGCATGGAGATGAAGAGCTGCATTCCTGGCACGAAGCGCTGTGTGCGGGCCTGTGGACCTGATCATGATGCCAAGCTGGAGCGCTACAACCGCTGCCTTGAGGAGCGAAACCGCCGCGCGCAGGAAGGGTTTGTCATGGCAGTGCCTGCGCCTGGGCGAGCTGTGCTTAAGGCTTGATTGTAAAGGTCAATGTGCCAGACTTGATCCCGTAAAACAGGGCATCATCCCAGAAGTATTCGAGCAGGTCTGGCAGAGTCTCTGTGGTATCTATGCTGCGGAGGAAGCCTTCTGTTGCTGTCTTTTTCAGGAAGGTGTGTTGGCCGGTTTGGAAGAATTTCTCCCAGTCGATCACTGTGTCGTGGAAAGTAGAGAGCAAGGCAATATCAGAGCCGAGTGACACAGAGTAGCTGCATCTGTGGCGGATCGAAAAGGGCTGGCTGTTGTAGGTTGGTGGTGTGGTCCGCTCGCCCATTTCGGGCATATACCAAAGCTTGCGATCATATTTGGCGCCTTGAGATGGACGGATGACGTTGCCTCGGGCGCGGGCCAGTGCGAAATAGAGCTCATCGCCCTGCTCGGCACGAAACTCCATGCTTTTGTGGGACAAACCGCATGTCGAACCGCGAAAGCGGCTGCCAAGGGCTAGATCAAAGCTATCTTCGCTCAAGGGAGGCGTGGAATCATAGCGGCACATGCGGATCTGACCGTCCCGTACGGCGCAGATGCCGACATAAACTGTGTTGTTGGAGAGATTGTTGACCACAAGTTCCTGTGCGTTTGCGGGCACTGGTAGCAGGGCTTTGCAGAAGAGAAGCACGGCGGAAAATAGGATAAACGGATGCATAACAAGCCCTCACTGGTGATATTGACGCTTTGGGAGCATAGCGTGAAGGGCTTTTGTGGCAAAGAGAGCTGTCCCAAAAAAAAGGCCGAGCGCGGGGCTCGGCCAAAGTCCAACAGGGAGGTGCATATGATAGACCGCATATGCGAGGGTATACTTAACTTGTATTGGCAACTTTGAGATGCATCTTTGATGCAGATCAAATCACTTTATTTTTCAAGCGACGAGGCGGTAGCCTCCTGACTCTGTGACCAGAAGCCTTGCATTGGAGGGATCTGGCTCGATTTTCTGGCGCAGGCGGTAGATGTGTGTCTCTAACGTATGGGTTGTAACCCCTGCGTTGTAGCCCCAGACCTCGTGAAGCAGCACATCGCGCGCGACGACGCCGTCTGTGGAGCGATAAAGGAACTTGAGGATGTTTGTTTCTTTCTCGGTCAGGCGGATCTTTTTCTCACCTTCTGTGATCAGCATCTTCATTGAGGGCTTGAAGGTATATGGCCCAAGCGTGAACACCGCGTCTTCGCTTTGCTCATGCTGGCGCAGTTGGGCACTGATACGCGCGAGCAGGACTGGAAACTTGAATGGTTTGGTGACGTAGTCATTGGCGCCTGCATCTAGGCCGAGAATTGTGTCAGCGTCGCTGTCGTGGCCTGTGAGCATGAGGACAGGCGCTTTGACACCCTGTTTGCGCATCAGGCGGCAGAGTTCGCGGCCGTCGGTATCGGGGAGGCCGACATCGAGGATGATCAGGTCATAGAGGCCTTCTTTGGTCTTTTGCATGGCGGTTGCGCCGCTGTCGGCTTCGAAGACGTCAAAGTCTTCGGTCATGACAAGTTGTTCACTCAACGCTTCGCGCAGGTCATCATCATCGTCGACGAGCAGGATTTTTCTGAGTTGCGCCATGAGGGCCTCCTATCGGGTTGTGCCTATTAGAAATAGGGCAGATCACGGCGCTGGCAAGTTTTGTAGCAAGGTTTCACGCGCTCGTGTTGCACAGGCTGTTTTTGTTTCAGTTCTGCAATTTTTTGGCCTAAGGATGTGCCATGAATTTAGGCCCTGACATAAACGAGACCTTGGCACGCGCGCGGGCAGACCTGCGTATTGGTGTGCCTGTGGTCCTTGTGAGCGCTGATGGTGCGGCGCTTGTGATGGCGGCAGAGACGGCGGAGAGCGCGCGGCTTGAGGCGATGCGCGCGCGGGGGCTGGCCCCTGTGTTGGCGATTACGGCACGCCGCGCGGAGACGCTGAAGGCGCGGAGTTATGACGGCGATATGGCGCGAATTGTGCTGCCTGACGGTGCAGATTTACGCTGGGTCTTGGCTGTCGCGGACCCGAAGGACGACCTGGCGAACCCGATGAAAGGGCCGCTTCAGAGCGCGCGCGAGGGCGGGGCGCAGCTTCATCGGCTTTCGCTCACGTTGTGTAAGGCGGCGCGGCTTTTGCCTGCGGCTTTGGTGGCCGATCTGGCGGATGCTGAGGCGTTTGCGGCTGCGGAGCGGCTGACTGTGGTGAATGCGGAGGCGGCGGCGCAGGCGATGGACGCGAGCGCGGCTTTGCAGGAGATTGTGGCAGCTCGTGTGCCCATTGAGGTGGCAGAAAACACGCGGCTGCATGTGTTTCGTCCTGAGGACGGCAGCGAAGAGCATTACGCCATTGAGATTGGGCGGCCCGACCGAGCGCTACCTGTGCTGACGCGGCTGCATTCGGCGTGCTTTACGGGCGATCTTATGGGCTCGCTCAAATGCGATTGTGGCCCACAGCTGCGTGGCGCTTTGGCGCAGATGGGCGCTGAGGGCGCAGGTATTTTACTTTATCTCAACCAAGAGGGGCGTGGGATTGGTCTTGCCAACAAAATGCGCGCTTATAGTTTGCAGGACCAAGGCTTTGATACGGTTGAGGCCAATCACCGCCTCGGTTTTGAAGACGACGAGCGCGATTTTCGGGTGGGCAGTGCCATTCTCAAAGAGCTTGGCTTTGGCGCGATCAGGCTGATGACGAATAACCCAGCCAAGATATCCATGATGGAAAAGACGGGTGTGAAAGTGGTCGAGCGTGTACCGCTTGTTGTGGGTGGAAATGCGCATAACCACGGCTACCTTAAGGTTAAGGCGGCGAAATCGGGGCATTTGCTTTGAGTGTGGCTGATCTTGTTCTGACGCCGACGGGCCTGCGCTTTTTGGGGCGGAGGTTTCCTTGTGTGATTGGCAAGGGCGGGCTTTCTGCGGCCAAGCGCGAGGGCGATGGGGCGACGCCCAGGGGGGTACACCGGCTTGTCGGGATGTTGTATCGACCTGACCGCCTCGTGCAGCCGCGGGTCTGGGCAGAGCCGATCGGGCCGCGAGACCTATGGTCGGACGAGAGCGGAGACGCTTCTTACAATCTGCCTGTGCGTGCGCCTCACGGCGGCAGCCACGAGCGCCTGCGGCGAGCCGACCCGCTTTATGACCTTGTGATTGTGACGGATTGGAACTGGCCCGAGGCCGAAGCAGGCAAAGGCTCGGCTATCTTTTTGCACCAGTGGCGGCGCAGCGGATATCCGACCGAAGGCTGTATTGCGTTTGCGCGTGCGGATTTGCACTGGATCGCGGCGCGGATTGAGATTGGCACGCGGCTGATTGTCTGCTGAGAGCTTGCGCTTTGGCTGCGCCAAACCGCCCCGCTGGGGGACGCTGTCCCCCAGACCCCCTGGAATATTTATAGAAAGAAAAAGAAACACCCTTCTGGCCTGATCTTCAGGGGTATTTCTGGCTGGCCTTCGCTTTGGCCAAAGTCTTGCTGCCTTTTTTGGCTGTGGCAGTCCATTCGTAGGTATGGGAACCAAAGGGTGGGCAGGGGCTTTTGTATTTGAATGTCCCTTCGGGAATTGTTCCATCGGCTGTCATTTTGACTTTGCCGCCGCCATGGTTGTAGCTGGGGACATTGAGGTCTTTGAGGCGGATCTGGACTTGAGTTGTACCTGTGGGGATAACTTTGAGCGTAAAGGCAGGGTTACCGACTGTATTGGGGCGACCCGTGGTGCAGGAGGGAATATTGCCCCAGCCTTTGAAGCTGAGCTGCATATCTGCTTGAGCTGTTGTTGCAGCGGTGAGCGTGAGGGCGGTGAAAAGAGCGATGCGCTTCATACTGGTCTCCTGTTGAACATGAGAGCGAGATTAGCGGAAAATTAGGATTTTTGGGAGAACATAAAGGCGAGGCCACCAAAGAGGAGGCCCCAGACGGCACCGCTGAGCCCGAAGAGGCTGACGCCTGAGGCTGTTGTGAGAAATGTAATGGCGGTGGCTTCGCGAGATTTTGCATCGGCGAGGGCGACGCTTGCGGAGTTGGCGAAGACGCCAAGAAGCGCAATGCCTGCGAGCACTTCCAGTGTTTTGGGTGGTGCGGCAGCGGCAAAGGAGATGATGAGGGCTGCGAAGAGGCCGAAGAGGCAGTAAAAGACACCGCCCATGACGGCAGACCAGAAGCGCAAGGCTTTGTCGGGATGTGAGTCCGCGCCCGCACAGAGAGAGGATGTGATAGCTGCAAGACATGTCTGGAGGGCGCCGAAGGGGGCGGAGAGGATGCTGGCGATGCCGACTGCGGAGAGGAAGAAGGCGGGGCGTGGCGCAAAACCTTCTCCCTTGAGAACGGCCATACCCGGGCTGTTCTGGGTGGCCATTGTGATGATGAAGAGCGGCAGCGCGAGGCCAAGGACGCTGGCGAGGCTAAAGGCGGGGAGGACTATGACAGGCTGAGTTACAAAGTGATCTGGCGTCGAGAATGCGCCACCCCAGAGTGTCAGCCCGACGGCCATAAGCACGGCGGCGGGCACGGCGAAGAGACGCGACAGTTTGCCGACCACAAACCATGTGAGCAGGATTGGCACGGCAGTATAGGGCGCATCGGCCAGGGCAAGAAAGGGGCGCGCGCAGAGGGTTATGAGGACGCCTGCAAGCAGCGCATGAGCGAGAGGAAGAGGCACATTTGCGGCGAGCTGCCGCAGGGGGCGATAGAGCCCTGCGAGCACTGTGAGCGCGCCAGCAATTAGAAAGGCGCCGACGGCCTCGGCAAAACCGCCCGCGGGCGCGAGAGAGACGGCGAGGAAGGCGGCGCCGGGTGTGGACCACGCAACGGAGGAGGGCTGCCGCGTGACGAGACTGATAACAATGGCTGTGAGGCCCATAGAGAGCGAGGCGGCCATAAGGCCCGAGCTGGCCTCGGACGGCGTCGCGCCCATCGCGGTGAGGCCCTGAAGGACAATGGGAAAGGAGCTGAAGAAGCCGACAATGGCGACAACGAGCCCTGTAGAAACAGTTTGAAGCGGGGGAAGGCTCATAGTTCGTAAGCGCGTGCGCCGAAAATAGCGGAGCCGACGCGAACATGCGTTGCGCCCAGCGCGATGGCGCTTTCGAAGTCACCGCTCATGCCCATCGAGAGGCCTGAGAGGCCGTTTCGAGCCGCGATTTTGGCGAGGAGGGCGAAGTGTAAACTGGGCTCTTCATCGACGGGTGGGATGCACATAAGGCCCGAAATTGGCAAGTCGTTGCGCGCGCATTCGGCGAGAAAGCTTTCGGCGTCTTTCGGTCTCAAACCAGCCTTTTGCGGCTCTTCGCCTGTGTTGATCTGAACGAAGAGTTCAGGGCATTTACCTGTCTCTTGAGCGAGGCGGGCGAAGGCCGTTATGAGCTTTGGTCTGTCGAGTGTGTGGATGGCATCAAAGAGCTCGAACGCTTGGCGCGCCTTGTTGGTTTGCAGAGGGCCGATGAGGTGCACTTTGGTGTCTGGAAAGCTCTCGCGGAAGGCGGGCCATTTGCCTGCAGCTTCTTGAACGCGGTTCTCACCAAAGAGGCGGTGCCCCTCTTTGAGGACGGCCTCGACGCGTGCATCGGGCTGGACTTTAGAGACGGCGATCAGCTCGACGCTGCCCGCGGAGCGGCCTGCCTTGGCCTCGGCTTTGGCGATACGGGCGGATATTTCTGAGAGGGACATGGGGCGCGCTCCTGTGGGGCCAATTTGTGCAAACAATTTGAGTCAAATAACAACAGGAGCGGGCAAAAGAAAAGGGCAGGCGCGCGGCCTGCCCTTAACTATAGATTGGTCAGCTTCTAAGATTAGAAGTTGAAGCGTACACCGAAGTCAGCAACGGTCTGGCCGTTGAACTTTGATGCTACATCACCGCGGAGCGATGTGCCGCCGCCGAGGCTGTGGTTGAAGTCGATGCCGTAGCTTGAGTCAGACATGTCTGACTGGTCAGCGTAGTAAGCTTCAACATTTGTTGCCGCGCCTACGTCCATACCAGTTGACAGTACTGTGCGATCTACGCCAGCGTTTGTTTTGGCATATGCAAGACCGAGTAAAACTGGGCCAACTGTGCCGCCAACTGTGAGCGTTTGCTCAACATCTGTTGCTGCTGTTGAGTCTTGCAGACCCAGAGCAACTGTCCAGCCGCTGAACGTGTATGCGCCGTAGGCGGCGATACGATCGTTTGTGTCTGAAGCAGGGATGTGTGCTGAGAAATCACCCATTGAGTACATAACTTCGATGCCGTTGGCACCTGATGAACCCAGACCGCCTGATGAGTAAGCGTCTGCGCCGCCTACACCGTAAACAGTGTACTCATAGCCGAGACCTGTGAGGCCGAGGTCGATTGGGTACTGACCTGGCATGCTTTCGAAAGCGCCCCAGATGTTGCCAACGCCAACTTCAAGACCGCCTGATTTGGCGAAGAAGCGTGCACCGCTTGTCGCGCCAGTTTGGCCTTCGCCTTGCTGGATGCGTGTCATCGCGCCGAATGTAACACCAGCATCTGATTCAGCAGTTGCTGTGATAACGATGCGGAGACGTGAAGTAACGTCTGTTGAAGATGCGCCAGCTGCGCCGCCTGAGATGGCTGCAAGGGCCGCTTGCTCGTCGGCGAGTGTCGCGTCTGCTGCTGCTGCTGCGATGTCGGCAGCTGTCAGTGTGCCAGCCGCTGTGTTTGCTGTAACTGTCGCTGCTGCAGCTGTTGCTGCAGTTTGTGCTGCAGTTACTGCCGTTGTAGCGGCTGTAACTTGAGCTGGTGTGCCTGTGCCAGCTGTCGCGGCTGTTGAACCTGTGTATGCGATACCAAAACGGCCGTAGCCGCTGAACGTTACATCAGCTGCGGCAACTGAAGCAGTTGCGACGAGAGCTGTGGTAGCGAAAAGACTACTGTTAGCGCCGTATTAGTAAAGTGGGAATATTGTATGCAACCACGTTGCTAGAAATCTCTCCAGCGACATGACCTATAAACAAGCCAAACTGCCATTATTATCGGCAGAAGGAGCACCTATGATATCTTTCTTCAGTCGCCCTGTCGGCCCCTATACCGACAAGAGTAGCACAGGAGTCAAACTGACCCTAAACCAGTTTTTTGATGATTTGTATTTTCCCCACGCCAAGGCGACCAAAAAACAGTCTCACCATGACTGGAGCATCTACAACAAACACATGCGCGAGAAGCTCGGTCGCTACCAACTTGACGAAATCCTGAACCCGATCATGGACGTCTGGGTTCGTGAGCAAGTCATTGCAGGCTATCAGCGCAGCACGGTTAACAAGCACATACACTTGCTTAACGGAATGCTGAGCCTTGCCCGCCACTGGGGGCACCTCCCTGCGCACAATCCTCAGCAGGAAAATATCAAGCGCCTCTCCGTCGGCGATCATACGCAACGCTTCCTGAGTGCTGACGAGATCGAGCGCCTTCTCGCCGCTTGCCGCGCCAATCAGCACCCTTTTCTTTACCTCTTTGTGCGGTTTCTTCTGCTGACAGGTGCACGCAAAGGCGAAGCGCGCATGGCGGTCTGGTCCCATATCGACTTTGACAAAAGAATTTGGACAGTTCCGCGTTCCAAAAACGGCCGTTCGCGGCGCATCGTGCTCTCCACGGCCGCAATCGAAGTTTTGACGGATATTCGCAAGAAGTCTGATGAAATGATGCTGCCAAGCGAGGCCGATAACTATCTGTTCACAAACCCGATGACGCGCACAGCCTATCAAAGCTTCTATGCCTCATGGTTTGTGGCACGTGATAAAGCAGGCCTCAAAGATTTGCGTATTCATGATCTGCGTCACACCTTTGCCAGCTTGCTCATCAACAAAGGAGTCAGCCTCTACGAGGTTCAAACGCTTCTTGGCCACAGCTCGGTGCAAATGACACAACGCTACGCGCACCTTGCGCCCGATCTCTTGCAAAACCGTACCGAAATCGTTTGCGGAATTGTCGGCGGTGGCCATTTCTAGGCCTGAACAGAAAAAGGGCGGCGCTCCCTGCGCCGCCCGCCCCAAAGCTTTGGGGCTGACACCCTCAACACAAAACGCTATCCCCTCCCCTAACGGCCCCGTGGCTCAACTGGATAGAGCA
>NZ_JAQWYD010000037.1:0-38645 GCF_029254145.1 Lentibacter sp.
TTTATCTCCTGATTCAATCGCCTCCTCTACTTTTTTAAGAAATGAGCGGATTCGAGATCTGCGATTTTTATTTACTGTTGTTCGACGCTCAATTTGACGAGCCCGTTTTTTTGCTTGGGGCGAATTTGCCATGTGAGTGACCTCGGTTCGGTTATGATATTTCGTTAAACGCAATGCGCCCAAGAGCCGACACCGAAGTGATGATTCTAGCCAAAGCGGGCTGCACACGCATGTATTGGAGGGCCGTATACGTTAGTTTGCTGAAAATGCAAACCCTTATATATCGGCCCTGCCAGAGCCTATTTGTCGCGGAACTGTGGCTGGCGCTTTTCGCTAAACGCGGCCATGCCTTCCTTCTGATCTTCAGTTGCAAAAAGAGAGTGGAAGACGCGGCGTTCAAAGAGTAGGCCTTCGTTCAATGTCATTTCAAAAGAGCGGTTCGTCGCTTCTTTAATGGCCATAACAGTGATCATCGATTTCTCTGCAATCTTGCTGGCAGCACTCAACGCTTCTTTCATCAGCTCTTTGGCCGGCACAACACGGCTCACAAGCCCTGCGCGCTCTGCCTCTTCTGCATCCATAAACCGGCCCGTCAGGTTCATGTCCATTGACTTCGCCTTGCCAACCGCACGCGTAAGACGCTGCGTGCCGCCAAGGCCCGCCATAACGCCAAGGTTGATCTCTGGTTGCCCAAACTTCGCTGTATCTGAGCAAATAATGAAGTCACACATCATGGCCAGCTCGCATCCCCCGCCCAATGCGTAGCCAGAAACGGCTGCGATAATAGGCTTGCGGATACGCCCAATCTCATGACTCTCAGGTGTGAAAAGGTCTTCAGTGAATACATCGACAAAGCTCTTTTCGCTCATCATTTTGATGTCAGCACCTGCAGCAAATGCTTTCTCGCTGCCTGTGACAACAATACAGCGCACCTTCTCGTTTGTTTGTGCGTCTTTCAACGCTTCGACAAGCTCAGAAAGTAGCTCTGCATTGAGCGCGTTAAGCGCGTCAGGCCGATTCAGGCGGATAAGGGCAATGTGGTCTTCCACGTCGACGATGATCGTCTCAAAAGCCATGTGATGGTCGCTTTCGCTTGTTTCACTCAGAGCCGTTTCAATATCACTCCTGTCACGCGGTTCAAGTTATCTTTGACACTGTGGGCAATAGAAGGTTGAGCGGCCAGACTGGACGATCCGCGTAATCGCTCCCTTACAGTCAGGCGTCTGACAGGCAGCGCCCTCTCGGTCATAAACTTGGAATTGATGTTGGAAATACCCAAGCTCGCCGCTGGTTTGCTTGAAATCTTTCAACGAAGAACCACCCGCAGAAATTGCCGTTTCCAATACATCTCGCACGGCCGATACCACACTATTCAATCGCGCACGGCTCACCTGCCCCGCTTGCCGCTTCGGAGAAATTCCCGCTTTATGAAGCACTTCGCAGACATAAATATTGCCAAGACCCGCGATGATCCGTTGGTCAAGCAGGGCTGATTTCATGGGCGTGCGCCGCCCCTCAAGTGCCTCGGCGAGATAGCTTTCTGAAAAAGCGTTCCCCAAAGGCTCGGGCCCCAGCTTTGCAAGAAGTGGGTGGCTCTCTGCCGTCTCAGTGGACAAAAGGTCCATAGCCCCAAAACGGCGCGGATCATTAAAGGCGATCCGTGCGCCACCCTCCATCCAGATAATAACATGGTCGTGTTTTTCGAGCTGAGGATGTTCATGAACAAACTGCCCCAAAGCATCGCCCGAAACGGTCATCCGGCCAGACATACCCAAATGGATGAGAAGTGATTCCCCACTGCTCAAATCAGCAAGAATATATTTTGAACGGCGCCGAAGCCTTAGAACCTGTTGCCCCGCAAGCCGCTCGGTCATTCGCTCTGGAAATGGCCAACGTAGATCGGGGCGATTAACATCGACATGGGCAATCCGAACCCCCTCCATTGAAGGCACAAGGCCTCGTCTCACGGTTTCAACTTCGGGAAGTTCAGGCATGGACCGCTCGCTTTGCTCTTTTAGTGCCATTTCAGCGCATTGTGCGCACCACATCGGCACTATATGAGAAGGGAGTAAAGCAAACGGCAAGGCCCATGTCAGAGAAAACAACACATTTCGGCTTTCAAACCGTCCCCGAGTCAGAAAAAGCGGGGCGCGTTCAAGGTATCTTCGGCTCTGTTGCGTCGAAGTATGACGTCATGAATGACGCAATGAGCCTTGGGATCCACCGCGTTTGGAAAGACGCCATGATGGACTGGCTCGCACCACGTCCCAGCCAACGCTTGCTTGATGTCGCTGGTGGTACAGGTGACGTGTCCTTTCGGTTTCTTGCGCGCGCAGGAGACGCTGAGGCGGTGGTCTGCGACCTGACAGAGCCCATGCTTGTTGAGGGGCGAAAGCGCGCGGAAGCCGAGCAAATGGCGAACCGGCTGAGCTGGGTTGTAGGCGACGCGATGGCACTGCCCTTCCCTGACAACAGCTTTGATGTCTACACAATCTCCTTTGGGATCAGAAATGTAACGCGCCCCCAAGACGCACTAGCAGAGGCTTTTCGTGTCCTGCGCCCGGGCGGGCGGCTTATGGTGCTTGAGTTTAGTCAGATACCAAATGATCTGATGCAAAAAGCTTACGACCTTTATTCATTCAATATTATTCCCCGCCTTGGCGAAGCCATCGCTGGCGACAGGGACAGCTATCAATATCTTGTCGAGTCGATCCGTCGCTTTCCTGACCAAGGCACCTTTCTCCAGATGATCAAAGATGCGGGCTTTGAAAACGCGAGTTATCGCAACCTTAGCCTTGGCATCGCCGCGCTCCATTCAGGTTGGAAGATTTGAAGGGTCCCCACAATATCTTCCGGATGATCCGGATGGGCGCCACGCTCGAGCGCACTGGCGCAATGCCTGTAGTCCTTGAGGCGTTTGACGCGCCCCGTCCGCTTCGTATTCTCGCTCGCACGCTGGTCTGGCCATTTAAATGGTTGGGAAAACGCGGCGATCTTGAGCTACCGCCCCCAGCGCGGGCACTCTCGGCGCTTGGACCCGCCTATATAAAATTTGGGCAAGTGCTTAGCACCCGTCCCGATCTTGTGGGCAATGATTTAGCGCTTCAGCTGCGCATTTTACAAGATAAGTTGCCTCCCTTCCCAACCTCGGCTGCCAAACGGATGGTCGAAGAAGAGCTTGGTCAACCACTTGAAACAATCTTTGATGACTTCAGCGAACCAGTTGCCGCAGCTTCCATTGCTCAAGTTCACAAAGCTCGCCTTCGCGAAACAGGCGATACCGTCGCAATAAAAGTATTGCGACCACGAATTGAGCGGGCCTTTCAGCGTGACATTGACGTGTTTTACTTTGTCGCAAACTTCATTGAAGTCTTTAGTCCTGGCTCGCGCCGCCTAAAGCCACGCGATGTAATCGAGCACTTTGAGGGTGTCGTAAAAGGCGAGCTTGACCTCCGCCTCGAGAGCGCCTCCGCAAGCGAATTTGCCGCAAACACCAAAGATGACGTGGGATTTACGCTCCCCACAATCATCTGGGAGCACTCCAGTCGTCGGGTAATGACCATGAGCTGGGCCGAGGGCGTACCTTTAGGCAACAATGCGGCTATAGATGCGCTTGGGCACAATCGTGACGAGCTTGGCACACGTGTACTCCAGCTTTTTCTGAACCACGCACTTCGCGATGGCTTTTTCCATGCAGACATGCACCAAGGCAATCTTAAGGTAGCCCCAAACGGCGATATCATCGCCTTTGACTTTGGCATAATGGGTCACATTGATGACTACACCCGTCGCGTCTATGCCGAAATTCTATATGGATTCATAAAGCGTGATTACAAACGCGTTGCTGAAGTGCATTTTGAAGCTGGCTATGTACCCGCTGACCGAGATGTAGAAGAGTTTGCTCGAGCACTCCGCGCAGTTGGCGAACCAATTTTCGGGATGGATGCCTCTCGCATCTCGATGGGAAAACTCTTGAGCTATCTTTTCGAAGTTACTGAACGCTTCGGAATGGAAACTCGCACGGAGCTGATATTACTACAGCGGACGATGGTCGTTGTCGAAGGCGTCGCCAGAAGCCTTAGCCCGCAGCTCAATATCTGGGACGTGGCTCATCCAATAGTTGAGGATTACATCAAGAACGCGCTCGGCCCTCGTGCGCTTATGAATGATATAGTCAAAACGCTGCGGGTTGTGGCCCGCTTTGGGCCACGCCTGCCTAACTTGGTCGAAAAGGCTCTCGCAGCACAAGCCGCTTCTCCCGTTGCGCCCCCACCGACACGATTGGGCCTAAAGATAGCAACAACTGCTGTTCTAAGCGCAAGCTGTGCTGGCCTCGCGACATATTTACTACTTACCTGACACGATAAATAGAGAACCAATTAAGCTTCTCACCCTTTATCCTATGAAAGTTTGATTAGTTAGGCTACCTGTTAAACCGTCGAAAATAAAGAGTACAGGACATGTTAAAAGCGTACTTCTTGATCGCAATTTCTGGGCTATCTGTTTTTCCAGTAGCCCTGTCCGCAGAAGAACAAACTGCGACTTGGGTTAACACCTACGGGTTATCAGGTGGCCTTATTGACATGCCCACCGCCGAAGTTGGGCCTGACGGACGTTTGATTACCACAATTTCGCATTTTGGCGGGACCACTAAAACAAACCTGTCCTTTCAGCTCACCCCCCGTATCTCCGGCGTTTTTCGCTATTCTGGTATCAAAGGCCGCACCGCGCCAGGTTCTGGACTCTCCACGCATTTCGACCGAAGCTTTGATGTTCACTATCAAATCTTTGATGAAAAGCAGTATCGGCCAGCTCTCGCCGTTGGGCTGCGGGATTTCCTAGGAACAGGGCTCTATAGCGGCGAGTATGTCGTTGCGACAAAATCAGTCGGGCCGAAACTACGCCTCACTGGGGGACTAGGCTGGGGGCGATTGGGAAGCCACGGTAGCTTTGCAGTCATGGGCAGCCGTCCGACACAAACTCTCGGATCAGGTGGCATTCCTAATTATGATCGTTGGTTCAGGGGGCCGGTCGCTGGCTTCGCTGGTGTAAACTACAATCACAACGACCGATTGGGTTTTTCAGTCGAATATTCATCAGACGCGTATGTTCGTGAAGACGGCAGAATTTTTGACGTCAAGTCGCCCTTTAACTTTGGGGCCAAATACAAATTTAACGACACAGTTCAGCTCGGCGCATCCTATATGTATGGTAGCGAATTCGGGTTAAACATCAGCATTGCGATCGATCCGAAAAGCTCTCCTGTGATTGGCGGGAATGATACTGCGCCACAGCCTGTCGCCGTACGCGCCTCCCAATCTGCGCAAGATCTGGGCTGGACCATTGAGACAGAGAGACAAGACCAGATCACAGCGGCACTCGCGAGAGCCCTTGCCCGCGAAGGTATCGCACTAGAAGGCACTCGGATTGAGGGACGATCCGCTGAGCTACTCATTCGCAACGAACGTTTTGATATCGAAAGTCAGGCTGTAGGTCGGACCATGCGCATCATGACTCGCATTCTGCCAGATTCAGTTGAAACGCTAAAAGTCACCTACTCAAATCAAGGTATCCCCGCTGGCTCAGTAACGATTTCACGGTCAGATATTGAGGCCCTAGAGCATGCGCCTGCGACCGATATACTTAATCGCACCCGTTTTTCAGCGGATAGTTCCGCAATCAGTTTTGACAGTCGGGAAGGAACCTACCCTAGGCTCACTTGGGGTTTAGGGCCAATCGCTAAATTCAGCGTGTTTGATCCAGATAGCCCTGTACGCGCAGACCTACTTGCGCAAATAGAGGGCCAATACCACATTGCGCCAGGCTGGGTGGCATCAGGTTCTCTTAACTATAAGCTTGGTGGCAATCTGGACGGTCTTTCCCCGAACAGAGGTGGCTTTGTCGCGATCAACCCGCCCCATGCTGTACGCTCCGATGCACGCCTCTATGCTGTAGGTCGCGGGCCAAAGATCGAGCACCTCACAATCGCCAAATACGGCCGACTAGGCGAAAATCTCTACGGCCGCGTGACTTTTGGGTATCTTGAGCAAATGTATGCTGGCGTGTCTGGAGAAGTGCTCTGGAAGCCCGTATCTAGCCGGCTAGCACTCGCTGCCGAACTCAACTATGTGATCCAACGCGATTTTGATCAGCGATTTGGCCTGCAAGATTACAATATCGCGACGGGCCATCTGTCTGCTTACTACGACCTTGGGAAAGGGTTTCATACCCAAGTCGATGTCGGTCGCTATCTTGCGGGCGATTACGGCGCAACAGTTGCTGTCGACCGAGAGTTTGGAAATGGCTGGCGTGTTGGCGCCTATTTCACCAAGACAAATTTATCGTCAGAACGATTTGGCGAGGGATCTTTTGACAAAGGGATAAAGATTACGCTGCCTATGAGCTGGGCACTCGGAAACTCGACGCAGAAAAGTACAGAGACCGTCATTCAGTCGCTCACACGTGACGGTGGTGCTCGCGTCAATGTTAATGGCAGGCTTTATGATACAGTTCGCGAAACGCATAGAGCTGAAATGGCCAAGACGTGGGGGAGGTTCTGGAGATGATTTCGTATTTGAAGTTGGGCGCACTTGTCGGAGGGCTGACCCTTGCACTCGCTGCCTGCGGGAACCAACCTGATCAAGGAAGCGTCCTAAACGCCATCAAAGGTGGCGCACTCAAAAAAAGCCGTGAAACATCTGCCGTACCCACTGCACAGGAGCTGTCACAAAACATTGGCCTCGCTCTGAAAAATACGGACAAACGCCTTGCCATCGCTGTAGTAGAAAACCGCAACAGCTTCACTTTTCTGACCGAAGTTGCAAACAATGGTGCTTTTAGCACTTGGGGCTCTCCTGACAGGCGAACAATATCTGAAAAAAATGGCGTTGTAACAGCCACCCGTGGACTTGGAGCCGATCTCATGTCTGCCGAAGTTGGCAGCTCTCTCGCCCTTATTGTCAATCGTCACTCAGGAAACGCCCGCCGAACACACGTCTACCTCAACGGTGAAAATCAGGAACAGATTATACAGCTTACCTGTTCAATCAAAGCGCTCTGGGCGGAGAGCATCGCGATTGGTGAAATCAGCGGCACAGTCACAGTGTTAGATGAAGAATGTTCTGGACCGAACGTAGCATTCGAAAATACCTACAAAGTAACGCCAGCAGGACGTATCGTTCAATCACGCCAATGGCTCGGCCCAGTCAACGGCTATCTCACCATTCAAAAACTGCGTTAACTTCGCAAACCAATAATGTCTGCAGGCGAGACCGCCTGCCCACCTGCTAACAGCAGTATGATTTGTCCATCAACCATCTGTGCTTCTTCCACCCGTTGATAGCTTTCAACTGGCGAACTGCCCAGCAACTCGCCTTCTGCATAATTTTCTACTCTAAACTGATACGCGCCCGGGGCAAACGGCGACCCACCCGCGCCAACTCCAGCCCAATCTACTGGTTCACCATCTAACTCCAAGGGAAGCCGCTGTACCTCTGTGTCAGTATCATCAAAAACAACAAGAAAAGCCTCGTCCGCCAAGCGGGTAGGAAGAGGATGCAGGGTAACGGGTAAGCCCTCAAATTGAACAGGTGCTGCGGTTCTGGCATCCATACCAACCCAAGCAGAAAGCTGCGCAAGATTTGAGGCACCCATCTGAGCCGCCAGATCTGCCAACAAATCGTTCGTTTTGACCTGCTGCTCGACGGATGAAAAGCTCGCCAACTGTGACGCATATTCAGCTGAGTCCATCGGATTAAGCGGATCTTGATTTTCGGCTTGTGTCGTCAACATTTGGATGAACGTTTGAAAGTCAGACGTCACCGCATTTTGTGTTTTTGCCGAGGGCGAGTAAGTCGTCGCCTGATTTAGGTTGGAAGAAATTTCCACCATGATTTGTCTCTCTATATTCTTATATCAAGTCGGCTATCAGGATGACGCCACTCATAAGCCACCACTGTTTTTGGGGCTCCACCCGTCTCATCCTGAGCGAAACCCTTAGAAGGCTCCAAGCTGGAGCCTCTATTTTGAGAGGTGTCCTGCTCAAACGAGAAATTTGCATTTTCGAAGCCTTCCAAGAAAAGCTCCTGTGTCAAAAGCTCCGCGTGACGCCGCAATGCCTCCAATGTTTCAGGCCGCTCAGCAAATATTTGAACAAGCATTTGTCCTTCACCAGGGCTCATGACAAAACGCAACCGACCAAGCTCTTTGGGATGAAGCTGAAGCTCGATTTCTCGCTTTTTATTGCTTATCAAAGCATCAACAGTGTCGCGCACAATCATTACTGCACGCTCAGCGCTCAATATAGGCGCATTCTGCCCCACAACTTGCCCAAACGAGCGAATAGCGTCTGCTTGTGAAACTAAAGCCATCGCCTCTAAAGAGATAAAATCACGCTCATGGCCTTGTCGCGACAGAGGGGATTGCAGCGGTGGCCCCAGAGACAGGACGTCTGCTCGAGAAGTCACTTGCACAGGCAAAATCTGCATGTCTTTACCTGTTGAAGGATACTTGATCTGATCCTTCACGGATTGGCCCGCTACCTCATCGTAAGGGGCTGTCACACCATTTTTTGCTTCCTCGTGAGACGCGGTAGGCAGATTGAAGAGAACGTTCTCTGTGGTGGCAATGCCCGCAACCAAGGCAGGCTCTGCTTTTGAATGTGAATTTTGGAGCTCCAATCCCATAGGACGTCTCTCCTGAATCGGCTCGATCTGCTGTTGTAGAGGCGGAACCACAACACCAGTTTTTTGACTGACCTCGGCAAATCCAATTGAGCGCTGCAGAGGCACGCCAATTGATACTGTTTTGTGTATTTCACCGGAAACAACCTCACCTAAATGAGCAGATTTAATGCTCAGGCCTCCTGTGGGGGACTCTGCTTTCAACTCATTCGCTGTGACTGCAGCTACACTCGGCAAACTATGTGAAACTTTGTCGAATTCTCGATCCGGCTTTGAACTCTGTGTACTATCAACACTCTTCGCTTTGCCGAAAGGGCCTTTATCAATAACCCTCGCCCCCTCGCCTATGGCAAGCGCGCCTCTCACAGTTGCCTCAGCAGCTTTCTCGGCGTGGGCATCAAGATCACTGCCAACCGATATCCCGACATCCGTAAGATATTGCACCACACTTGACGGCTCTCGACCAGTCTGAGACTCCAACTCAGCAATAGGTCGTATATTAAAGTGCTGGCCGTCAAAGGTCTGCAAGTGCTGCTGAACAGGAGAAGTGCGCCCTTCAAAATCACCCGTGCCTTCGCTTGAGCGACCAAGCTCAAGCTCAAGCTCAGCTTCAAAGCGAAGAACGTTCTGCCCGTCTTGCACCTTATCGAAGGTTTGTACGATTTGCGGACTGACGGGTGGTTCCAGGTCCAGTATCATTGTTGCTTTGGGTCGCTCAGCGCTGGGCGACACAAATTCTTGTGTGTCTCCAAGTACCTCCACCGCCTCAACCTCGCCCAGCACCAAGCGCTTTTCTAAGTCTTTGATCTTCTCGGCATCAATCGAGGACCTTACCTTGCCTTCGACAGACGAGCCCGAGCCAGCCTCGTGCGCAAACACCTCTGCAAATGCAACCGCATCGGCTCCATCGATGGCGCTCTCTACGTCAATCTTTGGCGCCCCATTCGTCTCACTCAATGCTGGCACGTGGTGTGGGTTCGAAGCGATTAGCATCATTTCTTTAAGCCTCGGGATTTCTTCCTACGCCTCGACAATCCCATACGTCGGTTACCACATCTTTACCGTTTGCAGCCTACAAACGAGATTATCCAAAGAATTGGAGGTAAATCGGTGACAGATTTGAAAGCCCTCGTGCTTAGCCTAGGTGGGTATGATGATGGTTCCGCCTGCCGTCGTGGCCCTACCCTTCAAGCTTTCGTTCTTTGTGCTAGCTGACGGTTAGCGTTTGCTAACGGAGGGGCTTGTGCGGAGTTATTTCTAGTCGCTAGCGCCGACGTCCTTCGCGCAACCATCCAAAGACGATAAACGCCGCGAAGAAAAGTAGTGCGGCCCAAGGCGGTACCAAAGCGTATTGCTTCAGGCCTACGGTCTCGTAAGCGCCTCGCGGCGTCAGCCCCATCCAATTCGCCCCAGCTGCGTTACGTCCTTCGCGGATATTGCGCAAACGTGGGAGCCTATCTTCAACAGCAAATGTGCCGCCCTGCTGAGCATTGATCAACGGCGCCAAAATCTCGGTACTTGCAATTGTATCAACAAACTCCCGTGGCGAGGCGGGCCCTAAGCCGACAACAGACGCCAAAGCGCCATCATCCAACCGGTAAAGCCCAGCACCGCTTGCGGCGAAGCTTCCCTCAAAGACGCCAGGGCTAATTTCTTCCAAAGTAACTTCGCTTTTGTCCCCTGACGGGCGGGTAACAACAACTACATCCGCAGCCTCCAACAAACTGCGCCGTGTTATCTTAAGCCCGCCTTCAGCAGCTTCCGCTGAAAGGGCCTCCTCCTCAAGATCAGGTTCTTTCATCATCCAATGTGAAAGCCGCCGCAGCAGCTCGAGCTGTGGACCGCCGCCTTCATATCCCCGCGCCCAAAGCCAAGCATGATCAGACGCAAGCAAAGCAACCCGCCCTTCGCCAACACGATCAAGCACCAGGAGAGGCTCGCCCTCAAAGCCCTCCATCAAGACATTACCTGTCACATCAGCAAGCTCGATCTGCCGCATCCAACGGCCCCAGCCCGTCTCCGCAGCCTGCCCGTCCAGCCCGCGAGTCACAGGATGACGTCGTCCAGTTTCGCTTATGCTCGGCCGAAATCCTTGTTCAATCACACGCGCCGTCGGGCGAGCAGGCACAATCTGTCCCAATGGAGAGCGATACAAACTGTCCACCGAGGCAAAGTCCGGTCCAGCCGCAATCAATACTGCGCCACCGCTCTCGACGTAGTCACGAACATTCTCAAGATACTCGGACGGCAAAATCCCTCGCCGCTTGTAGCGGTCAAAAATAATCAGATCGAAGTCCTTAATTTTCTCGATAAAGAGCTCCCGCGTCGGAAAAGCAATCAAAGAAAGCTCTCCCACAGGCACACCATCATGCTTTTCTGGTGGGCGCAAAATTGTAAAGTGAACAAGATCAACAGAGCTGTCAGACTTCAAAAGGTTGCGCCATGTCCGACCGCCAGCGTGAGGTTCCCCAGACACGAGCAAAACACGCAGACGATCCCGCACACCGTTGATTTCAAGCAAATATGAATTGTTACGCGCAGTCAGCTCGCCGTCGCTTTCTGGAATATCGAACTTGACCACATTTCGCCCACCATGTGGTAGACTGACCGGCACGAGGATGTCACGGCCAATCGGAACATCAAAGCGAATGGGATCCTCCGTGCCGATCGACATAGAAAGTTGTGTGAACCCCTCTCCAACAGGCGCTGCTCCTTGATCTTCAATCCGCAAAGTCAGCTCGATCTGCTCTCCAATGATCCCAAAACCAGGCGCATTTTTTACAGTCAAACGGCGGTCCCAGTCTGTAGTAGAGCCCGTAATAAGCAAATGCACAGGCGCTGGTACCTCAGGCATCGCCTCGATGTCATGCACCAAACCGTCACTGATCAGTACAGCGCCCGCAACACGGCTTCGCGGCTCTTCCGCAAGTGCTTTGGCTAAAGCACTCATGATTTGCGTTCCACCGTCGCCCAATCCGTCGGTCACCGAAACTTCGCGAATCTCCGTGTTCGTGCGCGCCCGCAGCTGTTGCAAAACATCAGCTTCAACGCGATCCGTCTGTTCTGCGCGCTCGCCCAGCTCTTGGCTGGCACTGCGGTCCGTCAAAACGAAAACAATATCACTCAGCGCATCCCGCTCTTCCTCCTGTAAAATCGGGCCCGCAAGCACAAGCAGCACAAGCGCCGCCGCCAATAGCCTCAACCATGCTCCAGCAAGCCTTCGCCACATGGAAAATCCAACAGCAAAAGCTGAAAGCGCAGCCAAGACAGACCAGATCGGCCAACTGAGAAGCGGATCGAAAATAACACCCACGCTCATTGCCCCAGCCTTTCAAGAAGCGCTGGCACGTGAACCTGATCAGACTTGTAGTTGCCCGTAAGCACATGCATCACAAGATTCACACCAAACCTGAAAGCCATCTCCCGCTGACGCTCTCCTGCAAACCCGCGCCCGACAGGGAGAAGCGGCGCCCCACGTTGATCTACAGCCCAAGCTGCCGCCCAGTCATTGCCACCAAACACGACAGGGCTCACTCCGTCATTCAGATTCCGAAACGGCATTCCCTCCGCCTGCACAGCTTCAGCAGGCGAAGCTTCCACCCAAACGTCGTGGCTGGCATGTCGGCCGGGAAAGTCCTGCAAAAGATAAAAAGTTCGCGTCAGGACGTGATCCTCGGGTACAGGCTCAAGTTCAGGAATATCAAGAGACGCCGCAAGCCTGCGCAAGGCCTGTCCAGCGGGGCTAGCCGCTCCAAACTTCGAAACGTTTGAATCACGTGTATCAAACAAAATCATCCCACCCGCGCGCAAGTATGCATTGAGCTTAAGATACGCGGCTGGCGAGGGTGTTGTTTGCTCTGGCGTAACAGGCCAATACAACAGCGGATAAAAGGCAATCTCATCGCGCTCCAGATCGACTGATTGAGGCGGCTCTGGCTCGACAGATGTTCTAAAAAAGAGTGTGTCTGAAAGCCCGGCAAGCCCTGCCAGCGCAATATCATCAACCTGCCTGTTGCCCGTGACGACATGCGCCAAGACAATCTCACCTGTTGCACTGATGGCGCGCGCATCTTCCTGCGCCTCCGCACTTTGGCCCAGCGCCAAAAGAGTAAGCCCCAACATTGCCACAACGGGCTGGCGCAAGCGGCCTGACAGCAGAAGTGTCGCTAGAATATCAAGTGCCAGAAGCAAAAGAGCAAAGCCAAAGAAAGGCCCACCCAGCATCCGCTCTTGCGGCCCGCCAAAGCTGCTGACCGCAATGCGCTGTGGCCAAACCGCTGGCTCAAGCTTTCGTTCTGAAGCAATCACGTTTCTCGCTAGGCGTCTTCCTGGCCCTTCATATATCCCCGGCGGAACATCTGTTCCAATCTCCTGACTCAAAATGTCTTCTCCAGCCACACCACTCATATCTTCAGCCTCTTGCAGGCGGCCAAACGCATCGAGCCTCTTCACAGGTTTCCAGATTGTGCCTGCTATTTCACTTGAGTCCAAAGAAGTCGCGGACGTGGCGACAGAGAGCCTCTCAAGCATTCTGACAAACAAGCCAGACAAGGGTAAAGTCGACCACTCCGCATTGGCAGAAATATGGAACAAGACCACTTCCCCCTGCCCAAGCGCCTTTCGTGTGACGAGTGGCGTTCCATCACTCAGCCGTGCAATCACCCGCTCGGATAGCTGCGGATCAGGTTGCGCAACTACCTGCGCAGTGACCCGCAATTCATCTGACACCGTCAAACCAAAAAATGGCGATCCCTGTTCAAACGGCGCAAGCGTTTTCGGCTCACCCCAGCTCATCGCACCGCCGACAAACCGTCCACCAGCCCTAAGACGTACAGGAAGCAAGGGATGCTCCACACTTCTACTCACTTCACTCGCCGCAAGACGAGGCCCGGCAAAGCGAACCAAAAGTCCGCCTTCATTTGTCCACTCAATCAGCGCCGCCTCGCTCGCCTCAGTCATCTCGGCAATATCTGCCAAAATCACAACATCAGGCGCCGCAAGCAAAACCTCATCGAGACTACCAAACCGCAAATTCGACGACTCCACGAGTGCCTTTTCAAGGTAATGTAACGGCGACAAGAGCTCGAGCCCTTCACGGTTCACCCGTGAGTCCACGAGCGCAATATCGCGCCTCCGCAAACTGTCATCCGTGAGGACAACAGCTCCAGCATGTCCCTGCCCCTTTATCACAAATCGGCTCACACGGGCCTGCAATTCTGCAGGCAGCACAAAACGCGCCTCTATGTCCCCAGCACCGGTTTCAAACGCAGTCGGCAGCTCATCCAAGACCCGTTCAATACCGGCAGGGTCCGGACCAATCGCTTGCACAATAACATCACGCACAGCTCCTTGCTGTACCCGCTGCACCGTCAGTCCAACTCCCTCGCCGTCAAGCTCTGCAAAGGACAACGCCAATATAGGTAGCGTCCCTTCGGTCACCTCGACGGTCCCGCACGCCTCAAACAAAGCCAAAGCATCGGAGCGTGTGTCGCGTGCAACGCCATCACTCAGCCAAAGCGTATCAAACGGCCCCTCTGGTAAAACCGGCTCCAAGTCCACTGTATTTGCCGCCTCCCAAGGCTCGGGCTGCAATCCAGCCAAAGCGCGCAACCAAACCTGCGCAGCTTGAAACACAACCGTCTCTGGCCGCGTCAAGCTCAAGACCCCAACAGTTCGTTCCTCTTGCGCCGCATCCTGCAATACCCCAGCGAGATACTCTTGACGCTGGGACCAGTCTGCAGCACTTGCCCAGCTCGCATCCAACACAATCAAAAGCCGTTCACTACCCGCACCTGCTTTATCGGTCGGATTAAGCACTGGTCCCGCCAGTCCAATAACTACCGCAGCAACAGCCAACATACGCAGCAGTAAAAGCCACCAAGGCGTACGGTCCGTGCTTGTATCTCTATCTTTCAAGCCAATAAGAAAAGCCACCGCAGGAAACAGATGCTTGATCGGCGCTGGCGGAACAGCTCGCAACAAAAGCCACAAAATTGGGAGGGCCAGCAAAGCCAACAGAAGGTAAGGCGCAGTAAACAAGACAGAACCAAACGTCATTTCGGACCTTCAATCATATTATAAAGCCACAACACAGCCGCCTGCGCAGGCGCATTCGTATGATGTGTGCTAAAGGTCCAGCCTGTTTGACTGCAAACTTCGTGCAAGCGCGCTTTTCGCTCCGCCAAACGCTCCAAATAACGCGCGCTCAAGTCTGCTGCTTGCAGCGTTTCATGGCGAAGAGAACCGCCAACCGAGTCAAAAATTGCGCGGCCCCTAAAAGGGAAACTCTCTTCAACAGGGTCAAGAATTTGCAAACAAACGCCCCGGGCACCCTTCCCAGAAGCTTCCCGCAAAGCGGCCTCTGTGGACTCAATATCGCCCAAAAAATCAGAGACGAAGATCACAAATGCGTTCTTCGTCACGGCCGAAACTTGTGGCGCCGCATAGTCTTCTGTCTTCTGACTCGCCAAAAGCTCGGCAAAGCGTTGAAGCTGTTTTGAGCCCGCACGCGGCGGAAGATCCTCACCAGACAAGCCAATTCGCTCCCCCCCCCGCGACAACAGAATACCGGCAGCAAGGCTCACGAGCTGCGCACGATCTATTTTTTGGGGCAGGTGTGGCCCACTCGCAAACTGCATCGAACGCGCCCGATCCACCCAAAAGAAAACCGATTGTGAAATTTGCCATTCTTTTTGTCGCACAAACTGCGCGTCAGACTGTGCCGATCTACGCCAGTCGACCATGCGGAGCGTGTCTCCCGCCTGCACAGGCCGGTATTGCCAGAAATCATCCCCCGCACCGGCACGCCGCCGGCCATGCCCACCAGGCATCACAGCAGCAGCCAACTGCTCAGCCCGCGCCAAAAGCGCGGCGAGGTTTGCCGTCGCCGCTTCAGCGCGGCTGCGCAGAGGCAGCGCGTCCGTCATGCTACGTCTTTCAACCGTGCACTCTTAGCAATCTCAGCCTCAATCAAGCCATCCAGGCTCTCACCTCGCGCAATAGCTGCAAAATTAAGCGCCATCCGGTGCTTCAAAACAGGCTTCGCCATCGCAATCACATCAGACAGATCAGGCGCAAGCCTCCCCTGCAACAAGGCACGTGCACGAACAGTCAACATAAAGGCCTGACTCGCCCGAGGCCCAGGCCCCCACGCGACGCTCTCGCGCACCCGCTCCGACGCATCCGCTTCCTCGGGTCGAAAAGCCCGAACAAGGGCCAAAATACTCTCCATCACACCTTCGCCCACAGGCATGCGACGTAATAGTGTCTGTGCAGCTAAGAGCTCTTCTGCTGAAAAGACATTGGTCACGCTGTCCTCGGCCTCTCCTGTTGTTGCCAGCAATATCTCGCGCTCCGTGGCAAGATCAGGATATCCAACATCAATTCGGACAAGAAAACGGTCAAGCTGCGCCTCAGGGAGTGGATAAGTACCCTCCTGCTCGATCGGATTCTGTGTTGCCAAAACATGAAACGGCTTGGCCAAATCACGGGTCTGGCCCGAAACACTAACTTGCCGCTCCTGCATCGCCTGCAAAAGCGCAGACTGTGTGCGCGGACTTGCGCGGTTGATCTCGTCCGCCATCAAAAGTTGGCAAAAAATAGGACCCTCAATAAACTTGAACGCGCGACTTCCATCCGCCCCAGTTTCAAGGACTTCAGAGCCAAGAATATCGGCCGGCATCAGATCAGGGGTGAATTGTACACGCTTGCCATCAAGGCCCATGACAGTTGCAAGCGTTTCGACGAGTCGGGTTTTACCCAAGCCAGGAAGGCCAATCAAAAGGCCGTGTCCGCCGCACAAAAGGGCCGAAAGCGTCAAGTCCACAACTCGCTCCTGCCCAATAAAACGGCGGGTAATCTCAGCCTTGGCTGCCGTTAACCTGCCTTCAAGTGCCTCGATCTCTGTGAGCAGATTGTCTGCATCAGCCATGGCAATTCTCCAAATGAAACACTACGCTTGAAGTCAGTCTAAACACAAACTTACAAATGGCAAAAACAATGAGCGGACAAAATCCCGTGATCCCAAACGCTGAAAGCATAGCCGCCTCTGCGCGCGCCGCTGCCAAAGGGCGTGGAATTCCCCCTGTGCATTTGTGGAATCCGCCACATTGTGGGGATCTTGATATTCGCATCTCCCGCGACGGCACATGGTTTTACATGGGGACACCGATCGGTCGCCCCGAGCTTGTGCGCCTGTTTTCCACTATCTTGCGCAAAGATGGCGACTCCTACGTGCTTGTTACACCCGTCGAAAAAGTAGGGATCACAGTTGAAGATGCCCCGTTTGTCGCTGTAGATTTCGAACTCGAAGGCTCGGGCCAAGCACAAACGCTCACTTTCACAACAAATGTCGCTGACACTGTCAAAGCTGGTCCCGACGCTCCTATTCGGATCGAGCGCGACCCCAAAACAGGCGAGCCATCGCCTTATGTTCGCATCCGCGCCAATCTAGATGCCTTGATTGATCGCAAGAGTTTCTATCGTCTTGTTGATATTGGCACATCAGAAATCTACCAGGGCAAAGACTGGTTTGGAGTTTGGTCGGGCGGACAGTTCTTCCCGATCATCCCGTCCGCAGAACTCAGCCAATAGAAACTAGTGCACCACAAATTCTGCATGAAGCGCGCCTGCAGCCTTAATACTCTTTAGAATATCAATCATATCGCGAGGCTTCACACCCAGAGCATTGAGCCCTGCGATCACCTCTGAAAGAGTCGTTCCGTCGGGCACTTCGGCAAGGCTGATCCCCGGCTCTTCTTCAATCGCCGCATTGGTGCGTGGAACAACCACGGTCTCGCCTTCGGAAAACGGATTTGGCTGTATTGCCAGTGGCGCTTCCTGAATACGCAAAGTTAGCCCTCCTTGGCTCACAGCCACTCGTGAGATACGCACATCCTCACCCATCACAATCGTTCCCGAGCGCTGATCAACAACGACTCGCGCACGTCGCTCGGGACGCACCAGAATATTTTCAATCTCGCCAATCGCATGCACCGTTGAGCGACGCCCCGTTGCCTCGACACTGATCTGAACGGTTCCAGAATCAAGCATCGAAGCGACGCGCTTGCCAAAGCTGCGATTGATCGCCTTTTCAATCCGCCCCGCTGTCGTAAAATCAGCCTCACGTAAAGCCAGCCTCAACGTTGTCAGGGAGGAGAGCTCAAACTCAATCTCGCGTTCAACACGCGCACCCGAAGGAATAACACCAGCTGTCGGGACCCCTTTGACAACGCCGCCCGCTTCGCCTTCGGCAGCCGCCCCGCCTGCAATAATTGTGCCTTGTGCCACAGCGTAGATCTGTCCGTCCGCCGCGTTAAGCGGTGTCATGATCAACGTACCCCCCATCAGGCTCTTAGCATCCCCGATCGCAGATACATTCACATCAATCGTCCCACCTGCTCGGGCAAAAGCCGGCAATTCAGCTGTCACAAAAACAGCAGCGACATTCTTGGGTCGATATTGCTCGCCACTCACATTGACACCAAGACGCTCAAGAATGTTTGACATAATCTCTTCAGTAAATGGTGCGTTTCGAATGCCATCGCCAGTGCCATTCAAACCAACGACGAGGCCATACCCGATCAGGTCGTTGCCGCGCACACCATCAAACTCGACGAGATCCTTGATCCTGACATCGCTGGCCAATGCTGCTCCAGAGCAACCCAAGAAAGCGGCAAAAATTGCAAAAAGCGTCTTCATCTCAAGAACCCCACAAGCGACAGCTGCGATAGCTTTACCGTTGCTGTGTAAAGGCTTTCGAGCCTGAATTGCGTTTCCTCAAGCTTAACAATCGTATCATAAGGGTCCGCCGAAATAAGCTCTGAGCGCGCAATTTCCAAACTAGTGTTCTGCGCGGTCAAACGCACACTCGCTTCTTCAATCCGAGCTTCAGCATAGCCAAGTGTCGCTCGTGCCGTCGTCAAACCGTCAACAGCGCCAAGACTCAACTCTCCCGCGCGACCGAGCATCTCGGCACGTGTTCCGTTCGAGAGCGCAAGCGCAGGGTCATAAGATAGCGCCGCCATAGCCGCCGACTTGAGGGTAGCGCGAAAAACCTCATCATCGCCCTTGATTTTCAAATCAATGCGCTCACCATCGGCCAGATGAAACGCTGACATATCACTCAAACCTCCAGTGTACCCAACTGCTTCAAAGCCACCAGAAGTGCCAAACCAGTTATCCATAACCGCCTCAACCCCAGCCAGAGACGATTGACCAGTGAGTGCAGATCTAAGATCCTCCAAAATGTCCTCAGCACTTGCCAGCGCCGCACTATCTGTCGCGCTTCCAGAAAAAAGCGCTCGACCAGCAACAGAAGTATTGAGCGTGGCCACAAGCCCCTCAATCACGCTACGACCTTTCTCCGAAAGGTGACTCGCGGCATATTCGCCAAAGTTCGCACCAAGGCTCAAAATGTCCCCGCCCAAATCACTAATGCTGTGTTGCACCTTCTCAAGACTTGCTTGCATCGCCCCAGAAAAGCCGGCCGCTTCGGTGGCAGACGCAGCGAAAACTTTGTTCAAGTGGAGGCTTCTTTCAACATCGGTGAGATAATTGAGATCACCCCCCAAATGCTTGATCACATCCTGTACCTTACCGCTCGAAAGTTCACTGGTCAGACGCGACATTTCAGTTTTGAGCTCTGTATTTTGGCGGCGCAAATTAACAGACTGCGCCATGTCACCTAGAGAAATTGAGCTCATCTTAGCGCTCCCATCAATGCATTCATCATATCATCCACAGTCTGCAAAACGCGCGCATTTGCGGCGTATGCCTGCTCGATCAGCATGAGTCTTTGCAGCTCGCGGTCGGTATCAACGCCGTCTGCCATCAGGAACTGCTCCGCTTCGGTCGCGCGCACTGCGGCAAAGGTCAGTTTTTGCTCCGCGCCGAGCCGCTGTGAACCAAACTTCTCAGTCACCAAACTGGCCAGATCGGAGGCGGCCGCTATTTGGCCCGCAAATCCACCAGAAGCGTAGCTACGTGTACTGCTCAAAGCGGAAGCAAAAGAGTGAAGCAGCTCCGCATTCCCAACTGGCCCGCGTACCGCAGCGCCCAATCCGTCTCGCAAGCGCCAGCTTTCGCCGCCTCGATCAGGATCAACCACCGCATTGACACTAATCCTGCTCGCGAGCCCAACCTCGTTGGTAGCGTCAACATAGGCTCCAGCATCCGTAAACAAACCCGCAGCGCCCGTCGGCGTTGTGGGATCTAATCCCGCGTCTTGCATCCGCTCGCTCAAATCGCGTGCAACGGCATCCAATTCAGCCTGCGCTCCAACGGCCAGGTCATCCCGTATTTCAAAGAATGCCCCGAGCTGTCTGCCACGCAACGGGCCGTGTTCAGGATCAACCGAAACATCAACGCCATTGATTGTGATGCCCGAAAGAAGGCCGCCAGCTTGCGTCATATGTGGCACAATCGTATTTGCATTGGTAAAGGCGAGTTCGGCAGCATTCCCATCAAGCAAAAGCACGCCCCCCTGCGTATAGAGCGCAACACCTTGGTTGGGTCGCCGCATTTCCTTGACAGGAACCAGCTCTGCAATCTCACCAATCAATGCCTCACGGTGATCAAACAGGGCCGAAACGTCCCGCTTGGCGGCCGATCCACCAGCAATTTGCACGTTGAGCTCCTGCACTTGCACAAGCTTGGTATTCAATGCGCTGACGGCCGTCTGAATAGAGCGATCCGCCGAAACACGCATATCCTGAATACCTTGGCTCGCCGTGTTCAAACTCCGCGTTATTGAGTTGGCCTCTCGCACCACTTGGTCAAGACGTCCAGACAAGTCAGGACGGCTCGCCGCCGAAACCAATGACGCCTCAAAGCTTGCAAGACGCGACGTCAACGAGCTGGCGGAATCCGGCGTGCCAACCAGCTGTTCAAGTTTGGTGTTAAATCCCGCTACACTGCTTTGTGCCGAACGGTCCGCGTTTGCATCGCGCATCTCCGCTACAAGAGCTGGCTCACGGTGGCGCACAGTCGCAACCACACTTACTCCGCCACCTCGCGTGTCCTGCGACTGCAATTCAACATCACGCCGCCCATAACCTTCCGTCATGGAATTAGCCATATTGGATGAGACAACCTGCGCTGAACGTGTTGCCGCTGTCAGGCCGCTGATCGCATTGGAAAGTGCTCCGGTTAAAGACATGTCACCACCTTGAATATGTTCAAAGGAGCGCGCCGTATTTTACCGCGCGCCTCAGGTTTTATCGTTTGATATTCGCCGTCTCTTGCAGCATCTCATCCACTGTCTGGATAACTTTTGCGTTCGACGTATAGGCGCGCTGCGTCTCGATCATCGCGGTCAATTCTCCCGCTACATCTGTCGTCGATTCCTCGCGCGCAAAGGAGACAATGTCTCCTGTCGGCCCATCACTCGCGTCCCACAAAAAGTAAGAGCCACTCTCGGGCGAGGGCAAATAGGTTTGCTGGTCAAGTGCAACCATTCCATTTGGGTTGGGAACAGAAACAAGGGGGATCTGATAAATTGTTCTCGAAATCCCAGTATCAAAATACGCATGCACCAAACCATTCTGGTCAACCTCAACCGAGGTCATATTGCCAACAGGCGTGCCGTCTTTTGAAATCGCGACAGGTGCGAAGCTATCCGAAAGCTGTGTCAGCCCATCAGAGATGCCTGCCGCGCCGATATTGATCGTCATCGGACCTCCATCCACAATGACCTCCAGATCACCTGACACAGGATCATACACACCCCCCGCCACTGTCGTGACAGAGGCCAGAGTTCCGCCCGCCGTGCGGCTGTCATCAAACGTCAGAGTATATTCTCCAATCACCACACCTGGCGTAGCAGAGTCGCTAATTTGCATGGTCCATTCATTCGATTCCCCTGTCGCAGGCACAGTCGGAGTAAACGAAATCGAAATATTCTCTGACGTTCCCATATTGTCATAGTATTCGACAGAAAGTTCAGAAGTCGCGCCCGATGCGCCCGACTCTGTGGACGTTGCAGGCAGGTTCACACCAAGATCAATTTTCGTCGTAGGCTCGCCAGAAAACTGGTTCACATTTACCTGTACAGGCTTGAGACCGTCAGATGTATCCCGCGGGTAGGTCGGAATGCTACCATCTGGTAGCGCTGGCCAACCAAGCAAAACGAGCCCTGCTTCGCTACGCAAGTATCCGTTTGAGTCCGTTCGAAACGATCCAGTCGTGGCGAGCAGCATTTGCGACTGGCCGTTGCCAGTATTGATCTCGCTATCCCGCGCAACGGGCAAAAGCCCATTGCCGCGCACAGCAAGATCAGTTGGGTTTGATGTCGCAACAAGCGCGCCACGCTCATCGATCAAACGCTGCGTTGTCGTTCTAACGCCCCCCGCCGAATAAGTGCCCCCCGTCGACTAAATGACCATCGAATGAAAATCCGCTTCCATCCGCTTATAGCCATAAGTCGCAGAGTTAGCGATATTATCTGAGATCGTCGCGAGCCTTGTCGCATTGGCCGTCAAGCCCGCGACGCCGGCATTGAGGGAGGAGGAAATGGTCATGAATACGCCTTTCTGCTGCATCAAACGCTTATTGAACAACAGACCTAACGCTTAACACTTAACACCAGGCTAACATCTAAAATTCAACAGAGTTTCAGCGATCAGACCTCAGCAAAACAATCTCCAGACGGTTGTTGCGTACGGCCATCGGGTTCTTCACTGCAAGGGATTTATCGGCATGACCTGTCTGGCGTTTAAACCTGCCCCGAGCCAGTCCACGGTCTTCCAACATCTCGCGCATTTTATTGGCGCGCTCCGCTGTCAGGCTCCACACCGGATTGTCCGCAAGCACAACAGAGGCGGCCCGCATATGTGCTCCGATCGCAATATCATTCTCAACAAGCCCCGAAACCCGCGCAATCACATCGGCAAGATCCTTAAGCACAACTGTAGGTTTGTCGCTCCCCTCTTCAAAGAGAGCCAGCCCTTCCAGATCAAAAATCTCGATGATCATCCCTTCGTCCGTAACGCGCGTGACAATGTGCTTCATCTGGTTTTTTTCGACAATACTTTCACCACTAATGCCCATCAGGGCCTCTTCAATCTTGCGGTAGGCTTCTTCCAACTCGGCGCCGCTGCCCTTCTCCGAGTTCACATCCTCGCCATCGGCCGACAAGCCAGTCTCAGCACGCGCTTGAAGTGACTCTGTCGCGTGAAGACTGCTCGCCCCTGTGCCGTTCTTGGGCATTGTCATTTCCGAAAAGACAGACTCCCCGCCAAAGTTGCCGTCCCCGCCGCCTGAAACGCGGGCAATCGGAACGGTTGGGCTGAAGTAATCCGCCACACCTTTGCGTTGCTGTTCTGTTGTTGCGTTTAACAGCCACATCAAAAGAAAAAAGGCCATCATAGCCGTCACGAAATCCGCATAAGCAACTTTCCAAGCACCGCCGTGATGCCCACCGCCTACAACTTTCTTCTTTCTCTTGATGATAACTGGCGCCAAATTGCTCTGCGCGCTCATACTCACCACCTTGTTTTACTCACCCACCCTCAGAGCTAAACTTCAACTCTTACCGGTGCCTTAACAAAACAAGGCATTCCTGTGATCTATAAAGGCTTTATCAAGGCGCGCCCAAAATGCCTCAGCGCATCGTATCTCCGGGGGCGATGCGCGGCGTCAGTTCGATCTTTTCATCAAAGCGCACAGCCTCATCCGCAGAGCGCGCCAAGATAATCTCAGCCGCCTTACGGCCAATCTCGGCTCGGCACGCATCCATAGTCGCCAACATCTTGGGCAAGCCTTGCAATAGCTCAACGCCGTTAAAGCCTGCCAAGCCGATCTGTCTAGGCACATCAAGGCCTGCCTCCAAACAATACAGCAAACCGCCCGCACCGATCATATCGTTGGAATAATAGATAAAATCCAGATCCGGCGTGCGCTCGAGCACCGCCTTGGTCATCTCGCGCCCCTTGGCCAAAGCCGAACCGCCCGAGTAAAATTCCTGATCAGCCATTTCGATACCAGCCTTGGCCAGCGCCTGCGTAAAGCCCTCAAAACGCTTCCTTGCGCGGTGGTCCAGAGGCATCTTTGTGCCCAGAAACGCGATCCGCTTATGCCCAGCGGCGACAATAGCTTCGCCCATCTTGCGCCCCGCCGCGCGGTGGCTAATGCCCACAGCCGTGTCGACAGGCTCTCCATCCACATCCATAATCTCAACAACAGGGATACCCGAGGCTGCCAGCATAGCCCGCGCATTGTCAGAGTGCTCCAGCCCCGCGATGATCACACCCGAAGGCCGCCATGAGAGCATCTCATAAAGCACCTTCTCTTCTTTCTCAGGCAAATAGTCGGTGATGCCAACAACAGGCTGCAAGCCGCTGTCCTCCAGAACACTGGTCACACCCGACAAAACCTCGGGAAACACCATATTCTTCATCGAAGGGATAATCACAGCCACAAGATTGACCCGCTGGCTCGCCAAAGCGCCCGCAATCTTATTGGGCACATAGCCAAGCCGCTTTGACGCCGCGAGCACTTTTTCCCGTGTTGCATCCGAGACATCGCCTCGGTTTCGCAAAACGCGGCTCACCGTCATCTCCGAAACACCGGAGGCCTCCGAAACATCTCTGAGTGTCAGAGGCCGAACACTGCGCTTCATCACGGTCAAAACCCTCGCCTTGGTGCGCCTCGATGCTAGCGCAACCAGCCCACCCGCCGCAAGCGTGTTCGCAGCCGGCCTGTTAACACTTGCACTTCAGAATGGTTAACGTTAAGCGGCGTTAACCATGGTTGAAAAATTTTGGTTAATAGAAAATGATGTGCGGATCGCAGGCTCTCAGCGCGCCAATTCAAGCCCCGCACATGCCTCTCTATAAGACCGGAGAGCGCCTCTCATCACCGCAAAAAATAGCGGTTGAACGGACAAATTCAAAAACGCGCTGAAGTGTAATTCAAAAACAATACCTGCAAATACCAAGAAATCCTATTTGCAGCAAAATCCGTTTGAGAACATCGCCCGTTTTCACCCAAAAAACAGCCCCCAAACAAGAAAAGAGCGAGCCGAAGCCCGCTCTTTCCGATACTCCAAATCCCCAGTGGATTAGAAGTTGAACACGATGCCGAAGTCGGCAACTGAACCAGTCGCGTTATCAACATAACCAGCTTTGAGTGACGCGCCGCCGAGGTCGTGCGAAACACCAACGCCGTAAACGTTCTTAACACCAGCTGTGTTTGTGTCTTTAACAAACGCTGTGAGCGATGTTGCTGCTGCAACGCTGTAAGTACCGCCAAGAACAGTTGTTTTGGTGCCGTTGTTGTCACCGTAAGCAAGGTTCACGCTACCGCCTGCGAAAGCATAGCCAACACCTACAGAAGAGAAGTCATCTGCTTTTGCTTTACCGTTTTGCATAGAAGCGCCGAATGACAATGCATCTGCTGAGTATGAAACAGAAGCTTGTGTGCTTTTTGTACCTTTTGAGTGTGAAACACCCATTGAAAGGTTACCCATTGTGTAGTTCACATCTGCGCCTTGTGGACCTTTGCCATTTGATGAATACTCATCAAAGCCAGTGAACACATCGGCTTCAAAGCCAAGACCTGTCAAGCCAACGTTGTTTACACTCATGTTACCATGATACATTTGACCGTAGTTGTTACCAACAACGATTGTAAGACCACCTGATGACATTGTGAACGTCGGTGCGTTGAATGTTTTAGACGCAGCGCCGTCTGTGTCGCGCCAGCGTGTACGTGCTCCAAGCGTCATACCGCTCTCGAGCTCAACAGAAGCTTTAACGTCAAGCTGCATGCGTGTTGTGATGTCTGTAACTGTAGCCGCGCCGTCTGTTGATGTTGATTTAACACCAAAACGACCCATACCTGAGAATGTTACGTCTGCAGCTGCGACTGATGCAGTTGCGACTAGCGCTGTAGTAGCGAAAAGAATCTTTTTCATGATTTTTCCCTCGGTTTTCATGTCATAGGCCCAAGCGGGGAATCCGCATTGGGTATGGAAGGTGTTTCGCTCCAAACTGGGTCTCATTGCAAGCGCGCTGGATCGGGGTTTCTGAAAGGTGAAAAAGCTGATGCACAGATGTCACAGTGTGGAATCCGAGGGCAGAGCGCAGGGCGCGTTCATGATTAAGGCGCAAAATGGCGTAAAAATGGCTGTATATGTAGGAAGCTGCCATAAGGGCTTGCTCAGAGCGTGGCGCTTGGGTAGGACGGAAGGGCAATTAACGAGCGGAATTCGTCCCATGCCAAGTCGTGTCCTCAAGTCTGTCGCAATCTTGTTTGCTCTCGTGTCGCTGAGCGCTTGTGGAGGCGGCAGCGGTCTTTTCGGACGGATCAGCCCTGCGGCAACGCAGGAGCGTGACCCAACAGCACCTGCAAGCCAACCTTCGGCTGCGGGTATTGAAACGGGCGACGGGCAAACCATCTGGGACGCCTTCGGCAAAAAGAATAATGAAGCCAATGTACAGGTAAACCGCTACCTTTGGGCGGCCTCGCTGGATGTGCTGAGCTTTATGCCTGTGCAGTCAGTTGATCCGTTTAGTGGTGTGATTGTCTTCGGGTACGGCACACCTCCGGGCGGCGGCAAGGCGTATCGCGCGACTGTCTATATACTAGACCCCGCTTTGGACGCGCGTTCGCTCAATGTGGCGCTTGCGGGCCGTGGTGGCCCTGTGGCGGCGGGCACGCAGCGTGCTGTGGAAGACGCCATTCTCAACCGTGGGCGTCAGATGCGGATTGCTGACGGGAAGCTCTAAGGCTTTTGACTAGACCAAACTTTCAACCCAGCTGAGCTGTTTTGGCAAGCAAATGCTTGCAAGATCGTAGTTGTTCACGATCAGCTTGCGCGCTGCGCGGCCAAGCTCTTCGCGCTCTGACGCGTTGTCGAGCAGGCGGGTGACCTCTTCGACAAGTGCGTCTTTGTCAAAGAAGTCGACAAGTCTGCCGTTTTGGCCGTGGATGATTGCTTCTTCTACGGGGGCGGTTTTGCTGGCGACGATTGCGCCTTGCACGCTCATTGTCTCGAAAAGGGACCAGCTGAGCACGAAGGGATATGTCAGGTAGACATGCACGCGGCTGACTTTGAGAAGCGATTGGAACTGATCATAAGGAATGCGCCCGAGAAAGTGGACGCGAGCCCAGTCTTGATCAGGAATTTGGCTGCGCACCTCATCAATGAAGATTTGTTTCCATGTCTGGCCTTTGGGCGGGCGGGCGCCATAGCTGACATCGTCGCCACCGACGATGAGCACGCGCGCGTTTGGCCGCTCTTTGAGGAGGCGGGGCAAAGCGCGCATAAAGACATGATAGCCGCGGTAAGGCTCTAGGTTGCGGTTTACAAATGTGATGAGCTCGTCTTTGCGGGTGAGGGTTTCGCCTGTGGGCAGGGTCAGGCGCGCAGCTGAGTCGGGCGTGAGCACATCTGTATGGATGCCATCGTGGCAGACTGTGATCTTTTCGCGGAACTCGGGCGGAAATGTATCGGCCTGAAAGGCGGTTGGGCTGATGCCTGCATCGGCAATGTCAAAATGTTCGTGATTGTTCACGTTTTTGAGGCGCAGGCGCATGGCCTCTGTGGCGCGTATCTCGGGCTGAAACTCTTTATCAAAGCCAGTGTGGGGGTATTCGGCTTTGTGATATAGCTCGCAATAGATTGCCATTTTGGCCTTGGGCCAGACATCTTTGAGAAAGAGCGACTCGCCCCAGCCGGGGTGCGCGATGATCAGATCGGGCGTGAAGCCTTGCTCTCGCAGCTGCACGGCAGCGTGATAGCAGGCCTCGGCGCGAGTGACTTTCGTATCAAAATCAACCAGCCAAGGATGTGTGTTTTGTGCGGCACGGGGCTTGAGCTTGTAAGGCAGCACGCGCACGCCATTCCATTTGGTTGGCTTTTCCACCCGTAGGGTAAGCGCAACAGTGTCGTGTCCGTGTTTGGCAAGAGCGGGCGCCAAATGTTTGAACTGGCCAGGGAAGTTCTGGTGGATAAAGAGGATTTTCATAAGCAGGCTCAACACAACAACACATAAGACAACGGGACCAAGCAGCCATAATGCCCGTTTATGGCATAAGAAGGGCTATTGGTGTGAATTTAATAAACAAACCAAAGAAATGGCCGGATGCGCACACATCCGGCCATACCCTGTTGGACTTTATTAGCGCGCTCCACGCGACGGGAGGAGGAGTGTCGCGTCGAGAGCTTTTAGTTGCGATGCACTACAGAGGGAGGAGAGTAGGAACATCGTTTGTGAGTTCAGATTTGCCGCAATGCAGCAAGACCTCAAGGTAAAAATGCTGCAACTGCATAATTTCGTAAATTCTTTACAGAGATGGTAAAAATCTCGGCAAATGCACAGTTTGTAGGCGGTGAATTTTTGGGCGTTGTTCTCTGAGAGGCAATTCGCGATTTAATCTGGGCTGAAAACCCTTTATCACCAGCGCCAACACCAAACATAGACCGAGAGACACGCAATGAGCCGCTATAACGCCGCCGAGATTGAAGCCAGATGGCAGGACGCATGGGAGAAGGCCGGAATCTTCCGCGCCGAGCGCAAGGAGGGCAAGCCGAAGTACTATGTGCTTGAGATGTTCCCTTATCCTTCGGGTAAGCTGCATATGGGCCATGTGCGCAACTACACGATGGGCGATGTGATCGCGCGTTATAAAATTTCGACGGGGCATAATGTGCTCCACCCGATGGGCTTTGATGCTTTTGGTATGCCTGCGGAAAACGCAGCGATGGCGATTGGCGGGCATCCTAAGACTTGGACCTATAACAACATCGACGACATGGTTGAGCAGATGAAGCCGCTGGGCCTCTCGCTTGACTGGGACCGTATGTTTGCGACCTGTGACCCTGAGTATTACGGGCAACAGCAGGCCCTTTTCCTCGATTTTCTGCAAGAAGGCCTCGTTTATCGCAAAAATGCGGTCGTGAACTGGGACCCTGTAGACATGACCGTTCTGGCGAACGAGCAGGTTGAAGGCGGACGCGGCTGGCGCTCGGGCGCTATTGTAGAGCGCAAGGAACTTACCCAGTGGTTCTTCAAGATTTCCGACATGGCGGACGAGCTGCTTGGCGCGCTGGACGGCTTGGACAACTGGCCTGCAAAAGTGAAGCTGATGCAGGCGAACTGGATCGGCAAATCACGCGGTTTGCAGTTTGGGTTTGAGCGGGTCGATGGCGGCGAGCCTATCGTTGTTTACACCACGCGGCCCGATACGCTGAACGGCGCGAGCTTTGTCGGGATTTCGCCTGACCATCCCATCGCCAAGGCGATGGAGGGCAACCCCGAGGTTGATGCTTTCCTTGCGGAAGCGCGCAAGGGCGGAACAACCGAAGAGGCCATCGAGACCGCTGAGAAGCTGGGCTATGATACGGGAATCAAAGTGAAGCATCCGCTGACGGGCGCAGAACTTCCTGTCTGGATCGCCAACTTCATTTTGATGGACTACGGCACGGGCGCTATCTTTGCTTGCCCTGCGCATGACCAGCGCGATCTGGACTTCTGCCGCAAGTATGACTTGCCAGTGATTGATACGTTCTTCGCACTTGGCGATGACACGCCTGTGGGCAAGGAGGCCTTTGTCCCTGCAAAGACCGAGAAAGTCCGCTGGGTTGATCACTTTGCGGGCCTTGAAGAGGCCACGGGCGAAGAGGCGATCAATGCGACGATCGACTTTATGGAAGCCAAGGGGCTTGGCGAGGGTGTGACCAAGTTCCGCCTGCGCGACTGGGGCCTCTCGCGCCAGCGGTATTGGGGCTGCCCCATTCCTGTGGTGCATTGTGAGGCTTGTGGCGTGGTTCCCGAGAAGAAGGAAAACCTGCCTGTCGAGCTGCCTGAAGATGTGAGCTTTGACCAGCCCGGCAACCCGCTTGACCGCCACCCGACTTGGCGCGATGTGGCGTGCCCCTCTTGCGGGGCGCCTGCCAAGCGCGAGACCGATACGATGGATACGTTTGTAGACTCATCTTGGTATTTTGCGCGCTTTACCGCGCCACGCGCCAAGACGCCGACGAATGCAGCGGATGCCGAATACTGGATGAATGTGGACCAATATATTGGCGGTGTGGAGCACGCAATTTTGCACCTGCTCTATGCGCGCTTCTTTGCGCGGGCGATGCATATTTGCGGACATGTGCCAGAGAGTGCGAAAGAGCCGTTTGATGCGCTGTTCACGCAGGGGATGGTGACGCACGCGATTTATAAGACAGAGGGTGCGGATGGGCGGCCTGTGTATCACTACCCCGAAGAAGTGACGCTCAAGGGCGATACCGCTGTGCTGGAAGATGGGCGCGAAGTGGATGTTGTGCCGTCAGCGAAGATGTCCAAATCCAAGAACAACGTCGTGAACCCGCTGCACATCATTGAAAGCTACGGCGCGGATACGGCGCGGTGGTTTGTACTGTCTGACTCCCCGCCCGAACGCGATGTGGAGTGGACGGCCTCGGGCGCGGAGGCGGCGCACAAGCATCTGGGGCGGGTCTACCGCATTGCCAGCGAGATCGACGCGGAAGCAAAGGGCCAAGAGGCGGACGACACCGCGCTTATCCGCGAGATGCACAAGGCGATCCATGATGTAACCATGGGTGTTGAAAGCTTCGGCTTTAACGCGGCGATTGCGAAGCTTTACGGCTTTACCAACACACTGGCCAAGTCAAACGCGGGTGGCGCGGCGAAGACACAAGCGGCGCGCACGCTTGCGCAGCTGATGAGCCCGATGACGCCACACCTTGCGGAAGCTGTCTGGGAGACGCTCGGCGGCGAGGGGCTTTGTGCGCTTGCACCTTGGCCTGTCGCGGACGAAGCGATGCTTGTCGATGACGAGGTTGTCATGCCGATCCAGATCAACGGTAAGCGGCGCGCGGAAATCAGCGTGCCCAAAGACATGGACAAGGCCGAGGTTGAAAAGCTCGCGCTGGCGCATCATGCTGTACAAAGGGTGCTAGACGGGGCGACGCCCAAGAAGGTGATCGTTGTTCCTGGGCGGATTGTGAATGTGGTTGCCTAACCGAAGAACTGTATTGCTGGGCGCGCTGGCGCTTTCGGGCTGCGGGTTTACACCTGTTTATGGGCCCGAGAGCGGTGCGCGCACGCTTCTCAATACCATCGAAGTAGATCCGCCGCGTGACCGCGAAGGCTATCTTCTTGTGCGCCATATTGAGGAGCGGCTCGGGCGCACGAGCAGTCCGACATATGCACTTTCGATTGCGATTGAGCTCGGTGAAGAACGCATGGCGATCACCACAGACAACGTGGCAACACGATTTAACCTTTTGGGCAAAGCGACTTACGCTTTGCGCGCCTTGGATGGCGGTAAAGTTTTGACCAGCGGGATCGTCCAGAGCTTTACGGGCTATTCGACCACGGGCAGCACTGCCGCGACACGGGCTGCTGAACAGGACGCTAGCGAGCGACTTATGGTTATTCTCGGTGATCAGATTGTTGCGCGCCTTGTGGCGGCAAAGCTTGAGCCAGCGGCATGAAGCTCGGCGTGCGCGAGGCGACAGCTTATTTCAAATCGCCAGATGCCAAGCGCACGGGGCTTTTGATTTATGGCAGTGACGGGATGCGTGTTGCTCTGAAGCGGCAAGACGTCATCAAGGCGCTGATTGGCCCCAAGGGCGACGAAGAAATGCGGCTGGTGCGGATGCCTGCGGGCGATTTGCGCAAAGACCCTGCCATGTTGCTTGATGCTGTGAAGGCGGTGAGCTTTTTCCCTGGGCCGCGTGTGGCCTTTGTGGATGATGCCAACGATACGGCTGCGCCTGCTATTCTTGCTGCACTGGAAGACTGGGCCGAGGGTGATGCGCAGATCATCGTGACAGCGGGGCAGCTCAAGGCGACGTCGAAAATCCGCAAGGCTTTTGAGGGGCACCGCAATGCCTATGCTGTCGGGATTTATGACGATCCGCCCGGGCGCGACGAAATTGAAGGCATGCTAAAGGACGCCGGGCTTGCACAAGTGAGCCGCGATGCCATGACTGATCTTATGGGGCTGAGCCGCGAGCTTGGGCCGGGAGACTTCCGCCAGACGATCGAGAAGCTTGCGCTGTATAAACACGGTGACGCAAGCGAAGTGGGCAGCGCAGATATTGCGGCCTGCGCACCGCAAAGCACGGAAGCCGCGCTGGATGATTTGCTGAATATCGTCGCCGAGGCCAAGATGGGCGAGATCCACCCGATCATGACGAAGCTCAAGGCGCAGGGTGTGCAGCCTGTGGGCCTTGTTATTGGCGCGACACGGCATTTCAAGGCGCTCTATGCGGCCGCGAGTGACCCTGCGGGCGCGAGCCAGGGGATTGCGCGGCTACGCCCTCCGATCTTCGGGCCGCGCCGCGACAGGATGCTCAAGCAGGCCCAAGGCTGGGGCGCTGTGAAGCTTGAGCAGGCTTTGAGCTATCTTATCGAGACCGATTTGCAACTGCGCAGCGCAGGGCAGACCGCGCCGCAGATGGCGCTGGTGGAGCGCACACTGATCAGGCTGGCGGGGCTGGCGGCGCGACGTTAGGTTTTGGACGCGGGCCCCTTGCGGCTTTCTTTTGTTTGATGTCTCGTGGGCACAAATAAGGGAGAGAAATCATGTATGAAGTCTTTGGTGGTGTGGCGAGCCGTGCGTTTCGGGTGCTTTGGCTTTTGGACGAAATGGGTGTAGAATTTGTACATCATGATCTGAAAGCTGGCAGTGAGGAGATGAAGGCGGTGAACCCGTCTGGCAAGGTTCCTGCGCTGAAGCTCGGTGGTGAACTGATCACAGACTCAGCGGCGATCATGACGTTTTTGGCTGATAAGCATGGCCAGTTTACCTACCCTGCCGGGACAATTGAACGGGCAAAGCAAGATGCTTGGTTTCACCAGATTTTGGACGAGGTCGATGCCGTGCTTTGGACGGCGGCGCGGCACTCGTTTATTTTGCCTGAAGAGCAGCGCGTACCTGCTGTGAAAGACTCACTCAAGTGGGAGTTCGCGCACAACATCAAGCGTATCTCCGAGCGCATGGAGGGGCCTTACCTTATGGGTGAAGAAATGACGATTGCGGATATGCTTCTGGTGCATTGTCTCGGATGGGCGATCAGCGCGAAGTTTGATCTGGAAGATGACAGGCTCAACACATACGCGAGCCAAGTGCGCAAGCGGGAGGGCTTCAAGGCCGCTCGGGGGCGGCTCAAGCTATGAGCGAAATTCGCGCCGAAGTCCGCCTGCCGACAGATGAACTGAGAGACGATCTGCCGTTTTTCACCAAAGTTTTGGGGATGCGGCTGGACGAGATTTTCCCTGCAGATGATCCGCGTGTTGCTGTGCTTTCCGGACATGGGCTGCGAATAAGGATTGAGAAGGGTGCGAAGGAGCCTGCGGGAACGCTACGTATCCTGACGACGGACCCAGAGGGCTTTGCGGATGGCGCGAGAGAGCTTGTTGCTCCGAACGGGACCAAGATCGAAATTGCCGAGCTGAATCCTCCGATGATCCTGCCCAAGACCGAGCATATGTTTGATGTGCGGCGATTGCGCGACTCTGCTCCATGGGTCATCGGGCGTGCAGGGATGAACTACCGTGACTTGCTGCCCACGCGTTTGGGCGGGGCGATTATTGCCAGCCATATCCGTGTGCCAGGCGGCGGCGATGTGCCTGATATGGTGCATTACCACACTGTCGGATTTCAGCTTATCTTTTGCTATAAGGGCTGGGTGGATGTGCTCTATGAGGACCAAGGCGGTATGATGCGCCTGCACGCAGGCGACTGTGTGATCCAGCCGCCAGAGATCCGCCATCGGGTCTGTCATGCTTCGCCTGATATCGAGGTGATCGAGATCGGCGTTCCTGCGGACCATGTGACGACGATTGATCATGCCTTCACACTGCCCAACGGCCATGGTGACCCCAAGCGCGAATGGCAGGGCCAGCGCTTTGTGCATCATGTAAAGGAGGGGGCCACTTGGCAGCCTTTCCGCATCCCCGGGTTTCGCTGTCGCGATACGGGGATATCGGAGGGCACGAAGGGCGTGGCCGGTATTCAGGTTGTTCGTTTTGAGAGCGGTGAACCACCCGCCACACGAACGGATGCGGACATTCACTTTACCTTTGTCATGGAGGGCACAATGACGCTTTATGCCGAGGGTCAGGAGCCACGCGCACTGCAGGCGGGAGATGCTTTCGTGCTGCCGCCACAGATGAGCGCGCGGTATGCGGAGTGCTCGGAAGACTTGGAGCTTCTGGAATGTGCTTTGCGGGGCGACTTTGCAAGTGAGGTTGTGGCTTGAGGTTTGTCCTACTCCTTCTTGTTCTGGCTGCCTGCTCTGTGAACACCACGCCTGATGTGGGCGGGAGCGGTCCTGTGACGATCCTTGGGGACACAGGCGGGAACCCTTATGAATATGCGGCCCTTCATGCGGAGCTCAAGGCGAGTGGGCGGCAGGTTCGTCTTGGGGGGTGTAACTCTGCATGCACGATGCTTACGAGCTTGCCCAACGCCTGCTTGATCCGCGGAACGCGCTTTGGCTTTCATGCGAGCAACCTGAATGGGCGGTTCAACGCTTTGAGCGCAGAGTATCTGACGCCTGTGATCCGCCAGCGCTTTCTCAGCACATGGGGTAAAAGCCGTGAAATGACCAAGCTGACTGCGGAAGAAATGGTGGCGCTTGACCCAGCATTAAAGCTCTGTAGCGCGACGCACTGACAGCACGCTTTACGCAACCCCCCTTCATTCGGTAAACAGGAGAGAAGCTGCAGAGCACCCGAACAATGGGGCATGCGGCTTCATATGTGTCATTGGAGGGACATGAAAATGACTGCACAAACAGAGAATACCGCAGGGGCAGACACCCTGGGCGAAGACTATAAGTTTGGTATGGGGCAAGCGCTTGTTGGTGCGCAGATGCTCTTTGTGGCGTTCGGCGCGCTCGTTCTTGTGCCGCTGTTGACTGGACTTGATGCGAGTGTCGCTTTGTTTACGGCTGGTGTTGGCACGCTGATCTTCCAGATTGTCACCAAAGGCCAAGTGCCTGTTTTTCTTGCATCTTCTTTTGCATTTATTGCGCCAATCATCTTTGCGGTTCAGACGTGGGGCTTGCCTGCGACAACGGGCGCTCTGGCGGTTTCGGGGCTTGTTTACGTGGTGCTGAGCTTTGCGATCCGCATTTTTGGCGCGGGCTTTTTGCAGAGGCTCTTGCCGCCTGTTGTTGTCGGACCTGTGATTATGGTCATTGGTCTTTCGCTCGCCCCTGTGGCTGTGAATATGGCGACAGGTCTTGCGGGTGATACGCAGATTATGCCGAAATCCTATGCGCTGTTTTTGGCGGCGGTTGCGCTTGGCGCGACGATGCTAACGGCCATTCTGGGCCGTGGCATGATGCGGATTGTGCCGATTATTGTCGGTGTGATTGCAGGATACGTGGCCGCGCTTGTGCTTGGCATGGTAACAGGCGAAAGCTTTGTGAGCATGGCCTCTGTCTCGAATGCGGCTTGGTTTGCTGTGCCGAATTTTGTAACGCCTGAATTCCAGCTTGCGGCGATTGTCTTCATGCTGCCAGTCGCGATTGCACCTGCGATCGAGCATTTTGGCGACATCCTTGCCATCGGGAATGTCACCAAGCGCGACTACATGACAAAGCCGGGCATTCAAAACACGATGCTTGGCGACGGCCTGGCCACAAGTGTTGCGGGCCTCTTGGGCGGACCACCCAACACGACCTATTCAGAAGTGACCGGTGCAGTGACTTTGACGCGTGCGTTTAACCCTGCGATCATGACTTGGGCGGCGATCTTTGCGATCATCCTGTCCTTTGTCGGAAAGCTTGGCGGCGCGCTTGGCACGATCCCTATGCCTGTCATGGGCGGCATTATGATCCTACTCTTCGGGATGATTGCTGTGGTTGGTCTTTCGGTACTTTCCAAGCTTGGAGAGGCCCTGAGTGAGCCACGCAATATGGTGATTGTATCGACCATTCTTGTCATTGGTATCGGTGGTCTCACGCTTGAGCTTGGCGATGATTTCAAACTTGCAGGGATTGGTCTTGCGGGCATTGCCGGTCTGGTGCTGAACCTGATTTTGCCGCATAAGAGCAAAGACTAAACAAACTGGCGGGCGGCCTTCGGGCCGCCCGCTTCGCGCCAGCATCACTGGCTGCACCTGATTGGAAACGTCTCCTTGCCTTGATGACAGTTTTTGACTGCCGATGAGCTAGTTTCCATAGTGTCAGGCTAGACGCCTTCCCACAGAGTACAAAATGCAGACTTGTGTTGCGTTGGACGCTGCGCAGGCACTTGGCTTGCGACATGACATATACATGGCTTGTAGTGAGCCAGTCAGAGCGCGGGATAAAGCCCAAACTTGGGAAATTGGATAAGTGTCTGATGCCGTTTTGGTTGCTTGGAATCGTTCTTGATTGTTAGACCAAAGTCCGAAGCAAGGCACGCGGTGCTGTGCTATCGTTGGCTTGAAATAGGGATATTGCGGGAAAGATGAACACCAAACGTAGCCGCTGGCTGGCCTTTCTGGCCGTCCTTTTTGTTGCCTTTCCGCTTCGGCTGGAAGTCGACAGCGAGGGCTTACTTCGTGTTGTCGTGGCCTCAGCGTCTGCAAAAGACGGCGACGGTGATGATGGGGGCGGAGACGATGGAGACGGGGATGATGGAGACGACGGTGACGATGGCGACAGCGACGACGGCGATGATGGCGATGACGATCATGACAATGATCATGACCGATCGAAGAAAGCGCAGCGCGAGCCCGATAAGGCCCGTTCAAAGCAAGTAAGGCACGCAGAGCGTCTGCAAAACGGCGCGCGTGTTACATTTTCCGACGGGAGCATGAGCGAGATAATCGGGGACCGATTTCGCAGAACAGATTCATCAGGGAGAGTGCTAGAGCGCCGTAAAGCAAAGGGAAGCGATGCGTCGCGTATGCGGGCGTATTTTGAAAGTACGCAGCCTGCATCCAAAAGCAAATCACCAAAGGTCGATTCCCAAGCAGTCGGGGCATATTATCGCGGGCGAGATATCGAAATTCATTACGCCAATGGCTGGACCGAGGCGGTGACGCGTGGGCAATATGTCTTGAGAGACCAGTTTAGCCGCATCGTTGCCTCACGTAGGGCAACTCAAAGCGACATCACACGGCTGGAAAGGTTTCGGTAGCGGCTAGGGCTTTTCACCGTTCCAGGCCTCATGTGCCATCACGGCGGCCTCGGCACGATTGCGGGCATGCAGCTTGCTCAGGATAACCGTCATGTAGTGCTTTACAGTCTTTTCCTGAAGGCTGAGCGCATCGGCCACCTCGCGGTTGCTTTGACCGGTGGCGACAAGGCGTAGGATTTCTTCTTCGCGCTTTGTTAGATCATCAATTGGGTTGTGCTCTTTCTTGGCCTTTGGCTTTTGCATGATCTGGAGCACTTGCGCGGCGAGCGCGGGCGAGACATGGGCCTCACCGCGGGCGATCCCTTTGAGTATGCGGCGGAGATCGTCGGCGGAGACCCCTTTCAGTACATAACCGATTGCGCCGACTTGTAGCGCTTTGGTGACGTCAGCATCGTCTTCCGAGACGGTCAGCATCGCGACATGCTTGGCCAATCCACCCTCGATAATACGCTTGGCAGCGGTGATGCCATTGCCAGGCATCGAGAGATCAAGCAGGGCGATATCAGGCGTGTGTTGCGCTGCAAGAGCAACAGCTTCTTCGGCCGATTCCCCTACACCCAAGACTTCAAACTCACCTGTCTCGGTTATACTTTGCACCAGCCCATCACGAAAAATCGGATGGTCATCGGCGAGGATTAGTCGGATTGCCATTATATTGCTCCCTCAAGAGTGTGAGCGTCAGGGTCGTGCCTGAACGGGGATTGGATGAAACCAAAATGCTTCCTCCGATGCTTTCGGCGCGGTCGCGCAGGCCTGTGAGACCTTGGCCTCCGGTCGCGTGCAGGCCAGGCACAGTTTCCATGTCAAACCCCGAGCCATCATCATGGATCGAGATTTCGATGATTTTGGTATCGGCCTCGACACGTACTTCGGCGGATTTAACGCCGCCGTGGCGTACGGCATTGGACAAGCCCTCTTGCAGAAAGCGGTAGACGCAGAGTTTTTCTGTATAGCTCAGGTGCTTTGGCTCTGAGCCAGAGAATGTGACGTTTACGTCGATGCCTGATTGGACCTCACGCTCGGAGATTGCTGCGCGGACGAGGGACGCCAGATCCATTTGCTCTAGCTCTGGCAGGGCAAGTCCGCGTGAGATCGCTCTTATCTCTTCGAGCGCACGATCGATTGAGGCGCGAATTTCGCCGCGAGCGTTTGGGCCTGCGTTCTTGTCGAAGGCTGAATCGAGCCTCAAGGCGGCCAGCGAAAGATGTTGTGCAGGACCATCGTGCAAATCTGAGCCGACATGGCGGATTGTCTGTTCGAGCTGGGCTGTAGCACGCAGATTTGCCGTGATCGCTTTGCGACGCAGGGCGATGTTTTGCTCCGCAAGATGTTCGGAACGTGCTTGCTACTTGATGGCGTCACGCCCCAAGGCGCGCCACCAACTGGCCGATTTTTGCTCCGCCCCAGTGGCAGGCTTTTACGCCGCCGTTGACACCTGATCGCGTCGGACAGTCTTTGGGTCGACACCGACAAGCCTGCACGCACGACGTTGCGAGATGTCATGATCCCGCATTGCCTTGCGGGCCGCAGCCCGTCGCACATTCGGTGTCGTCAGTTCTTTCCCAGCAAATCCTTCAGCACAACATTGTCGAGCATCGTATCTGCTAACAGGCGTTTTAGCTTGGCGTTCTCGTCTTCAAGCGATTTCAGGCGATGGGTGTCAGAAACGTTCATGCCGCCGTATTTGGCTTTGAACTTGTAGAATGAGGCGGGACTCAGGCCATGTCTCCGGCACACCTCAGCAGTTGGCATTCCAGCTTCTTGCTCTTTGATCATCCCAATAATCTGGGCCTCAGTAAAACGACTCTGTCGCATGTGCTTGCTCCTTCGAAGGTTGAGCAAACTCTACATTAAAGTGAGG
>NZ_JAQWYD010000038.1:0-12749 GCF_029254145.1 Lentibacter sp.
CCTGTGCTGACAGGCGGGCCTCTTCCGTGCCGTCGATAACATGAAGCTCAAGCCCTGTCTCGCTTTCGACAAGATCGCGGAATTCTTGTCCGTCTTCTGCCTCGCGCACGGCGGCTGTCGCCACGGCAGTGAGCGGGCCAGTGTTCATCCCTTCGGCGAGGCGCTGAAAACGACGGATCGCGCTCAGGGCACGGGTGCGCCCAGACGGATTGAGGCGGCCTGTTTCAGCGATACCTTCGCCAAGGCCGCACATAACCTTTTCGTTGAAGAAATAGGCTGGGCTACGCGCGGCGCCATCAAAGACCACAAGACGGACCGAGTTGGAGCCGACATCTACAACGCCAACGCGTGACAATGCCCTTGCTTTTGGGTCTTGGAAGAGCGGGCGGCCAAAAAGCCCCCAGTCGCTTGAATTTGCTTGATTTTCGCTCATTCTCAGCGCTCCTAAAGCGTGTTGGCCATGTTATGGCCCGCGGGGGCAGATGCGTCAACCATGGTGAGACGAGTTAACACTGCGTAACCTTGGCGCAGGCGCTGTTTACCACTTTTGACGGGGGCCAAAACAGGGGGGTGATATGCGTGCACACCCCGTGCACAACCCGTGCACCGCAAAATCGAGTCGTTTTGCGTTAAGGTTCCGGGACGATGGCTTAGGACTGTCTTAACCTTTGAGGTGCTTGCCCGCCGCACCCTTTAGTCTTCTCCGTGAGTGAGTTTGGGCACATCAGATGCGCCTGCGGAGCCGCGCCCGGAGAGGGACGGGTTTTCCATAAAGAAACGGTGGCAGTTAAAGGAGAATGTGCCTTCGGGCAGCTCTTTGCGCAGGAAACGCCCAGAGGCGTCCATGACCCAGCTTTGCGCCGTATCTGCCATATTTGCAGCCATAATCTGGCTGGTGATCTGGGCCTTTACGGTTGGGGTATTGATTTCGACAAGTGTTTCGACACGGCGCGATAGATTTCGGCCCATCCAGTCGGCAGAGGAAATGAAGACCCTCGCCTTTTTGTGCGGAAGGCCAAAGCCTGCGCCAAAGCAGACGATGCGCGAGTGCTCGAGGAAGCGTCCGACAATGGACTTAACGCGGATCGTTTCGGAGAGACCTTTGACACCTGGTCTCAGGCCACAGATGCCGCGGACCACAAGGCTGATCTCGACACCAGCTTGGGAGGCTGCATAAAGAGCGTCGATGACTTCGGGTTCAATCAACGAGTTCATCTTCGCCCAAATTTGGGCGGGGCGTCCCGCGCGCGCATGTTCGGCCTCAGCGGCAATCATCTCTAGCAGACGTGGCTTGAGCGAGAGAGGCGAAATGGCGAGGTTTTCGAGCTTGTCTGGCTCGACGTATCCCGAGAGGTAGTTGAAGACTTTGGTGGCGTCGCGGCCCAAGGCTGCATCGCAGGTAAAGAGCGAGAGGTCGGTATAGATACGGGCTGTGATGGGGTGATAATTGCCTGTGCCGTAGTGGGTATAGGTCACTAGGCGGTCGCCCTCGCGGCGGACCACGGTGGAGATTTTGGCGTGGGTCTTGAGGTTGAGAAAGCCGTAAACCACATGCGCACCTGCTCGCTCAAGGCGGCGCGACTGGCGGATATTGGCAGCCTCATCAAAGCGTGCTTTCAGTTCGACGAGGGCGGTGACAGATTTGCCCTCTTCTGCGGCTTCGCAGAGTGCTTCGACAATCGGACTGTCGCGTGAGGTACGGTAAAGCGTTTGCTTGATCGCAACGACATTTGGGTCGCGGGCGGCCTGTTGTAGGAAGCGCACGACCATGTCGAAGGTTTCGTAGGGGTGATGCAGCAGCATATCTTTTTGGCGGATCGCGGCGAAAATATCGCCTTCGTGGTCGGTGACCCGCTCGGGGATACGCGGCGTGAAGGCAGGCCAGAGCAGGTCTGGACGCTCGTCAAGCACCAGCTCGGAAAGATCGGCGAGGCCGAGCATTCCGCCGATTTCAACGATCTCGTTTTCGGTCACATGCAGCTCACGCTGGATCATCTTGAGCAACCGGGCTGGAGCATCTGCCGAAATGGTCAGGCGAACGACTTCGCCGCGACGGCGACGTTTCAGGGCAGTTTCAAATTCGCGCACGAGGTCTTCTGCTTCATCCTCGACTTCAAGATCACTGTCGCGCAGCACCCGAAAACCGCAGGCACCTTTGAGGCGAAAACCGGGGAAAAGGCTGGGCAAATGCTCCAGCAGCAGCTCTTCCAATGGCAAGAAGCGGAACTGCCCTTCAGGGGCGGGCAGTGCGATAAACCGTGTGATCTGGGCGGGAATGGGCAGGAGCGCTTGCAGCTTGCGCTTGTCCCGCGTGCTTTCCAGCTCGAGCGCCAGAGCATAGCCCGTGTTTGGAATAAACGGAAAGGGATGTGCAGGGTCAATGGCCAAGGGCGAGAGCACGGGGAAGACTTGCTCCAGGAACACCTCATGCAAGAGCGCTTTGTCGGCTTCGGAAAGCTCGTCTCGTGTGCAGATATCGATGCCTGCTTCGGCCATTTCTTCTGTAAGGGCGGCGAAAATATCTTGCTGGCGGGCCAGAAGCTCGCGGGCATTATCGTTGATCAGGACGAGCTGCTCGGCAGGGGTGAGCCCATCAATGGCGGGGGCGGTGACACCTTCGTTGACCATCTCGCGCAGCCCCGCGACGCGCACAGTATAGAACTCATCAAGGTTGGTGGCGGAGATCGAAACAAAGCGCAGGCGCTCCAGCAGCGGAACACGCAGATTTTCGGCTTCCTCAAGCACACGCCAGTTGAAGCCAAGCCAACTGAGCTCGCGGTTCATAAAGCGGGCTGGGCCCGACAGGTCCCCGTCAAGGTCTTGAGGTTCAGGGAAGGGGGCAGAGAGAAAGTCGGCTTGGATCATGGGGGCGCTATAGGCTTCAATTGTAACGGTTTTACGATGCTGTCGTGGATAATGCGCGCGCCTTTGGGCAATGTCCACTGCCCCTTTCTTGATACCGGAAATATCGGAGGGGTCTGTGAGAGGCGCAATGCGATTTCAGAAGAGGTCGGCTTGTCTCTCAAGCACTTCGGAGGCCAGCTTGCGGCTGACTTCGCGGCCTTCGCTCAGTGCGATGGTGTCGAGGTCTGCGACAATGGCGCGCGCGGCCGAAAAGCTGCGCTCCATGTGTTTTGTCAGGTAGGCCAGCACGTCGGGGCGGGGATTCAGTTGTCTGTCGGCAAAGAGCTTCATCAGGACCGCGGCGAGCAGATCATCATCTGGCGCGCCGAGGGCGACGGCGGGTGTGCCTTGCATGCGGCTGAGCAGATCAGGCAGGGTCAGCCCCCATGTCTGTGCTTCGCCTGTGCCTGTGAACAAGAGGCTCTGACCCTCTGCCAACGCGAGGTTGTGCAAGTGAAAGAGCGCGTCCTGCGCTGTCGTTAGACCGGCAATTGCGGGGATATTTTCGACCGCAACAGGGGATTGGGCAAGCTTGGGGATATCAATTTCGGTGAGGTCGCAGGCCTGTACAATGGTTGCGCCCGAGAGGCTGGCCCAGACATGGGCGAGGTGCGTTTTTCCTGCGCCTTCTGGGCCGATCAGCAGGAGTTTGCGCGAGGGCCAGTTCTGCCAGCTCTCGATCATCGCGACAGCGCCTGCATTATTGGGAGAGACGAAAAAATCGTCGCGCCCCAGCGCTTGGAGGGCGGGGAGATCAAAGGTCAGTTGGCGTGCCATCAGCTTTTGTCTTCATCCCGTGTGGTGGCCTGCTCGGCAGCGCGCAGAGCCGCTTTGGAGCGGGGGCTGCTTTTGCCCTCAAGGCCTTGGTAGAGCTTACTCTCTTTGTAAGTGAAGAGGACAAAGCGCGTGAGCACACCAATGGCTGCGGCCACTGGAACGGCCACGAGCATCCCGACAAAACCGAAGAGCGACCCAAAGACCGACAGCGCAAAAATCAGCCAGACAGGGTGTAGTCCGATGGATTTGCCAACAAGTTTGGGAGTGAGCACATTGCCCTCGACCACCTGACCAATGACAAAGACCAGAGCGACCAGCCCCAGCGAAACCCAATCGCCCCAGAACTGGAACAGCGCGAGGCCAATGGCGAGCACGCCGCCCAAAATAGCACCGAGGTAAGGAATAAAGGTGAGAAGACCTGCGATAAAGCCGACGATAAGGCCGAATTGCAGCCCGACCAGCATCAGGGCGATGGCGTAATAGCTGCCAAGAATGAGGCAGACTGTGCCCATGCCGCGAATGAAGCTGGCCATGGTGCGGTCTACATCTGAAGCAAGCTCGCGAATAACGGGGGCGTGATCGCGCGGGAGCACATCATCGATCGCTGCGACCATGCGGTCCCAGTCAAACAGGAGATAGAAGGCAACGACGGGCACAATCACAAGGAGCATCACCACATTGATGATCGACATGGCCGAGGAGAGCACGGTTTGCAAAAGCTCGCCGCCGCGCTCCTTGACGGTTTCGCCGACCGCGATCAGAGAGGTGCGCAGGGTGCTGTCTGTGTCCATGAGCGAGGGGAAGCGCTCTGTCAGGAAATTTTGCAGATCCGAAAACAGCCTTGGAGCCGTGTTAAAGAGCGATACGGCCTGTTCCACCATCACCGGAACGACAAGAAGCGCGAGGATCACAAAGATCAGGACAGCGCTCAGAGTGATGATCGTTGTGGCGATGGCACGGGAAAAGCCCATCTCTTCGAGCTTGTCGGCAACAGGATCAAGAAAGTAGGCAATTGCCCCGCCAAGCACAAAAGGCAGGATCACATCGCCCAAAAACCAGAGCGCCAGGCAGAAGACGAGGGCTGAAGCGCCCCAATATTTGAGCTGGTCGCGGACAGGAAGGGCCATGAGTTCCTCTGGGTTGGCTTCACTCTCTATGTCACCGCTCGGGGCGCGCGTTTCAAGCTTAAACTTCGCAAAAGCGCTGGCGCTCAGGCTCTGAGCGCTGAAAACAAGAGGCCCGCAGCTTGCGCCGCGGGCCTTCGACATAGCCTAACCTGTGGGGACGTACTTAGTGACAGGCGGGCCGTGTTCCGGGGAGTAGAACTTTGTCGACCACATGGATCACACCGTTTGAGGCTTTGATATCGGCGATCACCACATTGGCCATTGTGCCTGTGCCGTCATTGATCGTCACACCGTCGGCGGTGCGCGTAATGCAAAGGCGCTCACTTGTGAGCAGCGGCTTGAAGTAGGTCGAGCCTTACGGGATGCCTGAGGCCATGAGCTTGCGATCATCCACGTGATAGAGCAGCACATTTGTGAGCTGACCCTTGTTTTCGGGCTTCAGCAGCGTCTCGACTGTGCCGTCAGGCAGAGCTGCGAAAGCATCGTTCACGGGGGCGTAGACTGTGAAGGGGCCAGGGCCTGCCAGCGTTTCGGCGAGGCCAGCGGCTGTGACGGCGGCGACGAGTGTGGAGAAGCGCTCATCGGCGACGGCGATATCGACGATTGTTTTCTTGCCATGACCATCTGCGAAAGAGGCTGTGGCGGCTGCGGCAAAGGCGGTCGCGAGAATGAATTTACGTAGCATAATCTTTACTCCTATCAGGGTTTCTCAGTGATGTGACTAAAGGTGTTACGGCGCGCAGGAGCGCTTGGATGTTTGGTTAACGGTTGTGTGATCAGGCGTGATCGAACACTTGCCCGCGGGCGCTCAAAGGCCTACACGGGGGCAAACAAAACATAAGGTTTTTCCCCATGCGTCTGAGCCGCTACTTCTTGCCCGTTCTGAAAGAAACCCCTGCGGAAGCGCAGATTGTCTCTCATCGTCTTATGCTGCGTGCCGGTATGATCAAGCAGTCGGCGGCCGGGATTTATTCGTGGTTGCCGCTGGGCTTTAAGGTTTTGCGCAAGATCGAGAATATTGTGCATGAAGAGCAGATGGGTGCGGGACATATGCCGATGCTCATGCCGACGATCCAGTCGGCTGATCTGTGGCGCGAGAGCGGGCGCTATGACGCTTATGGCGACGAGATGCTGCGCATCAAAGACCGTGGCGGGCGTGATATGCTGTTTACGCCCACAGCCGAAGAGCTTGTGACGGATATTTTCCGCTCACATGTGAACAGCTACAAAGACATGCCGCTGACGCTCTATCAGATCCAGTGGAAGTTCCGTGACGAAGTGCGCCCGCGCTTTGGCGTGATGCGGGGCCGCGAGTTCTATATGAAAGACGGCTATAACTTTGATCTCACCAAAGAAGATGCGCTGCACGCCTACAACCGCCACTTGGTGAGCTATCTGCGCACTTATGAGCGGATGGGTTTGCAGGCGATTCCGATGCGTGCGGATTCAGGGCCGATTGGGGGCGATGATACGCATGAGTTCCTTGTTCTGGCAGAGACAGGTGAGTCCGAGGTCTTTTATGACAGCGCAGTAACGGATTTGAGCTTTGGCGACCGTGACATTGACTACAGCGATGTGGCGCAATGTGCGGGGGTGATGGAAGAGTTCACCACCAAATACGCACGCACAGACGAGACCCACGACGAGGTGCTCTTTCAAGCGATCCCTGAAGAGCGCCGCCGCACGGCGCGGGGCATTGAAGTTGGTCAGATTTTTTACTTTGGCACGAAATACTCTGAAGCGATGGGCGCGACGGTGCAGGGGCCAGACGGTAAGTCTGTGCCTGTGCATATGGGCAGCCACGGTATCGGCGTGAGCCGCCTCTTGGGCGCTATCATTGAAGCGAGCCATGACGACAACGGGATCATCTGGCCCGAGGGTGTGACACCGTTCCACGCGGGGATTGTCAACCTCAAGCAGGGCGATGCCGAAGCTGATGCTGCCTGTGAGGCCATTGAGGCCGCGATGGAAGCGCTTGGGCTTGAGCCTTTGTATGACGATCGCAACGAGCGGGCGGGCGGCAAGTTTGCCACGATGGACCTTATCGGGCTGCCATGGCGGATCACTGTCGGGCCACGCGGCTTGAAGAACGGCGTTGTTGAGCTAACGAGCCGCCGCACGGGCGAGAGCGAAGAACTGCCACCCGAAGCAGCGGTTGCGAAATTGGCCGAGATTTACAAAGGACATATGGTAAAGGGGCTTTGAGCCCCACCATAGGCTGAAACGGTGTGGGACGTTTGGAGGAGCGATGCTTTCAAAGGTGATCACACTGGCGGGCGGGGTGGCAGGAGCTGCCTCGTTTTCGCAGTTTCCCGAGTTTTCCCAGCAGTATATCCAGCGCATGGGCGGAGCTGTCGATGAGCTCACGCGGTTTGTGGCCGAGTTTGACGCGGATGCGGCCGAGCTGGGTCTGAGCCGCGAGGCGGCGCTTGTGGACCTTGCCGCTGGCGGCGACATGGGCCGCGCGCGGGCCGAGACCGTCGCGGGAACCATCACGCGCCATGCGCGGCTTGAGGCTGATTTGAGGGCATTGGAGGGCGCTGGGCCTTTTACGCGTGCTTATGCGATGCGCCGTTTTTCCGACAGTGAGATCACTGCGAGGGCCTGGGAGGCCTATAAGCCTGCCGTACCGCTCACGTTTGAGGGCGGTGTTTTTGCGGGCGCGGGCTTTTTGGCAGGCTTTGGGCTGATCGGCGGCCTCATGGGGCTTTTGCGGAGAATTTTTCGGCGGCGGGTCTCTGTGTGAGACTGCGCATCTGATCCGCTGGGACAGTCCAGAGCTAATCTAAATTGGGGGCTGATGGCCTAAGTTTCAGAGAATATTTGCAGCAAAAGCAGAAACGGGGGGGGCATCGAGCAGTGGGTCAGGCAGCACTTCCTTCGCGCGCGTGCACGCTTGCGCTTGACCTTGCATGGGTTGCCGCGCATTTTGCGCGTTCCTTGTAAGTGAGCAGACCCATGGCGTTACCTCCTCCCCCTTTTGCCAGCTTTGAGTGGATGATCGCGTGGCGCTATTTGCGCGCGCGCCGTGCTGAGGGCGGTGTGAGCGTTATGACGTGGATCAGCCTGATCGGCATCACGCTCGCGGTAATAGCGTTGATTGCTACTCTGGCTGTGAGGGCGGGTTTCAGGGCGGAATTTGTCGACACTATTCTTGGCGCGAATGCACATGTCACGGTCTATCACTCCGCAGAAGTGCGAGAGAACGGGCAGCCGGATCGGACCATTCAGGACTATGATGCTTTTGCCGAGCGTTTGCGCGCTGTGGAGGGCGTGACGCGTGCCGCACCTTTGGTCAAAGGGCAGGTCATGGCGAGCGCGGGCGGGCGCAACGCGGGCATAGAAGTTTTTGGGATCACAGAAGAGAACCTGATGACGATCCCGCGGATTGTGGCACCTCAGGAAGCCTATGGTGATATTGAGCGGTTTGGCGAGGGGGTCGCTATCGGCTCGGGCGTTGCGCGCGAGCTTGGCGTTGTGGCAGGGGGCAAGATCAAGGTGATTTCCCCCAACGGGGTCAAAACGGCCTTTGGCACGAGCCCACGGGTAAAAGCTTATGAAGTGGTCTATGTTTTCACAGCGGGGCGTTATGATATCGACCGCACGCGGGTCTATATGCCCTTTGCCGAGGCGCAGGTTTTTTTCAACCGTGAGGGGCGGGCGGACGAGATCGAAGTGATGGTGGCCGCCCCTGACGCTGTAGAGGATATGACCTTACCGCTGTTGCGCGCTGCGGGTGATCGGGCAATTTTGTGGACGTGGAAAGACGCGAGCGGCGGCTTCCTTAAGGCGCTCGATATCGAGGACAATGTGATGTTTGTGATCCTGTCGATCCTTGTCTTGATCGCTGCGATGAACATCGTGTCGGGTCTGATCATGCTGGTGAAGAACAAGGGGCGTGATATCGGAATTTTGCGCACCTTTGGCCTCACGGAAGGGGCTGTGCTGCGCGTGTTTTTTATCTGTGGAGCCTTTACTGGGCTCATTGGCACGGCGCTCGGGGTATTGCTCGGCTGTCTCTTTGCGATTTACATCGATCCGATCTTTGCGATTGTGAACGGGGTCTCGGGGGGAGGTATCTGGGACCCTGCGGTGCGCGGGATTTCGTTTTTGCCTGCAAAATTGCAGTTTAACGATGTTATGAGCGCTGTGGCTCTGAGTCTTGGGCTGAGTTTTGTTGTGACACTCTTTCCAGCAAGGCGCGCGGCGAGGATGAACCCTGTGGAGGCGTTGCGCTATGAGTGAGCCTGTGTTGCGCCTGAGCGGAATTGAAAAGACCTATAACGCGGGCAAGCCGAGCGAGATAAGGGTGTTGCGTGGGGCGGATCTGACTATTGAGCCGGGCGAGATTGTTGCGCTGGTTGCGCCGTCTGGTGCTGGGAAGTCCACGCTTTTGCACATTGCCGGGCTCTTGGACGCTCCGAGTGCGGGGATTGTCGAGATCGCTGGGCAGGATATGACAGGGCGGGGCGACCGGCGGCGCACGCGAGTGCGGCGCGAGGATGTTGGATTTGTCTATCAGTTCCACCACCTCTTGCCCGAATTCAGCGCGCTTGAGAATGTCATGCTGCCGCAGCTGGCCAACGGAGCCACGCGTGCTGCGGCCAAGGCGCGGGCGCTGGAGCTTTTGAGCCATGTTGGCGTGGACGAGCGGGCCAGTCATCGCCCTGCGGATATGTCAGGGGGGGAGCAGCAGCGCGTGGCGTTTTGTCGTGCGTTGGCAAATGCGCCGCGGCTGTTGCTGGCGGATGAGCCGACAGGAAACCTTGACCCTGCCACCGCGGATCAGGTTTTTGCTGCGCTGATGGCGCTTGCTCGGGAAACGGGGCTTGCGGCCTTGATTGCGACACATAACCTTGAGTTGGCAGCGCGGATGGATCGCTGTGTTCGTCTTGAAGCGGGCGTGCTTGTGCCTGCATAAGATGCTTTGTGCGTGTGTGCGGACCTGAGTGGCGGGTATCTTGCCATTCCAAAGTATTTTGAAGAAAAGAAGACTTGGAAATTTTGGGGATGGAATGACGATGATGGCGAAAACCTTGGACGAGATTTATGCCTTGAGCGAACGGGCTTTGCTGCGCCACGGGGCTGCGCCATGGGTGGCTACGCATGTGGCAGATGCTGTTAAAGTCGCCGAGAGCTTTGGCAACAAGATTTGCGGGCTGTATTATCTGGAGAGCTATTGTCAGCAGCTTGAGAGCGGGCGCGTGAAAGGCGATGTGGAGCCAGATGTGCGCCGCGTACGGCCTGCCGTTGTACATGTGGATGCGCGCTTTGGCTTTGCACAACCCGCCTTTGCGCGTGCTTTGCCTGAAGCCTTGAGTGCTGCGCGCGAATGCGGTGTGGCAAGCTTGGCCGTGGGGCATGCGCATACCTGCACAAGCCTTGGCTATTTCACCGAGCAGATCGCGCGTGCTGGGATGATCGGGATAGGGATGACCAATGCGTCGCCGATTGTGGCACCTCCTGGCGGGAAGAGCCGCGTGATTGGAACAAATCCAATGGCCTTTGCTGTGCCGGACGGAGCGGGCGGCGTTGCGATGATGTTTGATCAAAGCACGACCACTGTGGCGCTTGGTAAAATTACCATGGCGAAGGCGGCGGGGCAGAGTATTCCCGAGGGTTGGGCCTTGGACAAGGACGGGCAACCGACCACGGATCCTGAAGCTGCGCTTGGCGGCTCGCTTGTCAGTATGGGCGGCTATAAGGGCTGGGGCTTTGGCCTGATGGCCGAGCTTTTGGTGGCGGGCATGACGGGGAGTCTTGCGAGCGTTGATGTGAAGCCGTTGAAAGCCCCGACAGGCGCACCGCATGATTTGGGACAGTATTATCTTTTGATTGATCCTGCAGGGTCTGATGCTTTTGGCACACGTCTTGCCCAAGTGGCTGCGGCTGTCGCAGAGGACGAGGGCGCGCGGATGCCTGGGCAGGGCAAGGTTGCGATGCACACTGTTGAGGTTGATCCAGCCTTCTGGGCGCAGATGGAGGCTTTGGCGGGCTAGGGCTTTTGCCTGCGACGCTAGGCTTGCTGCGTGAGCCAGACGCCTGAGGCCATGAGGGCGATGCCGCCTGCACGGGTCAGTGAAAGGGGAGAAACGCGCGCGCCGAAGAGGCCGAAGTGGTCAATCAGCGCAGCCGAGGCGAGCTGACCGAGCAGCACAAAGAAGACCGCGTTTCCCACGCCAAAGCGCGGTGCAACCCATGTGACAGAGAGCACATAGAAAGCGACAAGCAGCCCAGCGAGAAACAAATGCTTGGGCTGTGCGGGCGCTTTGGCAAGGGCGCTGGCGCTGCCTGTGAGAAAGAGCATGAGCACCGCCGCAGACAGCGCGACGCAAAAAAGAATGGCGCCAGCTGCGAAGGGCGTGCCGAGGCGTGTCCCGAGGCTGGCGTTGAGGGCTGCGAGCATGGGGATGCCGAAGCCTGCGGCGAGCATGATAAGGATATAGACAGGTGTGCTGTGCATTGGGTGTCTTTCAAGCGAGATAAAATGTGGCGGTGGCGGTGGCGATATCTTTGCCCGAAGGGGCGGCGCGCATTGTGGCGCGGGTGAAGATCAGATTGCGCCCTGGTTTGACGATTTCGGCGTCGCAGATGATCGTCTCGCCGAGACCTACGCGCAGAAACTGCACTTCGAGGTTGGTTGTGGCGACAGGCTTCATCTCGCCAAAGAGGCCTGCGCAGGCAAAGACCATCGCCGTATCGGCGAGGGCGACGAGGGCTTGTCCGGAAAGCACGTCACCCATGCGGGTCAAATCCGGGGTGATGGGCATTTCCAGCGTGGCCCCAGCCGGGCTGATCGCGGTGATCGAGAGATCAAGTGCGCGAACCCATGGGGCAAAACCTTGATCAAAAATGGTTTGGGCGTCTTTGGGTGTCAGGCTCATGCGGGTCTCGTATCTGTTTGAAGGAGAGTGGCACGGAGAGCACGGATGATCCAGATCAAAGCGCAGCGGCTAAGTGCGCGCGCATGGTACCTCAAACAGGAGACGGGTGATGAAATGTGAAATGTTGATATCTTCGCTCTTGGCGTTTGGTCTGCTTGCGGGCTGTACTGAAGAGATCGGATTTGGGAGCCCACCAAAGAGTGGCGCCACGCTGTTTGCACAAAACTGTGCGGTCTGCCACGGGGCGAATGCGCGTGGCGCGGGTGCGGCGGCCGTCAACCTTGAGCAGGTGCCAGCCGATCTCACGCTGATTGCGGAGCGGAACGGCGGGCTTTTTCCGTCTGATGATGTGCTGGCCAAGATACATGGGTATGGCGGGCCGGGGCATTTTGGCGAGATGCCTGATTTTGCCGATATTGATAGGGGCGAAAATATAATGTGGGAAACGCAAAACGGGCAGAAAATTGCCACGCCGCGCGCCCTTGTGGCGCTTGTGCGCTATCTGGAAGGCTTGCAGCGCTAGGGGCGTTTCTTTAGGCTGAAGAAAACCATACAGGGGCGAGCCGATGCGGTATATTTTGACAGGTTTGGCGGCGGTTGCTGTTGCGGGCTGCATGGAGGCCGAGATGCCTGATGCGGGCGAGGGCCGAGCGGCCTATGACGCAAATTGCGCAATGTGCCACGGCGCGGGCGGCAAGGGTGACGGGGCACTTGCGCAGGATCTGAGGGTTGCGCCTGTCGATCTGACGCGTCTGACGCGAGACAACGGCGGCGCCTTTCCTGTAAACCGTGTGCTGAGCTATATTGACGGCTACAAACGGAAAGCGCCCGAGGCGGTTGAGATGCCCGAATTCGGGCTTTTGCTTGAGGGCCCGAGCGTTCCTGTGGCGACAGGGGAGGGCGTGTTTACGCCCACACCGCGGCCTTTGGCGGCACTTCTGGCTTATCTGGAGAGCATTCAGGAATAGGGTTCGAATTTGCTTCGCAAATCCGACCCGCTGGGGGCTTTGCCCCCAGACCCCCAGGATATTTTTAGAAAGAAAAATACGGGTGAAGG
>NZ_JAQWYD010000040.1:0-18451 GCF_029254145.1 Lentibacter sp.
CTATTTGGGCTGCCCAAAGCTAATATTCTTGTTGGGCCGGGAAACCAATTCGTTGCCGAAGCCAAACGTATGCTTTTTGGCCGCATTGGGATTGATATGATCGCAGGCCCAACCGATAGCCTGATTCTGGCCGACGCGCATGCAGATTCAGATATCGTTGCAGCCGACCTTGTCGGCCAAGCCGAGCATGGCTATAACTCACCCTGTGTCTTGCTGACCAACTCCGAGAAGCTCGCCCGCGCCACCATGGCTGAAGTCGAGCGCATACTTACGATCCTGCCCACCGCCGACACTGCGCGCAAAAGCTGGGAAGACTACGGCGAAGTGATCGTCTGCGACACCTATGATGAGATGCTCGCAGTGGCCGATGATATCGCCTCCGAGCATGTGCAAGTCATGACAGACCGCGACGACTGGTTCCTTGAGCACATGACATGCTACGGCGCTCTCTTCCTTGGTGCGCGTACCAATGTCGCCAATGGCGACAAAGTCATCGGCACAAACCATACGCTGCCGACCAAGAAAGCAGGCCGCTACACGGGCGGTCTCTGGGTTGGCAAGTTTCTCAAAACCCACAGCTACCAGCGCGTTCTCACCGATGAGGCCGCAACCATGGTGGGCGAATACGGCTCGCGCCTCTGCATGCTCGAAGGCTTTGTCGGGCACGCCGAGCAATGCAACATCCGCGTGCGCCGTTACGGTGGCATCAATGTGCCATATGGTGAAGGCGCGCCCTACCGCGAGCAGGCCGAATGAGCCGCTCTTCGACCCAAGCCCAAAAACAACCCGAAGGATTGCGCCTATGACCCTCCCCAAAACGCCCTCGATGAACCTGACAGGCAAGCGTGCTCTCGTGACAGGCGCCTCCTCGGGGATCGGTCAAGGCTGCGCCGTGGCGCTGGCCGAAGCGGGGGCGCATGTTGTCTGCTCCGCGCGTGGCATGGGGCGGCTGCAATCGACTGTGGATGAGATGGCGGGGCAGGGCTTCTCTGCCGAGGCCCTCTCGATCGATATCTCCGATCTGGATGCCATTAAAGCAGCGCTCACAGAGCAGGCGCCATTTGATATTATCGTCAATGCGGCCGGATATGCCAAACACACCCCCGCAACCGAGACAGAGCCAAGTGACTTTGATGCCGTGATGAACATCAATTTGCGTGGTGCATATTTTCTATCTGCTTGGGCTGCAAAGGCGATGCAAGATGCTGGCATTGAAGGGAGCATCATTCATATCTCCTCACAGATGGGCCACGTCGGCGGGATCGATCGGGCGGTCTATTGCGCCTCGAAATTTGGCCTTGAGGGCATGGTCAAAGCAATGGCGATTGAATGGGGAAAGTCCCGTATCCGCATCAATACGATCTGCCCGACATTCATCCGAACGCCGTTGACAGAGCCGACTTTTGCTGACCCCGCTCGTGTCGCTTGGATTGAAGAAAAGATTAAGCTGGGCCGTACTGGTGTGGTGGAGGACATCATGGGCGCGGTGCTCTATCTCGCCTCACCCGCCTCAAGCCTCGTCACGGGTAGCTCTATGCTGATTGATGGCGGCTGGACTGCTGACTGAAGCAGAGACCTGATCCAGCGGAGCGCGCTTTGCGCGCACAGGTTTGCTTGAGAAGGGGGGGGCGCACGCGCCCCCTAGGCCTTCGGCCTCTCCCCCCGTGGATATTTTTAGAAAGAAAAAGTTAATTGGCTCCTCGCGGATCTGCGTGCTTGACGCAAACGAAGGAGTCGTAATAGGACTGCGTCATTCTGGTCCGGCATCTGCCGGTGAATAGGGAATGTGGTGCGGCTCTTGGGCCCAATCCACAACTGCCCCCGCAACTGTAAGCGGCGAGCGAAGCTGACATAAGCCACTGCCCCAAAAGGGCGGGAAGGTTCAGCCAAGCCCCGACCCGCAAGTCAGGAGACCTGCCAGGATGTTCACCCTACCGATGTGCGAGGGGCGCATAGGTAACGGACATTCCGTCGTGGTGGCATTCGCTGTAACCACGGGGGAGCCATGTCTTCTCCCGTCTCTATGACTTGCGCGCATCGCGCAGGAGAAGGACCAGAATGTACTCTACACTCAAGGCATCTGCCGCTCTGGCTTTGCTCATTTCCCATACCCCTGCCTACGCTCAAGAGGCGTTTGATCTTGGCGAGATTACGTTGTTTTCAAACCAAATCCTCACCGAGTTGTCGCGCTCTGGCACAACCACCGAGGTTGTGACCGAAGATGAAATCGCAGATGCGCCAGAGACAAGCGTTTCTGATATTCTTGCGACATTGCCGGGGGTGACGACCACAGCCACAGGCGGCGTCGGTGCACAAACAACGCTTCGTATTCGCGGCCTCGGCGCAGGATATGTGCCTGTGTATCTGGATGGGATTGATATTTCTGATCCTGCCAGCACGGGTGCGGGCTACAACTGGGGCGGCCTCACAACGGGTGGTCTATCGCGGATCGAAGTGCTCAAGGGCGGTCAATCCGCCCGCTTTGGTGTCAATGCGGCAGGTGGTGTCGTGAACCTTTCCTCATATCGTCCGACAAAGGACGGCTTTTCTGGTCAAAGCGCTGTGGAGTTCGGAGCCTATGGCACAAAGAGCGCCTCACTGGGCCTTGGCTTTATGGACGAGCGCACCGAAGTGGGCTTTTCACTTTCAAAGTTTGAGACCGACGGGTTTTCGGCGACGTCTTCTGGTACGGAAGCGGACGGCTACGAAGCGACGCGCGCAAACCTTTTTGTAAAATACGAGCTGACAGAGACTGCCCGTGTGGGTGCGGCGCTGCTATATATCGATTCGGCGGGTGCTTTTGACGAATTTGGTGGCGATGGCAGTGCGCCTTATGATGAAACGAATGAAAACCAAACTCTCGGCGTGCGTGTGTTTGGGGAGTTTGACACTGGCGCGGTGACCCACGAAATTTCTGCATCATATTTTGATATCGATCGTGTGAGCTATGCGACCCATTGGTCCGGTAGCCCACTTGTTGCGACAGAGTTTGATGGAAAGCGCAAGACAATCGGATACAAAGCGAGCGTTCAGGAAAATGAGACAACGCTTTGGACCTTTGGTCTTGATCACATGGCTGAAGAAACGGCCACTGCGAGCGCCGATATCAATAGCGCTTACGCTGAAGTGGCGTTCGCTGCCAGTGACAAGCTCGATCTCACGGGCTCTTTGCGTTATGATGACCACAGTGATCTTGGCGGCCAAGCCACTGGCCGCGTTGCGGCCGCGTACCGTTTTTCTGATGATGTGATTTTGCGGGCTCAAGCCGCGACAGGTTACAAGCCACCGAGCTTGTTTCAGTCTACAACAAACGCAGCCAACAGCACGGTTGCTTTGGCCCCAGAAGAAAATACTACCTTTGAATTAGGTCTTGAGAAAACCTATGGCGAAGCTGGGTTTGTCCGCGCAACAGCTTTCTACAATGATCTGGAAAACCATTTGATCTATGAGGGCACCTGTTCCACGCCGACCAACTTGTTAACGCCAGGATACTGCTACGCTCAATCAAGCTTCAAATCCAAAGGCCTCGAACTGTCAGGAGCCTATGCGCTGAATGACACATGGGAGCTCACAGGGGCTTACACCTACACGGATGCTTACCGACCCACTGGGCGCGCAGGCCGTGTGCCACGCCATGATTTGCACATTGGTGTGAGCGGTGATTTTGCCAACGGCTTCGCAGGCGGTCTTGGAGTCAACTATGTTGCTGACCGTTTTGATCGGGACAATGGCAGTACGCCCATGCCCGACTTTAAGACTGTGAACGCCCATGTGAGCTACCAATTCAATGATAGCACACAAGCCTACTTGCGCATCGAAAACCTCTTTGATGAGGATTACGAAGCTGTGAACGGATTTAACACCTCCGATCGCGCGCTTTACCTCGGCGTTCGTGCGTCTTTCTAAGCTCATAAGCGCCGCTGCGCTGGTCCTTGTGACTGGCGCAGCAGCCTATGGCGAGACACCTCAGAAGGTTGTCTCGATGAATGTCTGTACCGATCAGCTTGCCATGTTGCTCGCGGGGGAAGGCCAGCTTCATTCGCTCTCTGCCCTCGCGATTGACCCGCGTATTTCGGGGATGGTTGAGGAGGCGGGCGCCTTTCATATCAACTCCGCCCGCGCCGAAGAAATCTATCTGATGAAGCCCGATCTGGTTTTGGCGGGCACATATACGGCCCGCGCTTCTGTGGAAATGCTGGAACGCTTGGGGCTGCGTGTTGTGCGCTTTGCGCCCGCCAATTCGCTTGCAGATGTGCCCCTGCGCCTGCGCGAGATGGGCGCTGTGCTTGGCCGCGAGGCACGCGCTGCCGAACTTGTGGCCGCCTTTGAGGCGGGGCTTGCACGGCTGAAGGCCAATGCGCCAGAGCAGCGCCCCCGTGCCCTCAGCTATGCGGCCAACGGCTATACGTCTGGTGCGCATACCTTGCCCGACGAAATGATTGTGGCGGCAGGCTTTATCAATGTCGCCTCCGAGTTTGGCATCGACTATGGTGGCCGCATGCCGCTTGAACTCCTTGCCATGAGCGCGCCAGATCTGGTGATGAGCTCGACCCCCTACGCAGGGGCCTCCCGCGCCGAAGAGGTGCCGCAGCACTCTGTTGTGCGCGCTGTCACAGGCGGCGCCCCCCCCGTGAGCATGGTCAGCCGCGACTGGGCGTGTGGCACACCACTTGTCTTGCGCGCCATCGATGAGTTGGCTGCAAAACGCGAGGCGCTGTTCCCATGATGCGTCTGCTTTTTCTTCTTGGTGCTCTGGTGGCGATGCTTTTTGCTGCTTCACTGGCGATTGGTCCTGCCGAAGCGAGCTTTGCCAAAAGCCTGTCCTCCCTTCTGACCGACGACGGAACGCCCTTCACATTGGTGATGCGAGAAATTCGCCTCCCGCGTGCGCTTCTTGCCGTGATGATCGGAGCCTCGCTCGGTCTTGCAGGTGCCGCCATGCAGGGCTACTTGCGCAATCCCTTGGCCGAGCCAGGTCTCATCGGGGTCAGCTCATCGGCGGCGCTTGGGGCTGTGCTCTCGCTGCAAACAGGCTTCGCAGCCGCCTTTGCACTCGCGCTGCCGCTATCGGCGCTGGCAGCGGCTCTTGTCGGCGTGCTGCTTGTGCTTTTGCTGGCCGGTCCACGAGGGGCCTCAATGACACTCATTCTCGCTGGGATTGCGATCTCTGCGATGGCGGGGGCGCTCATATCGCTCGTGCTCAACCTCTCGCCCAATCCCTATGCCGCCAATGAAATTGTCTTCTGGATGATGGGTTCACTGGCGGACCGTTCGATGCTGCATGTCTTTCTTGCCTTGCCTGTTATGGCACTGGGCTGGATTTTGCTCGGCACATTGGGCCGCGGCCTTGATGGGCTTACACTGGGCGAAGATGCGGCCAGCTCCATGGGGATCAATTTGTCCCGCCTACGCCTGGAGCTGGTTGTCGGCGTCTCCTGCGTTGTTGGCGCAGGGACGGCTGTCGCTGGGGCGATCGGCTTTGTCGGGCTTGTTGTCCCGCACATCCTGCGCCCCTTCGTGGGCGGTCGCCCCTCGCGGCTTCTCTGGGCTTCTGCGCTTGGTGGTGCAGCGCTGGTTCTGGCGGCTGATATTGCTGTGCGCCTGATCATGCCTGATCGGGATTTGAAGCTGGGGGTCGTCATGGCGCTCATTGGCGCGCCATTGTTTTTGCATCTTATTTTCAAGACCCGAAAGGAGCTGTCATGAGCACGCTTCTCTCCCTTGACGGCCTGACGGCTCTGCGCGGTGAATGCCCTGTAGTGGACAACGTTTCGGTGTCTATCGGGGCGGGCGAATGTGTCGGTCTGATCGGTCCCAACGGTGCGGGCAAGACCACGCTGATGCGCGCTGCACTCGGCCTTTTGCCCGCCAAAGGCGCAAGTTCCCTGACGGCGCTTTCCCCCTCCGAGCGCGCCCGCGCCGTGGCATGGCTCCCTCAAGCGCGTGATATCGCTTGGCCTATGACGGTTGAAACAGTGGTCGCGCTGGGCCGTATCCCGCATCTTCCGCGCGGCACGAAGCTGCGTGCCGAAGATCAGGCCGCCGTAGATGCGGCCCTCGCGGAAATGGACCTTACAGATTTCGCTGACCGCCTCGCAAACCAGCTGTCTGGCGGCGAGCAGGCCCGCGTGCTTATTGCCCGTGCCTTGGCGCAGCAAACACCGCTTCTGATGGTGGACGAGCCAATCGCTGGCCTCGACCCCGCCCACCAGATTGGGACAATGGAAAGCTTCGCAGCCCTCGCCGCCGAGGGCAAATCGGTTATTGTTTCTCTGCATGATCTCGGCCTCGCCGCACGGCATTGCACACGGATCTTGATGCTCTCCCAAGGGCGTCTCATTGCCGATGGGTCGCCTGCAGAGGTGCTCACGCCCGAGCGGCTCAATACCGTTTTCGGCATCCGTGTGTTTTATGAAAACACTGCTCAAGGGCCGATTTTTCAACCAACAGAAGTGACCCGCTGATCGCTGGGCTTGCGCGTAAGCTCAGACATGAAAAGCGAAATAAGTAGAAACACGCACTTGATCGCTCTAGGGTTCTGTGTAGTTATACGCGCAACAAGTATTTTCGACCGGTTGGTCGAAAATATGAATATCGGGGGGGCTCATGCTCAAATACGTTTCACAACTGGCCCGTGTCATGGCGGTGCTCGGAGGGCTTGTGCTCTCCGCGTTGGTCGTACTGACCTTCATAAGCGTTTTTGGCCGCGCCCTCAACACTCTAGGCCACGCTGGTAGTCTCGGCGCTCTTGGCGAGTGGCTGATCGGCACGGGTGTTGGTCCGATCACTGGCGATTTTGAGTTGCTTGAAGCTGGCGTTGCCTTCGCCATTTTTGCCTTTCTCCCAATCACCCAGCTCTACGGCGCTCATGCCACAGTTGATATCTTTACCTCGGCGCTCCCGCGGCGCGCCAATAAGGTGCTGATGGCGTTTTGGGAGGTCGTGCTGACAGTGGTTATCCTGCTCATCGCTGCGCGCCTCTACGTCGGTATGCTCGACAAAATGCAATACAACGAGACAACCTTCCTGCTTCAGTTCCCGATCTGGTGGGCCTATGCCGCCAGCTTTGTGGCTTCACTCGCGGCCTGTGTTGTCGCGCTCTATTGTGCCTTGGCGCGCATCGCTGAGCTGGCCACAGGCCGCGCTTACCTGCCTCATTCCGAAGGAGCTTCCCATTGAGCATGCTTGAACTGGGCTTTCTATCCTTCCCCGTCCTCCTTCTGATGATCTTCCTGCGCGCGCCCATTGGGCTTGCCATGTTGCTTGCAGGTATCGGGGGCCTTTGGTTTGCCACAGGTGATACCAACATGTTCATGTCCCGTCTCAAAACGGAGACATACGGCACCTTCTCGTCTTACTCTCTGACGATCATTCCGATGTTCCTCCTTATGGGCCAGTTCGCAACGCTCTCTGGCATGTCCCAAGCGCTGTTCAAGGCAGCCGAAAGCTTTCTTGGTCACCGCAAAGGCGGCGTGGCCATGGCGGCCGTTGGGGCCTGCGCAGGCTTCGGCTCAATCTGTGGTTCGTCGCTCGCGACAGCCGCCACAATGAGCCGCGTCGCCTTGCCAGAGCTGCGCCGCTACGGCTACTCGGGCGGCTTCTCGACAGCCACGCTCGCCGCTGGCGGGACACTTGGCATTCTTATTCCACCATCTGTCATCCTCGTGATCTATGCGATCCTGACCGAGCAAAACATTGCAAAGCTTTTCCTCGCGGCCTTTATTCCGGGGATTCTCGCAGCCCTCGGCTATATCGTCACGATTTCGATTTATGTGCGCGTCTACCCTGATGCTGCAGGTACGCGCGAGCCCGTGCCGATGGCCGAGCGCTGGCGCGCGCTGCTGGATGTCTGGCCCGTGCTGGTTGTTTTCGGCCTCGTTGTTGGCGGCATCTATGCGGGCTGGTTCACGCCCACAGAAGGTGCTGCGATTGGCGCGGCAGGCACAGGCCTCATCGCGCTCGTTTCGGGCAATATGACGTGGAGCGTGTTCAAAGAAAGCATCATCGCCACAGCGACAGCCACGGGCATGATCTTCTTCATCGTTCTCGGTGCTGCGCTCTACAACGGCTTTCTTGCCCTTTCCCAAGTGCCGCAGGAGCTTTCTTCTTGGGTGGTCGGCCAAGGCTATAGCGCGTGGACGGTGCTGATCATCGTGCTGGCGTTTTACCTCGTCTTTGGCTGCCTCATGGACAGCCTCTCGATGATCCTGCTGACCATCCCGATTTTCTTTCCTGTGATCAGCCAGCTTGATTTCGGCATGACACCGGAGCATGTGGCGATCTGGTTCGGGATCCTCGTGTTGATCGTTGTCGAAGTCGGGCTTATCACACCACCTGTTGGCATGAACCTCTTCATCATCAACGCAATGGATAAGACAACGCCTATGCGCGACACCTATAGCGCCGTAATGTGGTTTGTCGGCTCCGATCTGGTACGGGTTGTGATCCTTGTACTCTTCCCAGCGATCACATTGTTCCTGATCCCCTGATCCTCAGGCGCCCACCTTGGGCGCCTAGGGCCGCACATCGCTCACAACGCGGCCTTCTTCGAGGGTGATGATCCTGTCGGCAAGCTCCAGAATGCGGTTGTCATGTGTGACCATGACAGTGGTTGTGCCGCGCTCGCGGCCCATGGTCTTCAGCATATCCACAACATTGCGCCCTGAGACTTTATCAAGCGCCGCCATTGGCTCGTCCGCAAAGATCACATCAGGGTTGGAGACAAGCGCGCGCCACGGCGACCCGCTGCTTTTGGCCGCCTGACAAATTGCCTGGTAAGTAGTCGAGCCTATCCTCAAGTCCAACTAGCCTGAGCATATGATGCGCCGCCGCTATTTGCTTGGCCGCGTTTCCTTTGCCGTGGACTTGCAGCCCCATCAAGACATTCTCTGTCGCAGTGAGGCTTTCGTGCAGGTTATGTGCCTGAAAGATAAACCCAAGACGGCGGCGCAAGCGCACCAGCTCGGCCTCGCCTGCACCCTTGAGTTCGCGCTCAAGCAGGGTCACGCTTCCGCTCTGCACATGCCGTAAACAGCCCATCAGCGTGAGCAGCGTTGTCTTGCCAGAGCCAGATGGGCCCATAAGGATCGTGAGCTTGCCGCGCTCGATCTCTAGGTTCACATCAAAGATCGCCTGTTTGCGCGCTTCGCCTTCTCCAAAGAAGTGGTCAAGCGCCTGAGTTTGAATGGCCATATCAGTCATCAGAACAAATCCGCTGGATCTGCCGCCGCCAAGCGGCGCGTGGCAATCGCACCAGACAGCGCGCAGGCCGCCAGCGTTCCGAAGAAAACCATAAAGGGCCGCGTCCCGTCCATATAGACAGGCAGGCTCGTCACTGCCGAGAGCCCTGCATAAAGCCCCATCGAAACAATGAAACCGGGAATAAACCCGAACACGGCCAGAATGCCTGCCTCTTCCAGAACGATGCCAAGGAAAAAGCGGTGCTCATAGCCCATCGCTTTGAAGGTTGCGTATTCCTTGAGGTGGTCGGCCACATCTGTTGAGAGCACTTGGTAGACAATCACAATCCCGACGATAATCCCGATCAAAACCCCGAACCCGAAGATGATGCCTGTGGGCCGCTCAAGCGACTGATAGGCAAGGTCCGCCACCTTGTACTCCGCCAGCGTGTTCACCTGCACAGAGGCGGCTGGCAGAATGCTGCGCAAGCGCTCGGCAACCACCTGAGGCGAAACCCCGTCCGCGACTTTGAGCAAAACATGGTTTGGCGCGCCGCTACTACGCTTGCCAAAAAAGCGAAGAAAAGTCTGGTCCGAGACAAACAATGTCCCGTCTGCGGAAAACCCGCCACCAAGCTCTAGCGTGCCAATTGCCGTGAGCGTTTGCCCGTTCACTTCAAAGGCAAACGGCTTGCCATCCTTCAGATCGGCAAAAACTGAGGCATCAACGCCGCGCGTCTTGGTGTCAATCAGAGCCGTGTTTTCCTGCGTCAGCCGCGAAAACTGAGCCGCAATCTCAGCGCTCAGAAAGTTGCGGTCCGCCACCTCAGTCGCAAAGGTCTGCAAGGTCGAGTTGGTCCCGTCCGGCAGCTTGAATTCCAAAATCCCGACAAACAAAGGCGCGCCGCTTTCGACGCCAGCAACAGTCATCGCCTGGAAAAAGCGCGCCCGCGCAACATTGCTCCCGTCGGTCAGTGTGTTGGCGTCTTCCGCTGAAATCATGATGTCGGCGTCAAGGAAGTTGTATGGCGCAAGCGTCGCGGTGCTCATCGCACCCATGATGCCAAGCTGCATGAAGACCAACAAATTCGCAAACGCGACCCCCGCGACAGCCGCCGCAAATCGCGCCCGCGAATGGGTAAGCTGGAGCCAGCCGACAGGCAGCCGCCCCAGCAGGCGCTCAAGCAGCTTGCTCATTCGCCCTGTCCTGTTTCCAGCCGTCCCGCATCAATCCGCACAATTGTCTCAAGGTTGGTAAGCCGCTTAGCCTTTTCTGACGAGGCCGCATCAAGCTTAACAATCACATCAACAACCCGCGCATCGGTGTTTGCGGCTGGGTCGTCCGATGTGATCGACTGCCGACCTATCTCAAGCCCGATCGCGCTCACAACACCCGTGAGATCGCCGTCCAAAGCCTTTGCAGAAACCGTGACAGGATCGCCAATCGCGACCCGCCCGATCATGGTCTGATACACCTCGGCTTCCACCATCATCTGGCTTGTGTCGCCAAGCTCGACAAGGCCTTCGTTGGCGGGCTTTTCGCCAACTTGGCTATTGAGCGCGAGGATCATTCCATCAATTGGCGCCCGCACAAGGGCGCGCTCCATGTCGCTTTTGGCACGGCTCACATCCACGCGCGAAGCCTCAAGGTTGGCCTCGGCCACAGCAATATCAGCCTGCACAGCACCAGAACCTGCCTCATAGCGAGATAGCGTCGCACGGTTGCGTTCCACGTCGCGCTTGGCTTCATCCGCGCGTGCCGTGGCTGTATCAAGTGCCGCCTGCGTGGCGACGCCGCGCTCTGCGAGGGGTGTTAGGCGGTCAAGCTCACTTTGTGCCTGCTCGGCCGTTGCCAAGGCGCGCTCAAGGTTGGCCTGCGCTTCTTCTCGGCTTGCGCGGATGGTCTCTTGGCTTTGCAGCAAGGCCGCTTCCTTAACCCGTAAGGTTGCCTTGGCGGTGTTGAGTGCGTTTTCAAGCTGGCTCTGGTTGTCGAGCACAGCCAGCACATCGCCGCGCTTCACAGTTTCGCCTTCGCTGACACGTATCTCCTGTATCCGCGCATCAGACGCGCCATAAGGCGTGGCCACAGCTAAGACGTCGCCGTCTGGCAAGACCCGCCCAAGCGCGACGATATCGCCTTCGCTGACAACAGCGACCTGCTCTTGCGCCTGAACCTGCGCCATCGCCACGGCGATCGGCGTTTCTGTCCCGCCGCCTGGCTCAAGCCCTGTGAGGCCGAAAAAGGCCTTCATGCCGGGCGGCTGGAAGTAAAGACCTGTGACTCCACCCATAAAAAACGTCACCAGAAGCAGCGGGAAGATTCTCCAGCCCAACCCGCTTGTCTGGGTCGCAAGGATAGCGCCACTTGCGCCAATCCCATTGTCTTTCAGGGGCATCTCTGGCGTTGTATCTGTCTTGTCACTCATATCATTAGCCTTGGCAAAACTCACTTACTGACATATATGTCATTAACTGAAGAAACTGCAAGCCAAGAGATGCGAAATGCCGAATGTGAAGCGCACCCGTCGCAAAGACGCCCGCCCCGAAGAGATCATCGATGCAGCGCTGGCTGAGTTTGCTGAGGTCGGATATTCCGCCGCCTCCATGGCGAGCATCGCTGCACGCGCAGGCATCGCGCGCTCCACGATCTATCTCTACTATTCCGATAAGGAAGCGCTTATATCGGCCGCCTTTGAGGCGCGGCTCAGCGAGGCTTTCAATGCCGCGGGGCAGGGGGCCGCGCTGTCCTCTGGCCCCTTCCGGGAGGTCTTTCACGAGATGCTCACGCTGCTCTACAGGCGCATTGTGAAGTCCGAGGCTTTGGTGCTGCTTAAGGTTCTCGTGGCCGAGGGGGCGCAGTTCCCTCAACTCCTCGCGCGCTATCATGACACCGCTCTCAAGGCGGCGATGACCATGCTCAATTCCGTCCTCAAGCAGGGCCTCGCCCGTGGAGAGTTACGGCCCGATGTGATGGACTACGACATGAAGCTTGTCATTTCGCCCATCATGCTCGCCGCAATCTGGCATCTCACCTTTCAGGAGCTCGAGCCGATCGCTCTTGAGTGCTACATAGAAGGCCACGTCACCTTCATCTGCGATGGTATCCTCACGCGCTGATCACCGCTGTCGCCTCGATCTCCAGAAGCGCCTCGTCCTCGACCAGCCCTGCCACCACAACCATGGTCATCGCCGGAAAATGCCGCCCCAGAACCGTGCGATAGACCGCGCCCACCTCGCTTTGCCGCGCCAAGTATTCCGCATTGTCGGTGACATACCATGTCAGCCGCGTGATATCTTCTGCCACGCCACCCGCCGCAGTCACCACATCCATGATGTTGCGCAAAGCCTGGTCCATCTGGCCAATAAAGTCGTGGCTCTCAAAGCGCTGCTCCGCTGTCCAGCCGATCTGCCCGCCCACATAAAGCGTGCCGTCTTTAGTCAGGATCCCGTTGGCATAGCCCTTGGCCGCAGCCCATCCCTCAGGTTGGATAACTTTGTGGCTCATTGTTCCGTCCCTTTCGCTTTCAGCACGTCCCGTATCGCCTCTGGCCAAACGCACGGCTTGCCCGTCTTGTCCACACAAACCAGTGTCTGTTTCACCTCAAATCGCGCCGCACCCTCAGTGCTTGCCGCAATCTCAAGGCTCATAGAAGTACGCCCCAGCTTTGCAACGTACAGCTCAAGCACCAGCCAGTCGCCATGCCTGTTCGGCGCTTTGAACTCGGTTGAAATCTGCACAGTCGGCACGCCGCCGTCCTTGAGCTGGGTCTCAAAAGGCCAGCCCAATACCTCGTCAAAAAACGCCTCGACACAGTCGTTGATGATCTCGAAATAACGCGGATAAAAAACAATTCCGGCAGGGTCGCAATGCTTGAACAGTACCTTTTGTCTGAACTGAAACTCCACGCCCTCAGCCTCCCGCCCGCAAGCGGAACCGCTGGATCTTGCCAGTCTGCGTCTTTGGCAACGCGTCGATAAACACAACAGATCGAGGGTATTTATAGGGCGCAATCTTCGCCTTCACATGGTCTTGCAGCGCCTTCTTCGTGATCTCGTCCGCCGCCCATCCTTCTGCCAAAACAACATGCGCCTCAACAATAGCGCCACGGTCCTCATCAGGCGCGCCAATCACGCCGCACTCCACAACAGCCGCATGGCTCAACAGCGCGGCCTCCACTTCGGGGCTAGCAATATTATAGCCCGACGAGAGGATCATATCATCATTGCGTGCCGCAAAATGCAGATAGCCCTCCGCGTCCATCATGAAGCTGTCGCCAGTGACGTTCCAGCCGTCCCGCACATAGGCGCGTTGGCGATCATCCGCCAGATAGCGGCAGCCTGTCGGCCCGCGCACCGCCAGCCGCCCGACCTCTCCAAGAGGCACGTCCTCGCCCTCGTCATTGATGATCCTGACTTCATATCCAGTCACCGGTTTTCCGGTGCAGGCAGGACGATGGTCGTTAAAACGGTTGCTGATAAAGATATGCAACATCTCCGTCGCGCCGATCCCGTCAAGCATTGGCTTGCCCGTCTTCGCGATCCACTCATCGTAAACAGGCGCAGGCAGGGTCTCGCCCGCTGACACAGCCGCGCGCAGGCTGCTCAAGTCCGCCCCTTCCTCCATAGCCCGAAGCATGGCGCGGTAAGCCGTCGGCGCGGTAAAACAAACAGTCGCCTTATATTTCTGGATAATCTCGATGAGGCTCGGCGGGCTCGCATTTTCAAGCAAAGTCGCGGTGGCTCCAAAGCGTAAGGGAAAGACTGCTAGCCCCCCTAGCCCGAAGGTAAAGGCCAAAGGCGGCGAGCCGATGAACACATCCTCAGGCACGACACCCAGCACCTCTTTCGCATAACCATCCGCAATGATCAGCAAGTCGCGGTGAAAGTGCATCGTCGCTTTCGGCTCGCCCGTTGTGCCCGAAGTAAAACCAAGCAAGGCCACGTCGTCCCGCCCCGTTTGCACACTCTCAAAACGCACTGGCTTCTCAAGGGCGAGGCGGTCAAGCTCGGCCTCGTAGTTGGATGTCCCGTCAAAGCCGACAACACGCTTCAAGAAGCGACTCCCCGCCGCACAGGCCTCCATCTCCTCCATTAGCCGCATGTCACAGAGCGCAAATTCAACTTCCGCCTTGTCAACAATCTGCCCAAGCTCCCCCGCGCGCAGCATCGGCATGGTGTTGATCACAACAGCGCCAGCCTTTGTCGCGGCAAGCCAGCAAGCCACCATGGCTGGGTTGTTTGCCGAGCGGATAAGGACGCGGTTCCCCGGCCGCACACCAAGCTCCTCGACAAGCACGTGGGCAAGGCGGTTGGTCCAGTCGGCCAGCTCCTTATAGGTCCGCTGTCGCCCGTTTCCGATCAGGGCGGTATGGTCTCCGAACCCTTTGCCAACCATTGCATCGGTCAGTTCGTATCCCGCGTTGAGCCGCTCGGGGTAGTCAAACCCCTCAAGCTTGAAGTCGGGCCAAAGCTCGGGCGCAGGCAGGCTGTCGCGTGCGAAAGTGTCCTCATGTGCTGAAAGTCCAAGCATCACGTCCCTCCCAGAAAGGCTCCCATAGTCTGCCGCGCGATCACAACACGCTGCACGTCACTCGCGCCCTCATAAATCCGCAGGGCCCTGATATCGCGGTAAAGCTCTTCGACTTTTTGTCCGTGGCGCACGCCGTCGCCCCCGTGTAGCTGTACCGCTCGGTCAATCACAAGTTGCGCCTGATCAGTGGAGAAGAGCTTGGCCATCGCCGCCTCTCGGGTCACCCGTGCCGCACCGCTGTCTTTGGCCCAAGCTGCGCGGTAAATGAGCAGCGCGCTGGCGTCCACGTCCACAGCCATATCCGCGATATGCCCTTGCACCATCTGCAGCTCAAACAGCGGAGCGCCCTGCACCTGCCGGGCACTCACCCGCGCCAAAGTCTCGTCAAGCGCGCGCCTTGCAAAGCCAAGCGCAGCCGCCGCAACAGTCGAGCGGAAGACATCTAGGACAGACATGGCAATCTTGAAGCCAGCCCCGCGCGCGCCAATCAAGGCCGTCTTTGGAATGCGACAATCGGTGAAGCGCAGTGTTGCCAGCGGATGCGGTGCAATCACTTGCTGCCGCTCGGTGATTTCAAATCCTTTCAGTCCCGCAGGCACAATAAAAGCGCTCAGCCCCCGTGCGCCTTCGGCCTCGCCCGTACGGGCAAACAGTGTGTAAACATCGGCAATCCCGCCGTTGGAAATCCAGGTCTTCTCGCCATTGAGAACGAAATGCTCGCCGTCTTCCACAGCCGTCATCGTCGCGTTCGCCACATCCGATCCCGACTGCGGCTCTGTTAAAGCAAAGGCCGAAATCGCCTTGCCTGACTGCGTCAGCGGCAGCCACTCGGCCTGCTGCTCAGGGCTGCCGAAGAGGCTGATCGCCCCCGTGCCCAAGCCCTGCATCGCAAAGGCAAAGTCCGCCAGCCCATCATGGCGCGCAAGTGTTTCGCGGATAAGGCATAGCGTGCGCACATCAAGCCGCTCGCCGCCCCCGGCGCCCGAGTGCTTCAGCCACCCATCGCGGCCCAAAGCTGTGACCAGTTCATGGCAGGCCGCATCCACATCGCTGTGATCGGTCCCGCCAAGCTCGGCCGCTGCCCACGCGTCCAAACGTTCGGCCAATTCGCGGTGGCGGGGCTCAAAAAACGGCCAGTCAAGGAAGCTCGTGTCTGCCATCAGTTGCCCTCAAACATAGGGCGCTCTTTGGCAACAAACGCTTTATACGCCCGCTCAAAATCACCCGTTTGCATGCAGATCGCCTGCGCTTGCGCCTCCGCCTCAATCGCCTGCTCGATCGACATGGACCACTCCTGCGCCAGCATCGTCTTGGTCATCATATGCCCAAAATTCGGCCCCGCAGCGAGTCGCGTGGCCCACTCCTGCGCCTCTGCGTCAAGTTGATCTGCCGCCACCAGCTTGTTGTGAAAGCCCCAGGCTGCGCCCTCTTCAGCGCTCATGCTGCGCCCCGTATAAAGCAGCTCCGCCGCGCGCCCTTGCCCGATAATCCTTGGCAAAATCGCGCAAGCGCCCATGTCACAGCCCGCAAGCCCCACGCGGGTAAACAGAAAGCCCACCTTGGCTTCGGGCGTGGCAATACGCAGATCAGATGCCATAGCAATGATGGCGCCCGCGCCCACGCACACACCATCAATCGCCGCAATCACAGGCCGCCCGCAATTCACAATCGCCTTCACAAGGTCGCCCGTCATGCGGGTGAAGTTGAGAAGCTCCTTCATGCTCATTTTGGTGAGCGGCCCGATAATGTCGTGCACATCCCCGCCCGAGCTGAAGTTGCCGCCGTTGGAGGCAAAGATAACAACCTTCACCTCGTCATCATAAACAAGATCGCGAAACCAGTCGCGCAGCTCGGCATAGCTTTCAAAGGTCAAGGGGTTCTTGCGCTCGGGCCGGTCAAGCGCCACGGTGGCGACCCCGTCTTTCACCTTGCATTTAAAGTGCTTCACATCAGTTCTCATGGTGCTTTCCCATCTTCCAGATGTGCTGCGACTTCAGCCAAAAGCACAGACAGCCGCTCGGCGCGTTTTGGGTCCACGTCGCACAAAAGTCCGTCAATCCAGCCTTCATGTGCGCCCGCTTGGCGCTCAAATTCCGCATGCCCCTCCTCGGTCAGACGCGCCAAAAAAGCGCGCCTGTCGCCTTTCACAGCGTCACGCCTCACAAAGCCTTCCTCAACAAGGCGCTCGACAATCCCGGTGACATTCCCGTTCGAGACTTTAAGCACGCCAGACAGCTCCGACATCTTCAGCCCCGCAGGGTTGCGGCTCAGCGCCGCCATAACGTCAAAGCGCGGCAAGGTGGTATCAAGCTCGCGCCGCATCCGCTCGCGCAGCTCGGTCTCGATCAGCTTTGATGCCTTAAGCAGCCTCAGCCACAGCCTGAGCCGCGACTTGCTCCCTGTCGTATCAAGGCTCATATCTCTCCCCCCGAAACTGAAAGCGCATGGCCATTGACCATCGCCGCACCCTTGGAGGCCAAATAAAGCGCCGCGCTTGCCACCTCGTCGACAGCGATGATCCGCCCCACAGGGTTTCCCGAAACAACCATCTTTTCCGCCGCTGCCCGCTCGAGCCCGCGGGCCTCCATCACATTTTGCACAGCCGCGTCCGCCATCGGCGTGTCGACAAATCCGGGGCAAATCGCATTGCAGGTGATGCCCTTCTTGGCCACTTCCTGCGCAACAGAGCGCACCAGCCCCAAGACGCCGTGCTTTGATGCTGCATAAGCCGCGATGCGCCCGCCCCCTTTAAGGGCCTGTGTCGAGGCCACAGCAATCAGCCGCCCGCCTTCGGGCATCCCGCTGCGCAAAGCTGCGCGAAAGGTCAGAAACGTCCCTGTGAGGTTCACAGCTAGCGTCTCGTTCCACTCCTCAAGGCTCACCTCGGCCAAAGGCGCGGCGCGGCCCACGCCCGCATTGGCTACAACCACATCAAAGCCTTTGGTGAACAGCGCCTCGACAGCAGCCTCGTTGGTGACGTCTGCAACAACGCAGTGCATCCCGCGTCCGCCGTCTGTCTCGTGCAAAGCCTCTTCGCGTCGCCCGACGATTGTCACAGCCTCGCTCGCCTCCGCAAAGGCCCGCGCAATGCCGCGGCCTATGCCAGAGCCGCCACCCGTCACAAGAACCCGCCTCATATCTTGCCTACCATTTTTGCTTCGCGGTCCGCCAGCCGCCAAAGTTGCTCGCAGCCCGCATCATAGGGCAGGGGCCAATGCCCCTCGCGATCACCAATCTTGGCTCCCTCGTGAAGTGTCCAATAAGGGTTTGCCAAGTGTGGGCGGCCCACGGCGACAAGGTCGGCCCGCCCTGCCATCAGGATGGAGTTGGCGTGATCGGCCTCATAAATATTGCCCACCGCCATGGTCGCCACTCCAGCTTCGTTGCGGATACGGTCTGAGAATGGCGTCTGAAACATGCGCCCGTAAACCGGCCTTGCATCAACGCTCGTCTGCCCTGCAGAAACGTCGATAAGGTCCGCCCCCGCCGCCTTAAACATCGCGGCAATCTGCACAGCCTCGTCAGGAGTCACGCCCGCCTCGCCCAGCCAGTCGTTGGCGGAGATACGCACAGACATGGGCTTGCCCTTGGGCCAGACAGCTCGCATCGCCTCAAACACTTCGAGAGGATAGCGCATACGGTTTTCCAAACTTCCGCCATAGGCATCTGCGCGCACATTCGACATAGGCGAGATAAACGACGAAATAAGATACCCATGCGCCGCGTGCAGCTCGATCATGTC
>NZ_JAQWYD010000049.1:0-33931 GCF_029254145.1 Lentibacter sp.
CTGCAAATTTTCATGACCGACAAGCTGCGATCTTATGGTGCGGCGATGAAGGTCATCGGCAGCGCCGACAAACAGGAAACGGGCCGCTGGCTCAACAATCTCCCCGAGAATTCACATCAGCCATTTCGACGAAGAGAACGGGCAATGATCCGCTTCAGGCGCATGCGAACCTTGCAGAAATTCGTTGCTGTCCACGCCTCAGTCCACAACCATTTCAATCAGGAACGACATCTCTACAGCCGATCAAATTTCAAGCTCAACCGCACCGCCGCTCTTGCCGAGGGGCGCTGCATCTGCGCAGCCTAAAAGATTGCCGATACCGGGAAACTGAGACGAGTTCGCATTCGTCTGACAGCACCGCCATTACCTTTCAATTTATGGCTGGATTTCACGTGGCGCTGCGGATTTAGGTTGCGACCTGATTCCGTTGGTCAGCGCGTCCCATTGCTGTGAGCAGGGTGGCTTGGCTTTGACGGATTTGGAAGTCTGATTTTGACCCCATGCCTTGCCATCCAGCGGCAATAAGGGACTGAGCGACGGCGCCGCCGAGGGTTGTTCCGGGGCCCAAGACGATGAAGAGGTCAGGCGCAAATTCGCGAGCGGCGATTGTGACCGCTTTTGCAAAATTATAGGGTGCGGTGATTTGATCGCCTAGGGTGTAGTTATAGAGCGCGTCTGTGTCTGTCGCGTGGGGCCACCAGATCGCGCCACGTCCGTCAATCATGGGGATATTAGGCTGTGCAAACATCGCAGGGTCAAAGCGGTGTTGGGCCGCGCGTGCAACGGGCTCTTGCAGCACCGTATGAAAGGCTGCGTGGTTGTGCAGGCGGAGTGGGAATTGCCCCTGTCGTTTAGCCTGTTTCATAAAGGCGGTTAGGCCCGCTTCATTGCCAGCGAGGACAAGCATTCCTCCCAAGTCAATCGAGAGCGCGAGCTTATGTCCGGCTTTCTGCGCGATCTCTGTCATGAGGTGGATCACCTCTGTGCGCCGGGTGGTGTCTGGCTGCCATGTGTCGTCTGTGATCGGGTAGACAAGCTGTCCGCCAATGAGGCTATCCTGCATCAACTGACCCATCGTGTTGACGAGGCGAAAGCCCTGATCCGCGCTCAACGCGCCTGCGCAAGCGAGCGCGGAGTACCAGCCCATTGAGTTTCCAGTGACGGCGACGACGTCAATGTCTTTGAGCGAGAGGAAGTCGGCGTAGCTGGCGGCGTAGATTAGTGCGGATGCGTTGTCACCGCGGGTATGTTTGGCGATAGAATAGCTAGCCGCCCCGTCAAGCTCTGTCAGTGTCTCTTGACTGTTGGTGCGGCGGATTGTGTCAAAACTCTCAAACAGTTCGGTCTTGTCGGGGTTGAGCCGCATCAGGCTTCCCAGTTCGGGCTTGTTATAGGTTCCGCGTCCCGGGCAGATGACCACCGCCCGCTTCATAGGACAAGAGCCTCTGCCGCGGCAATGATTTGGGCTTCATCGGGCAAGGTTGCGCCATAGGCGGGGCCTGTGGCAATGAAGCTGTCTTGCGCGGTGACACGGGCGAGGCGACGTTGGCCCGCCTCTGCAAAGAGCGCCATGAGGGCCTCGGCTTGGCCGCCTGTACGGCGGCATTCGTCAACGATCAGAACGTTTTTGCAGTCTTTGGCGGCCGAAAGCAGCGCCTCTTCGGGCAGAGGAGCAAGCCAGCGCAGGTCAATGATCCTGAGATCGATGCCCTTGGCGCGCAAATCAGCTTCGGCCTTGCGCGAGAGGTAATGACCGTTGCCGAAGGTCACAATAGCAAGGTCGGTTCCTGCGCCGTGCTGGCCGATCTGCCCGAAGGCGATGCTCTCGTCTGGAGGAGGGTAGCTGCACATCCATGCGTTATCGCCATCGGTTTGCAAGTCCCGCATGGGGTAGAGCGCGATTGGTTCGAGAAACACAACCACGCGCTGCTCTTCGCGCGCAAGGCGAACGCATTCCCGCAGCATCATTGCCGCGTCCGCGCCTGTTGAGGGGCAGGCGATGATTACACCTGGGATATCGCGCAATACGGCGATCGAGTTGTCGTTGTGAAAGTGCCCTCCAAAACCCTTTTGATAGCCAAGCCCAGCGATACGGAGCACCATCGGGTTCGTGAACTGGCCGTTGGAGAAGAACGGCAGCGTGGCTGCTTCGCCGCGCAATTGGTCTTCTGCGTTATGTAAATAGGCAAGAAACTGAATTTCGGGGACAGGGATAAAACCGTTCTGGGCCATTCCGATGGCGAGGCCGATAATGGATTGCTCATCGAGTAAAGTATCAATGACACGGTCTTCGCCAAAGCGCTGTTGCAGCCGCTGGGTGACGCCATAGACGCCGCCTTTGCGCCCGACATCTTCACCGCAGAGCACAATCTCTTCATGGGCGAGCATCAGGTCATTCAACGCCCAATTGATGAGGCGGGACATGGGCTGTGGTTTGTCCATTGCGCTTATGTCGCTGCCAAAAGTTGCAGCACGGGTCTCGGCGCTGGGGCCGTTGCTTGGAGTTACGGCACGCTTTGGTGGGACAATTGAGGCCATGACCTCGCGGGCTGTTGCAAGGCGCGGGCGCTGGACGGCTTCTGCGGCGGTGCGCGTAACGCGTTCCAGAGTTTCTGTGTATATCTCAAGCGCGTCTGATGGGGTAAGCGCGCCTGCGTCTGTTAGAAGGCGCACAGAGTGAAGCAACGGATCATTGGCTTCTTCGGCTTCAACCGCACTTTTGGACATATAGCTTGTGGGCATATCGGCCCCTGCGTGACCATAAAGGCGAACGGTGCGCAGATGCAGGAAAGCAGGCTTGCGTCGGCTGCGCACGTAGTCGGCGGCGCGCTGGGCTGCGGTATAGGCGTCATAGATATCAAGCGCGTCGCCGTGGAAATATTTGAGTCCGGGGCGGCTTTGAAAGCTGGCGGCGATCCAGCCGTCGGGGGTTGGTGTCGAGATGCCGATGCCGTTGTCTTCACAGATAAAGAGCAGCGGCAGGGGACTGGACTGATAAGAGGCCCAGCCCGCTGTATTGAAAGCGCCTTGAGCTGTGGAGTGATTGGCGGAGGCATCGCCAAAGGAGCAGGCGACAATCGCGTCCTCGGGCAAAAGCCGATGCTCCGGAGGGTGGCGGCGCGCCAGACCCACGCTATATGCCGCGCCGACGGCTTTGGGCAGGTGGCTGGCGATGGTCGAGGTCTGTGGCGGTATCATAAGGGCGCGCGAGCCGAGAACCTTGTGACGCCCGCCTGAGATCGGGTCTTCCGAGGAACAAGCAAAAGACAAGAGCATATCCCAGAGCGCGGATTGGCCGGGCACTTGCTCAGCGCGGCCAAGCTGAAAGGCTGCGTCGCGGTAGTGCAGAAAGGCCATATCACCAGGACGCAGGGCTGCGGCGACGGCAGCCATGCCCTCGTGACCTGAGGAGCCGATCGTGTAAAAGCCTTGGCCCGCCTTTTGCATGGCACGGCTGGTACGGTCGAGTGCGCGGCTGAGGCATTGGGTGCGAAAGAGGCTGACGGCCTCTGCCTTTGAGAGGGCGTCTGTTGCGGGCTTACCGCTTGGAAAGTCACCAGCCGCGAGGCGTGTCAGAAAGTTTTGGTGAACGATTTCGGCGCGATCCATGGGATGCCTTTCGGGGCTGGTAAGGTCATTTCTTTGGGCAGCTTTGCCGCAGAATGCGCAGAAGACAAACGGAAATGTTGAGTGCGATCCGACGTCTTTGATGTCGAGGGCTGGCGCTGCCTGCAGGGCTGTGGTTTGCTCGTGTCATCACTGAGTTGGGGGAGGCATCATGAGCACATATTGGCAGGCGGCACTGAAGACCCTTTGGGATATTGAGGCGGATCTGACACGGCTTGATGGCGAGTATGATCTCAATTTCCTCGCTGAGACAGAAGGGCAGGCTTATGTGCTTAAGGTCATGCGACCGGGTTGTGAGGCGGAGTTTGTCGCGCTTCAGTGTGGGGCTTTTGGCCATATATCTGCGAGCGCACCTAACGTTCCTGTCCCCAATATTGTGAACACACCTTCAGGGGAAAACTACATAGAAGTTTCAGACGAAGAGGGAGATATGCGCCTTGTCTGGCTTTTGGAGAAGTGTGAGGGGCGCGTCTATGCCGAAACCCTCCCCAAGACGCTTGCGCTTGTCGCTGAGGTCGGCGCGAAGCTTGGTGCGATGGACCTTGCCTTGGCGGATTTTACACATCCCGCTTTGGCGCGTGATTTCAAGTGGAACCTGATGCAGGCTGGCTGGATCAGAGACGCGCTTGACGCCATAACGCAGCCTACGCGGCGCGCTTTGCTTGGCGGGATTTTGGCTGAGTATGAGGCGCTGTTACCAGTGCTCACAGCGCTGCCGCAGGTGGCGATTCATAATGATCTCAATGATTACAATATCTTGGTGAGTGGCTCTCTCACAGCCGCGCCGCATGTCACGGGGCTGATTGATCTGGGCGATATGTGCGCTAGCCCGCGTATTTGTGACCTTGCGATTGCTTGTGCCTATTTGGTGCTTGATCAAGATGCGCCCGAACAGGCGCTTGCGGCGGCTGTGGCGGGCTATCATGAGGCCTATCCATTGACGGGCGATGAACTTGATTTGCTTTGGCCGCTTTTGCGGATGCGGCTTGCGGTGAGCGTGGTCAACTCGACGCTGATGGCGAAAGAAACGCCTGATGACCCATATGTAGTGATTTCTCAAGCGCCTGCTTGGGCTTTTTTGGAGCGCGAGGTGGAAGACGTGGGGCTTTTGCGCGCGCGGCTTCGGGCAGCCTGTGGCTTGGCTGTGGTTGAGGCGGCCCCGCGCGTCATGGCGTGGATCGAAAGCGAACGCGGAAATTTTGCGCCACTCTTTGGCGAGGATCTGAGCGATGCGCCTATGGGTTTGTTGTCGGTCGAAAACTCTGCAAGCCCGATCAACCCGTTTGATCTGCCGCTTGAGGAGGCGGCTGTTGTGGGCACAGAGTATGACATCGAAGGCGGAATCTGGCTTGGCTACTATAACGAACCGCGATTGATTTATACGGCGTCATTCTTTCGCCGTGGGCCTTGGAAGGCCTCTAGCCGCCGCACAGTGCATATAGCTGTGGACGGCTTTGCTGCCGCGCAGACAAAGATTTATGCGCCACTCGCGGGGAGGGTGCATGTTGTGGAATACCGACCGGCACACCTCGATTATGGTGGCGTCGTCATCCTTGAACACGCCACTCCTGCCGGCGACAAGTTTTATACGCTTTATGGCCATCTCAACCCCGAGATATGCGAGCGGCTCTCCGTTGGGGACATTTTCCCAAAGGGCGCGCTGCTGGCGCATCTGGGAGACAAGACCCAATCGGGCGGTTGGGCGCCGCATGTGCACTTTCAGCTCGCGCTTACGACAGACGGGATGGGCGGCGATTGGCCCGGTGTTGCGGACCCTGACGAGATGTATCTCTGGGGCGTGGTCTGTCCTAACCCAGCGGCGCTTTTGAACCTGCCCGATGAAAAGACGGGCTATGTCGCGCGCGACAAGGCGGCTGTGCAGGCTGAGCGCCACGCGCGTTTTGCGCGTAATTTGAAGCTTAGCTATGCTGAGCCGGTTATGCTCCTGCGCGGCTGGAAGCATCACTTGTTTGATGAGTGGGGCCGGCCTTATTTGGACGCATATAACAATGTGCCTCACGTGGGGCATGCGCATCCGCGTATTCAGGCGGTGGCGGCGGATCAGCTCAAGCGGATGAACTCAAACACGCGCTATTTGCACCCCGCTCAGGTGGCTTTTGCTGAGAAGATCACGCAGAAGATGCCCGAAGGGCTCGATGTTTGTTATTTTGTCAACTCGGGCTCTGAGGCCAATGAGTTGGCGCTTCGCCTTGCGCGGGCGGCCACTGGGGGGCGTGATATGATCACACCCGATCACGGCTATCACGGCAATACCACTGGCGCGATTGATATCTCTGCCTACAAGTTTAACGCCAAGGGGGGCGTGGGACAGCCCGACTGGGTTCAGCTTGTTGATGTGGCCGACGACTACCGCGGGCGCTATCGCCGCGACGATCCTGAGCGCGCTGAGAAATACGCGGCGCAGGTGAACGAGGCGGTTGAGCGCATTAAGGCCAAGGGGGGTAAGCTGGCGGGATTTATTGCCGAGACCTTTCCAAGCGTGGGCGGGCAGATCATTCCGCCGAAGGGGTATTTGCCTGCTGTGTATGAGCATATCCGTGCCGCTGGCGGTGTTTGTATTGCAGATGAGGTGCAGACGGGGCTAGGACGGCTTGGCGCGTATTATTTCGGCTTTGAAGAGCAAGGTGCTCTGCCTGATATTGTGGTATTGGGCAAGCCCATCGGCAATGGGCACCCCATTGGCGCAGTGGTGACGACAAGAGCCATATCGGAGGCTTTTGCGCAGGGGCCAGAGTATTTCTCGACGTTCGGGGGCTCCACGCTGTCATGCCGTATTGGCACTGAAACTCTTGATATTGTTGATGATGAAGGGTTGGCGGAGAACGCCTGCGTGATGGGCAACCGTTTGCTTGACGGCCTGAGACGCCTGCAGGGCAAGCACGCGGTCATTGGCGATGTGCGCGGGTATGGGCTGTTTATAGGGGTTGATCTGGTGAGCGACCTTGTCGCGCGCACGCCTGCCACCGATGTGGCGGACTATGTCAAAAACCGCATGCGCGAACACAGGATATTGCTCGGCTGTGAAGGGCCGTTTGACAATATCCTGAAAATTCGCCCGCCGCTCACGATTGATGAAGAGGGCGTCGATATGATCCTTGCAGTGCTCGCTGAGGTGCTGACAGAGGTGGACGCCTTGAGCGCCTAGGCGTCTTTCATGAACATTGGCCCGCCCATCCAGCGTGGGAAGCCAAAGGCATTGACCATGGTCACATCGATATCTTCGCGTGAGGCGGCGATGCCTTCGGCCAGAATAGCTGCGCCTTCGCTTTGCATACAGCCAAGGATGCGTGCCATTATCGCCTGTTCGGAGAAGCTCAGCCGGGGGATGCCTTTGCGGGCGGATGCCGCGATGATCAGCGCCTCGACTTCCGGGTTGCGCGCGGGCTTGCCGTCTTCGCCGTAAAGATACCAGCCGCGCCCTGTCTTGCGGCCAAAGTGACCTTGCTCGCAAATGCGGTCAGGGATGTCGACATAGCGCTCGCTGGAAGGGCGCGTGGCGGCGCGGCGTTTGCGTGTGGCCCAGCCGATATCAAGCCCTGCAAGGTCTTGCATTTCAAAGATGCCCATCGGCATGCCAAAATTGCGCATAGCGGCGTCGATTTCATGGGGAAGTGCGCCGTCCTCAAGCAGATAATCCGCTTCGCGGCGATAGGACGACATGATGCGATTGGCGATGAAACCGTCGCAAACCCCTGCAAGAACGGGCAGTTTGCGCAGGGCCTTTGCAAGCTGAATGGCCGTTGCGAGCACATCATCGGCAACATTGTTTGGCACGACAATCTCCAAGAGTTTCATGATATGTGCGGGCGAGAAGAAGTGCAGTCCGATGACGCGGGAGGAGTCTGCTACGCTTGCAGCGATCTCGTTTACGTCGAGATAGGATGTGTTGGTGGCAAGCACGGCCTCTGGCTTGCAAGCGGATTCAAGCGCTTTGAAAACCTGCTTCTTTACGTCCATGTCTTCAAAAACGGCTTCAATGACGAGGTCGGCCTCGGCCAGCGCGCTGTAATAGCTGTCGGCGTTGAAGCTGGCCAGCAAGGCGGTGTGCTTTGCCTCAGAAATCAGCCCACGTTTCAATGAGCCTCCGAGGATGCCTTCGACGCGAGCGGCGCCCGCATTGGTGGCGTCTTGGTCGCGTTCGATCATCTGGACCTTAAGGCCAGACAGAAGCGCAGCGGCAGCGATGCCTGCGCCCATGGTTCCACCGCCGACAACGCCGATCTGAGCGAGCGGACGGGGCGCTACGCCTTTGGTGCGAGGAGATTTGCCAACTGTACGCTCGGCGAAGAAGATATAGCGCAGTGCTGCGGACTGCGGCGAGCCTTTGAGGCGCATGAAGCGCTCGCGCTCAAGCTTCAGGGCGTCTGGTCCGCTATGATCAAGGGCATCACGCACGGCGGCGGCGGCCTCATGCGGCGAGTTCTGACCACGCGCTTTTGCGGTGAGCTTGGCGATGGCCGCGTCCCATGCGGCGCGCTCGACCTCTGGCGCAGCGCGGGTGAGCAAAGGCGCTGGCAGGGGCTTTGCCGCGGCGTCCTTCGCCAGCGCGATGGCAGCATCGAGCAGTTCGCCCTCGGCGATGGCGTCAAAGAGTCCAAGCTTGTGGGCCTCGCTCGCGCTGATCGGTTTGCCCGTGACCGCGAGGCGCGCGGCCTCAACGGGGTCGATCAGTCGAGGCAGACGCACAGTGCCGCCTGCGCCAGGGATGAGGCCGAGGTTGACTTCGGGCAGGCCGATCTTCGCGGATGGGGCCCCGATACGGTGTGAGCAGGCGAGCGCCAGCTCGAATCCGCCACCAAGGGCGGTGCCATGAATGGCAGCGATCCAAGGGCGGGTTGCGGCCTCGATTGTATTGAGAAGGTCGGGCAGCATTGGCTCAAGGAAGGGTTTGTCAAACTCGCGAATATCCGCCCCTGCAACAAAAGTACGTCCCGCACAGGTGAGCACAACGGCGGCAGGTTTGCTCTTTTCTGTTGCGATGAGCGCGTCCATCAGACCTTGGCGTACCGCTTGGGATGCGGCGTTCACAGGTGGGTTGTCGATGGTGAGCACGGCGATATCGCCGTGCATTGTGGTGGTGACACCAGACATATGAGCGCTCCTTTAGGGCCGTTTCGGGCGAAGGTGTCGCGCTCCGCGCCAAAAGTCAACCGCGCGGTCGGTTATCTGTCGTAGTAAAGCGCCTGCACATGTTCGGCCTCGGCAAAAAAGAGCCAGCGGCCTGCAAATATACCTACGAGATGCGCAAGGATCGCAACCAGCGCAGTTGTGTGCGTGACAGACAGCAAGAGCATAAGCAACACAGGCGTTGCAATGCCTAACACAAAGGCAATGACGCGCAGTTTGAGTGCGTGCTTGCGCCCGACCTGATAGGCCATTTCCTTGAGCAAATAGTTCTCGCCCGAGTGCGGCGGCTCTAGCAGGCGGACCTTGCCGATGCGGCCCAACCCTGTGGCTGTTTCCAGTGTTGAGCCTGCACGGTCCTTTTCATCGCCCTTGATCCATGCCCAGACCATTAGCGCGCCCAATATGGCAAGCAAAACAGCTGCCATGCGCGGCTGGCCTGCAAGCAAAGCGCCGCCGCCGAGGCAGTGGAGCATAAAGATGGGTGGCGTGGTCCACATGTTCCAGCGTGGCACGGTTTTGAGCTGGGTATAAATCATCGAGGTCGTGAAGACAGTTGTCAGGCAGAGGAGGGCGCCGAGCACGCCGACAAGGCGCAGATAGGTGTCAAAGAAGATGAGCGCGATGGCATAGACCGCCATAACGGAAAGCGCGGCGACAGCGGCGATCCCTTCACGCGAGAGCCAACTTGAGCGCCACTGGCTGAAGGCTTTGATGGCGTTCTTCGGGTTGGCCAAATGCGCAACAGAGGCGAGCAATCCGCCGACGGCAAGAGCATAGGCAAGGAAGAAAAACACAAAAGACACCCAGCCTGTGACAGGCGGCAGGCCAAGGCCGAGAAAGGCCAATAGCCCAAAGCCGAGGCCTGAGAGCGTGGTGAAAGCTATGACAGAGGGAGCTGGATGCATCAGAGTTTCTCCAGCGCTTTATCAAGCCATGCAAAAAGGCCCTTAGCGTCAGTGTGTTGTGGCTCAAGTGCCGCCTCAGAAGGCTTGTCCTTGAGGCGCGGTGGCAAGTATTTGTTCACAGGTTTTGTTCCAAGCTCGGGCATAAGGTCAAAGCCGTCGCGCGCTGCGACGAGTTTTGAGACATCGCTCTCTGGGTCGCCCAAGTCGCCAAAGTGACGGGCACCCGACGGGCAGGTGCGCACACAGGAGGGGACGCGGTCTTCCTCGGGGATGTTTTCGTTGTAAATCCGGTCTACGCAAAGGGTGCATTTTTTCATCACACCAAAGATTTCATCAAGTTCGCGCGCACCATATGGGCAGGACCAAGCACAGAGGCCGCAGCCCATGCAATCATCTTCATTCACAAGCACGATACCGTCTTCCTCGCGCTTGTAGCTTGCGCCTGTGGGGCAGACGGTAACGCAGGGTGCGTCTTCGCAATGCAGGCAGGATTTGGGGAAATGCACAGTCTGAGAGCAGCCGCTCTCGGGCTGCGCTTCAAAGCTGTGAACGCGGTTGAGAAAGGTGCCGTGTGGCTCTGCGCCGTAGGCGTCTATATCTGACAAAGGAGCGCCGTAGTTTGATGTGTTCCATTCTTTGCAGGACACGACACAGGCGTGACATCCCACGCAGGTATCAAGATCAATGACAAGGCCGAGCTTTTTCTCGGTACTTTGGGGCAGAGAGGTCATACGGCCTCCTCATGGGCTTTGGCGGCAAAGGCGGCCAGTTCTGCATTGAAACGAACGGGGTCTTCGGCAAAGGGCGCGTGGCCCGTTTTGTCCCAGAGCGAAAGCGAGCTGTTTGGCAGTGTCTCGGCGGCGGTTTGCCCGACAATGGGCAGAACAATGCTGTCGCAAGCGCCGTGCACAACAAGTGCAGGCTTGGTGACGCTTTGCCAGACAGGGCGGCAGTCCAGAGTGCCCGAAAAGAGGGCACGACGCACCAAGGGGCTGACCAGCATATTCGCTCCTACCAGTGTGCCGTAGGTTTCGCGGGAAAGGGGCGCATAGGTGCATTGATCGACAAACTGCGCAGTCGCAGCGAGCAGGCGAGCTTGATCCGAAGTATAAAGGTCTTTGTTGAGTGCCGGGCTGCTTGCGCCCATCATCCAAGGTTCTCGCGCCTCACCGATGGCGATCACCCCACCAACGAGGACAACGCCTGCAATCGCGTCTTGCCCATGGGTGGCGATATAGGAAGCGATCACGCGCGCGCCGTAAGACCAGCCAACCAGTACAGTTTTTTGGAGGCCAAGTTCAGTGATGACAGCGTGAATATCATCGCCCCAGAGCGTTGTGTCTGTGTAGGCGTCTACCTCTTGGGGCGCATCTGAGCTCCCGTGACCGCGTAGATCAAGAGCAACAACACGAAAGCGCTCCGCCAAGGGAGCCTGCGCCGTCCAAGCGACAGAATGCTGCGCCCATCCATGTATCAAAAGAAGTGCTGGCGCATCCTCTGGTCCCTGATCGGTGACATGGAGCTTTAGCCCACCGCCGCCTGTGATTGCGTGCGCACGCATCAGAAGTCTTCCCCGTAGCTTACGTTTTTGGGACCAGTGCCAACAGGGCTTTCTTGTGCGGCAAGGGCGGGCTCTGATGGTCCGCCTTCGGGGGCTTTCTCGATCCGCACACGCAAGTCAAACCATGCGGCCTGGCCTGTGACAGGGTCGGAGTTGGCCCAGCGAAGCCCATCGCCCTTTGGCGGCAGAAGTTCGTTGATGAGATGGTTCATCAAGAAGCCTTGTGTTGCCTCCTGTGCATCCTCAGAGAGCGCCCAAGCGCCACGCTTTTTTCCGATAGCGTTCCATGTCCAGATTGTTTTGCCATTGACGCCATCCATCCGCGCGACGGGCGCTTTGATGCGGCCGTGTGGCGATGTGACATAGGCCCAGTCGCCCTCGGAAAAGCCATGTTCGTCCCAGAGCGGGCCTGGAATGAAGAGCTTGTTAACACCTGTGATCTGACGCAGCCATGCGTTCTGACTGCCCCATGAGTGATACATGTGCATCGGACGCTGGGTGAGCGCGTGAAGCGGGTAGTCTTCTTCGGCAACTTGGCTTTGCTCAAAGGGTGCATACCAATGCGGCAGCGGTGTCATGGTTTCAATCATGCGCGCGCGCAGATGCTCTGGCGGCTGACGTTCGCCATGGCCTTCGGCGGCAAGTTGCATTTTGCGCATGGGTTCAAGGTAGAGGTTGAAGACATAGGGCGCAGGCGCATCAAAGAGACCGATTTTGACGGCCCAATCCTGATAGGCCTGGTTCCAAGGTTTGTAGAACTGCGCTTCCTCGGGCAGGTGGCTCGCCCAGAAGCCTCCATTCTCGATGTATTTTTCAAGCTGTTTCGGGTTGGGCGCGCCGCGCCCCTCGCTTGTTCCGTCTTCCCCGCGAAAGCCTGCAAGCGGGCCAACGCCTTTGCGGCGTTCGTGGCTGACAATGTAGTCCGCATAGTCGGCATATTTCTGGCTGCCGTCCTTGTTGACAAAGCCAGGCAAGCCGAGCCGCGCTCCGAGATCACATAGGGCGGATTGGAAGCCCTTTACGTTGCGATCAGGCTCCACCACGGGCCAGCGGATGGCGTCAGCGGCGGCGTCAGCCTCACAAATCGGGCGATCAAGCAGCGAGATACAGTCGTGGCGCTCAAGATATGTTGTGTCAGGCAGGATAAGGTCGGCGTAGGCTACTGTCTCCGAGCTATAGGCATCCGAGTAGATGATATGTGGGATCACATAGTCGCCATTCTCGTCGGTGTCTGTCAGCATGTCGATCACCGAGGAGGTGTTCATCGATGAGTTCCACGCCATATTGGCCATATACATGAACAGCGTGTCGATTTTGTAAGGGACGCCTGCATGGGCGTTGGAGATCACCATATGCATCAGGCCATGGGCGCTAAACGGGTTCTCCCAGCTGAAGGCCTTGTCGATGCGCTTCGGAGTTCCGTCCTCGTCAATCAGCAGGTGCTCTGGGCCCATCGGATAGCCAAGGTGCGGCCCGTCAAGCGGCTGGCCTGCCTTGTAGCCTGCGTGTGGCTTCGGGTGTGCCTCGGGCGGCTTGGGGTAGGGCGGCTTGAAGCGAAAGCCGCCTGGAACCTCGACAGAACCAAGCAGGATCTGCAGGATGTGCAGCGCGCGGCAGGTCTGGAAGCCGTTTGAGTGCGCCGAAATTCCGCGCATGGCATGAAAGCTCACGGGGCGGCCAATCATCTGGGCGTGTTTCTCGCCTTTCCAGTCGATCCACGGCTGATCGATGACGATCTCTTCTTCAAAGGCCACGCGTGCAAGGTCTGCTGCCAGCGCTTTGATCCGTGACGCAGGGATGCCGCAGCGTTCCGCCACTGCGTCAGGCGCATAATCCTTGCTCATATATTGCTCAGCCAGAAGCTCAAACGCAGGGCGATATGTTTCGCCTGCATGGCGGTGATGGCCTGTCAGTTTGGGCTGAACGCCCTTTGCGTCATAGTCTGAAAGCTTGCCTGTTAAACGGTCAATCACCTGTGCTTTGCCGTTATCGTCGCGCAGGAAGAGGCCTTTGTTAGGGCCAGCCTCGGCACAGTTTACGAGAAAGCCTGCATTGGTATAGCGGGTGAGGTAATTGAGATCGATCTGGCCGGCGTTGAGCAGCTCGTGGATCAGCGCCATGATGAAGAGCCCGTCTGTGCCCGGGGTGATCCCGACCCAGTCGTCAGCCACAGCGTTGTACCCAGAGCGTACAGGGTTGACGCCGACAATGCGCGCACCGCGTGCTTTGAGCTTACCGATGCCAATTTTGATGGGGTTGCTGTCGTGGTCCTCTGCGACACCGAAGATCATGAACATCTTGGTGCGGTCCCAGTCGGGCTGGCCAAATTCCCAGAAGGCACCGCCCATGGTATAGATACCAGCAGCGGCCATATTGACCGAGCAGAAGCCGCCGTGTGCGGCATAGTTGGGCGTGCCGAAGGCCTGCGCCCAGAGCGATGTGAAGCTTTGCGACTGGTCGCGTCCTGTAAAGAAGGCGAGCTTTTCGGGGGCGTTCTCGCGCAGCGGGCTCAGCCAGCTTTCGGCGAGGCTGTAGGCTTCGTCCCAGCTGATCTCTTCAAACTGACCGGAGCCACGTGGCCCGACCCGTTTCATCGGAGCTCGCAGGCGCGAGGGCGCATAATGCTGCATGATGCCCGCAGAGCCTTTGGCGCAGAGCACACCCTTGTTTACAGGGTGATCTTTGTTGCCCTCGATATACTTTACTTTGCCGTCCTGCATATGCACGTTGATCCCGCAGCGGCAGGCACACATGTAGCAAGTGGTTTTGCGGATCTCGTCGGAGACATGCGGAGACGGGCGCGCAGGCGCTTTGCCCGTGGACTTTGTTTGGTTGGATGAGGCCATTGGCTCTTTCGTTTTTCTATTGGCGCACTGTTTGCCGCCCTGTCTGAGACAGGATGACCGAGCAGACTAAGGACGTCAAAGGGAAATGGAGCGCTACGATCTGTGGTGTCAGTGGTAACATATTGAAATCGCTAATTCTGGAGGAGGTGCTGGCCTGAAGCGGTTGGCCAAACTGGACTTAGGGCACGGGGGCGGGATGGATCATCGGGAGGGTTGATCGCGTTGAGTGCTCGAATCAAACCTTCGTCATCTCCGAGTGGCTCGGCGGTCTATGAGATGTGGATCAGAAAATCATCGTTTCCCAACGGTAGACAATCAGCGAGAGAAACAGGCGGCCGCTGAGCCCTTTTGGAGACCTGTTTCTTGTTGCTTATGTCCGAGGTGAGCCGCACCTTTCCAAGGTTGTGCCGGGGTGTCAAAGCGGATGCTTGGCACAATTGAAGCATGGGGAAGTTGATGAACAAAACGTCAAATGTGGCGAAAAAACAGGCTAATTGTCGGTTATGACGCCTCTATCGCGGAATTCCCCTGTAACTGTTTCCTGTTTGGAGTTTTAGTCGGGGTGTTGCTGCGCTGTTGTTTTACGAGTTGGCGCGACAGCTGGGGGCAGTCACAGTTCGTATCCCTAGCTGTTCGCCGTGGTATCTCGCTTATGTCATTGGTCAGTTTCGGGCCGTTAAAGAAGGAAGCTCAAGGCGTTAACTACGAGTTTCATAAAATTTATCGGGAATTGACTCAGACGCCAGCAGAGGCGTAGAGAAGAGCTCTAGACGGAACCGAAATAAAGATTTTGGCCATCTAGATAGCGCTTGGGGACAGCGCGCAACGTTACGGTTTTTGACGCTGGCCAAGCTGCCAAGCTGGCGTCTCAAAAAACCAAAAGACATTGCGGTGGGTCGCCCATCAGAAGCCAAAGTGCTTCTGCGCACCTGACAAAATGTCTGAGAGACCGGCAGTACATTTAATGAGTTAGGGCTCTGCCATGTTGGCGTTGGGCTCAAGGGTGTAGCGATGAACGAACGTGTCTCTAGCCGACTGGATCTTGCCGAGTTGCGCAGGCTGCTCGAAGCCAACCCAGCGGCGCATCTTTCAGGTGTCTACCGTGCGCATGGCAAGCGAGCCCTTGATGTTGCGATGGTGCTGATCGCGATTGTTCCTACACTGCTGATCTTGCTGCCGCTGATGGGGCTGATTGCTCTGGATGGCCGTGCCCCGATCTACACGCGAAAACGTATTGGCCAGAATGGCCGCCTGTTTCGCATGTTCAAACTGCGCACAATGGTGGCAGACGCGGATCAAATTCTCGAGGCCTATCTTGCCCGAAATTCTGAAGCGCGCGCAGAAGGGGTGAAAACCAGAAGCTGAAGTCCGATCCTCGGATTACACTTTTTGGGAAAGTGCTGCGTAAGACTACGCTTGATGAGCTGCCTCAACTGCTGAATGTTCTGCTTGGCCATATGTCGATTGTTGGTCCACGTCCGATGATGGTTGGTCAGGAAGATATCTATCCGGGCCGTGCTTATTATGAGATGCGCCCAGGCATCACTGGTTTTTGGCAGATTTCAGAGCGCAACGAGACAAGTTTTCCGCAGCGTGCTGAGTATGACACAGCCTACTATAAGGCGCTCTCGCTTCAGACCGATGTTAGAGTGATCCTCGGAACGCTACGGGTTGTGATCCGCGGCACTGGATACTGAGCAAGTGCGTGACGGCATGTAAGACAACTTGCCTGACGCTAAACGTTCCTCAAATAGATCGTGTACTCTGCGCCCCCAAGCGTCCCAGTTGAGACTTGCCTCAAACTCGGCACGCGAGCTGAGACGCAAGGCGGCGTAGCTCTCGGGATTTTTAAGATAGCCTTGAATAATCTCTGAAAATTCTATCGCACTCGAGCCTTGTGGAAGGTCATGGCCCGTGATTCCGTCTTGAACGGGCACACCGCCAACAGAGAGACAAAGCGAGGGTAGCGAATAGGCCGCAGCCTCGCAAAAGGCGAAGCCCCAGCTTTCAAAGCTTGGCTGCACTAAAAAATGGGCGTTGCGGAACGCTGCTTCAAAGAGCGCCCGCTCGCGCGGCACTGCTTTGTTGAGTGCTCGGTGCACTTTCACATAGGGGTTGATATGGACATCAGGCGGCTGTGTTCCAACCACTGTCAGCCGCGCATCGACACCCGCTTTGCGCAGGATGTTCATCGTCTCAAATGCAACTGGACCGCTCTTAGCAAACCAGTCGCGCCCGACAACGAGCAAATTGACTTGTGCATCTTTTGATAGGGCCAAAGGCGTCGCTTCGGCTTTGGGTGTGTCAATATTAGCGCCCCAAGGGACAACAACGCTTTGACTTTCGCTCAGATCATAAAGCGGATCAGCCTCGCGCTTGAGCCAATCAGAGGGCCAAAGCGCGAGGTCTAGGTTTTGGTAGATTGCGCGCTCGGCTCTGAAGGTGAGCGGATCAAGCAATCTGCGCGACAGCCAAGAAGAGCCAAAACGCGCGCCGATCTCGGACTGTTTGTAAACAGTAAAGCTGGCATCTGCCGTGAAGGCCTTGAGCATAGGGTAGGGTGTTTTAAGACGCGCCATCGACTGAAAGGAATAGGCTCCAAAAACGACATCATACTTCTTGGCTGCCAAGGCCTGTGTCACAGAGCGCGAAATGATCTGTGACAGCAGCAAATGAAGCCGCCAGCGCAGGCGCAGGTTGACCCCCTCAGGCAGCGCATAGATCGCACGACGTACAGGCTCCGCCGCGCCCCAACTCTGCGGCAGAATATCGACCTCACCGACATGATCCTTTAACGCGCGATAGATTCGCGCGTTCCCGCCCGAATAAGGCTGGGTATGCTCAGGACTGATGTCGCAGAGATAGGCAATTTTCATCAGGCAAAGTCCCGTCTTTTTCACGCTTTGATCCGCTATGCGAACCAGTGGGCGAGAATGAGATGGATTGTCGGCGATAATGGGGCAAATGAGAAGAAATATGCGACAAACGTCCTTTTCATTGCTAAAACTTTGGTTGTCTGGGTTGGGGCGCAGCAGGAAACTATAAAAGAAGATGCCAAACGCACTCGCTTTACTTGCGCTGTTATATTTTCCACAGCCGTATGCAGATGATAAGGGTGTACCCCGTTTGCCGCCAAACGCCCTGCAATCACGCGGTCCATTTCGCTCATCGCTCCTGGCTTGGGCAGGGCGCGTGAGGGGGCAGGGCTGAGCGGATCCGCAGTGCCGCGCACGTGATACATTTCTTCCGCACGCGCCAGATACGGCTCAAATTCTGCATAGGACACAGGCCAGCCGCCTGTTGGATGGGGCCGCGCGTTCGTGTGGTCCAAGTCCTGCGGAGCAGGGCGCTCCAAGGTCGCCGCATAAAAGACCGAGCTGCCGCCAACCCCTGCGCCAATAGGCCCGTAAAAGCTTTGCTCAATACCGTCCACGCGCGCGCGCATCGGCGCAGGCCAAAACCCCCGCGCCAGCCGCGCTTCAGGGACAAATATCTCATGAGACAGAGGCGTCTCTTCGCGGCGGTGGCCCGCTGGCCCTTTCTCAACAAACAAGACTTTCTGGCCCGCTTCCGCGAGTGCGTGGCCCAACGTACCGCCGCCCATGCCCGTGCCGATCACAACCACATCCCAAGAGGCCCGCAGAAGCTCACTCATTGCTCAAACGCCCTTCAAAAAAGGGGGGAAACCGCGCCGCCATCGCCTCTGCCGCCGTATTGGTGATGTGGTTGTTGTCAAAATTCCAGCTCTCCGTGCCCTGAAGCGCACTGCAGGTTTCACTTGTGCAAACGGCATCCCACATTTTGATGACGGGGGCAGCACCCATAGCTTCACGCGCTTGTGCATAGCGCGCCTCAGCCTTGGCACGCATCACAGTGGAACGCGCAGCAATGTCGTCTTCACTGGCGCGCCCGTGTGCCAGAAGTCGCGCGGCTTCGCGGCTGTCATAGCGTGGCAGCTCTGGCATCTGCTCCAGCACATGCACACGTCCAAACTGTGCCTGAAGTATAGGCAAGCTCGCCGCCAGCCCCGCACGCAGCACAGCCGCGTTGTCGCTTTTGCCATAGCCTTCAAGTGTGATGGTGTTCTCGGCGTCTAACCCCACGCCACGCCCGCTTGCATAATAGCTCCAGCGCCCGACAAGTAGGACGTCGCGCACCGTTTCAAGCGTGGCTATATCACGCGCAATGACAGCCTTGTCGCTTGTGCAGGCCGCATCCTGCGCGGGGGTGGCATAGCTCTCGGTCTTGGTCACGCCAAAGAGCGGCGCGCAGCCCGCGTGCCAGATTATCAGGGCAGGGGTTGCTGCGTCCCATGCGGCTTGCTCCAGCCCTTCCTTGAAAGCGCGCACATGGCTGTCCCCCCAGATCAAAACCTGCGGCGCGCCTTCAGGGCCGATAGGGCAAAGCTCCACACCCTCAAACGCTCCGTTACTCGGCACATAGCAGCGCAAGAAGTCCTGCAAAAAGTCACCACTTGCCTGAATATGCGACTGGGTCTTGAGGTCAAACCGCGTGGGAAGCCCGTCTTTTACATAGGCCAGTGCGCCAAAGCCCAAAGCGGTGGCCGAAGGCAGGGCCAGTGCGCCGAGTACAGCCCAACCGCGCGGCTCCATACGGCGAAACGGCGTCTCGACATAACGCCGCGACAACCATGCCAAAGCTAGGCTGACACAGATCCAGGCCAAGGCCTCCCACCAGCCCGCATAGCTCCCGCGCCAGTAATATGAGAGTACAAACACAGGCCAATGCCAGAGATAAAGCGAATAAGATATCTTACCCAAAAAGACGGGGCCGCGCATCGACAATACCCCGTTTACCATATTCCGCGCTTGCCCGTTGACCAGCAAAAGCATCGTGCCAAGCACAGGGAAAATAACCTGCCTGCCCGGAAATCCGCGTGCGGCATCAATGAAAATAAGACTCGCTATGACCAGCCCAAGCCCGAGCCAGCTTATCCATGCACCCGCTCTGAACGGGGCGCGCCCATAGCTCCAGATCGCCAATAGAACACCCGCCAAAAGCTCCCATGCGCGAAACGGGAAGAGATAGAATGTTGCGGTCTGGTGGCTTGGTGTGAACCAAACCGAGGCCACCAGCGAGACCCCAAAACAGAGCCAAAGCGTGCCGACAAAGACTCGTGGCCAACGCGCCAGCAAAAGAAGCGCGAGCGGCAAAAAGATGTAGAACTGCTCCTCCACGGATAAGGACCAAGTATGGAGCAATACTTTGGTCTCTGCCGCCGTATCAAAATACCCGGCCCCTCGGAAAAACAGCACATTGCTCAAATAGACCGTCGCAGCGATCAATGATTTGCCATACTCGCGAAACTCGAACGGCAGCAAAACGAGCCACGCGATCACACTCGCCGCCAGCGCCATTGCAAAGAAGGCAGGCGCGAGCCGCTTCACACGGCGGATATAAAACCGTGCCAAGGAGATGCGCCCAGTCGCGCGCGTCTCGCGCCACAGTATGCCGCCAATGAGATACCCTGAGATGACAAAAAATACATCAACACCAGCAAACCCGCCGCTGAGGCCGGGCATCCCGAAGTGATAGAGCACGACAGCGACAACCGCGATCATGCGCAGACCGTCGATCTCTGGACGGTAGGGGTGTTCTTTAGGACTCATGTGCTCAAATTAACTTAGGCTTCCTCGTTATCTGACGAGCTATATCAGCAATGCGGCAATTTTTTGTGCAAATTTCAAAAATCCATCAATGCGTTACGAAATTTGAAAAATATGAGCATTTGGTGTAACATATTGCTTGCATCGAATCGTGCCGCCGTGCACAATAAACAAACAACAGGACCACCACTCAGGAGACGCTGCCTTGGCTCAGGCCTTTATTTGTGATGCAACCCGAACACCCATCGGCCGCTATGGCGGGGCGCTGTCTTCTGTGCGCGCCGATGATCTTGCCGCTTTGCCCATCGCCGCTTTGAAGGCCCGCAATCCAAATGTGGATTGGGCCGCGATTGACGATGTGATTTATGGCTCAGCCAACCAAGCTGGTGAGGACAACCGCAATGTTGCGCGCATGGCCGCGCTTCTGGCGGGCCTGCCGATTGACGTTCCGGGCACAACGCTCAACCGCCTTTGTGCGTCTGGCATGGATGCTGTCGGTATGGCGGCCCGTGCCATCAAGGCGGGCGATTATGATATGGCGATCGCAGGCGGCGTTGAGAGCATGAGCCGCGCCCCCTTCGTGATGCCCAAGGCTGAAACAGCCTTCTCACGCGCCAATACGGTCTATGATACAACCATCGGCTGGCGCTTTGTGAATCCCAGAATGAAAGCCGCCTACGACACAGACTCTATGCCCGAAACCGCTGACAATGTGGCTGAGGACTATGGCATCAGCCGCGCTGACCAAGACGCATTTGCGGCGCGCTCCCAAGCCCGCTTTGAGGCTGCGCAAGCCGCTGGTAAGTTCTCTGATGAGATCACGCCTGTCGAAATTCCGCAGCGCAAGGGCGATCCGATTGTGTTTGCCACAGACGAACACCCGCGCGCTGGCACAACGCCAGAGAGCCTTGCGAAACTGCGCGCCATCAACGGCGATGGTAAGACTGTCACAGCCGGCAATGCCTCCGGCGTCAATGATGGCGCCGCTGCGCTGCTCATGGCGTCCGAAGCCAGCGCATCTGCCCAAGGCCTCACGCCGCTCGCCCGCGTTGTCGGCATGTCGGTGGCAGGCGTTGCGCCGCGTATCATGGGCATCGGCCCTGTGCCTGCGAGCCAAAAAGTGCTCGCCCGCGCGGGTCTGAGCATTGAAGACATGGACGTGATCGAACTTAACGAAGCGTTTGCCAGCCAAGGCCTTGCCACTTTGCGCGCGCTTGGCGTTGCGGATGATGCGGAGCACGTCAATCCAAACGGCGGCGCCATCGCTCTGGGTCACCCGCTTGGCATGTCAGGTGCGCGCCTTGTCATGACGGCGGCATACGAGCTCAAGCGCCGCGGCGGGCGGTATGCACTTTGCACCATGTGCGTTGGCGTCGGCCAAGGCGCAGCGATTATCATTGAACGGGTCTGAGGAGAAATATCATGTATGCACAGATGGTAAAATCAACGGGCGAGGGCGTCAAAGCCCGCGAGGAAATGTCCCCCGAAGAGGCGGCCTTTCAGGACCGCATCGACCAAGGTATCAAGATCGAACCAAAAGACTGGATGCCAGCGGGCTACCGCAAAACGCTGATCCGCCAGATCGGCCAGCATGCGCACTCCGAAATCGTCGGCCAGCTGCCCGAAGGCAACTGGATCACCCGCGCGCCCACACTTGAGCGCAAGGCAATCCTCCTCGCCAAGGTGCAGGACGAGGCAGGCCATGGCCTCTACCTCTACGCCGCTGCCGAAACGCTGGGCGTGAGCCGTGACGAGCTGACAGAACAGCTTCTTGACGGGCGCATGAAGTATTCTTCGATTTTCAACTATCCCACACTCAACTGGGCCGATATGGGCGCGGTTGGCTGGCTTGTCGATGGTGCGGCCATTATGAACCAAGTGCCGCTCCAGCGCACATCTTATGGCCCTTATAGCCGTGCGATGATCCGTATTTGCAAGGAAGAGAGCTTTCACCAGCGTCAAGGCTACGACATCATGATGAAGATGGCGCAAGGCACGGCAGCACAAAAGGCTATGGCCCAAGATGCGCTCAACCGCCTCTGGTATCCATCGCTCATGATGTTCGGCCCGTCTGATGCAGACTCAGTGCACTCGGCCCAATCCATGGCTTGGAAAATCAAAATGGACAGCAACGACGAGTTGCGCCAGAAATTTGTCGACCAGACCGTGCCGCAGGCCGAATACCTTGGTCTTACCGTGCCCGACGAAAACCTCAAATGGAACGAAGAGAAGGGCGGCTATGACTTTTCGCAGCCTGACTGGGAGGAGTTCTTTGATGTCTTGCGCGGCAATGGCCCTTGCAACGTCGACCGCTTGGAAAAACGCAACAAAGCTTGGGACGAAGGCGCATGGGTGCGTGACGGCCTCATGGCCCACGCTGCCAAACGCGCGGCCCTCAAAACAGCTGCGGAATAAGGAGCATACACATGTCTAAAGAATGGCCCCTCTGGGAAATCTTCGTCCGCGGCCAGCATGGCCTGTCACACCGTCATGTGGGCTCGCTTCATGCGCCTGATGCTGAAATGGCGATCAAAAATGCCCGTGATGTTTACACGCGCCGCAACGAAGGCCAGTCAATCTGGGTTGTGGAGGCCGCGCATATCTCGGCCTCAAGCCCCTCTGACAAAGGCCCGCTTTATGAGCCAAGCGAAAGCAAGGTCTACCGCCACCCGACGTTCTTTGACATCCCCGAAGACGTGGGGGCCATGTAACATGAGCACTCTTTATGACTTCGCGCTGCGCATGGGCGACAGCACGCTTATCCTTGGACATCGCGTCTCAGAATGGTGTGGCCACGCGCCAGTGCTTGAAGAAGATATCGCGCTGGCGAACACGGCTTTGGACCTCATCGGCCAGACCCAGCTCTGGCTCGGCCTCGCCGCCGAAGAAGAGGGCACAGGCAAAACTGCCGATGATCTTGCCTTCCTGCGCGACGCTTGGGATTTTCGCAACGCGCTGCTTACCGAGCTGCCCAATGGCGACTTTGGTCGTACCTTGATGCGACAGTATCTCTTTGACCAATGGCACCTGCTCATGCTGCAAGCCCTTCAAGGCTCATGTGAAAAGCGTGTCTCCGACATCGCCGACAAGGCTGTGAAAGAAGTGAGCTACCACGTTGAGCGCTCGCGCGACACGGTGATTGGCCTTGGCGACGGTACGCCTGAAAGCCACAAGCGCATGCAAGACGCGCTTGAGTATCTTTATCCCTTCGTGGGTGAGCTGTTCACGCCCGATGCCGTCGATGAGGCCGCCACGCACGAGGGCATTGCCCCCGACTTGGCCAGCTTGCGCGCCGCATATGATGCAGCCGTGGCTGACACCATGGCAGAGGCCACACTCACGCTGCCCGATAGTCGCTTCGGCCACAAAGGCGGACGGACAGGCAAGATGCACACCGAGCATCTCGGCCATATCCTCACACAAATGCAGTGGCTTCAGCGCGCCTATCCAGGAGCGAGCTGGTGATGCAGCCGAGCGTTGATCAGGTCTACACGTGGCTCGATGATGTGCCTGACCCCGAGATTCCTGTGATCTCTCTGATGGATTTGGGCATCATCCGCCATGTGGAGTGGGCGGGGGACACACTCGAAGTCACCGTCACGCCGACCTATTCAGGCTGCCCTGCGACGAGCATCATTAACCTTGATATCGAAACCGCTCTGCGCGGCCACGGTATCGAGAAGCTTGCGCTCAAACGCCAGCTTAGCCCGCCATGGACAACCGACTGGTTGACTGAAAAGGGCCGTAAAAAGCTTGAGGAGTACGGCATCGCTCCGCCCCAGCCCGCAGGTGGCCCCGCACAGTGCCCACGCTGCCAAAGCCATGATCTGGAACGCCTTTCCCAGTTTGGCTCCACCCCATGCAAGGCCCAATGGCGCTGTAAAAGTTGCCTTGAGCCTTTCGACTATTTCAAATGTATTTGAGGTGACACATGCCCCGCTTTCATGAACTCGAAGTCACAGGTCTGCGCAAAACAATCCGCGACGCTGTTGTTGTGACGCTCAAGCCCGTCAATGGCGCAGCCAGTGAATTTGACTTCACCCAAGGCCAATATCTCACCTTTCGCCGCGATTTCGACGGCGAGGAAATCCGCCGCAGCTACTCGATTTGCGCAGGCAAGGGCGAGGGCATCCTGCAAGTTGGCATCAAGCGTGTTGATGGCGGCGCCTTCTCAACTTGGGCCAACGAAGAGCTAGCCATCGGCGCGCACATCGAGGCCATGCCGCCGATGGGCCGCTTCTTTACACCGCTGGATGCCAGCACAGAGAAATCTTACCTCGCCTTTGCAGGTGGTTCAGGGATCACGCCCGTTTTGTCGCTGATCAAAACCACACTTGAGGCCGAGCCAAAGGCCGAGTTTACGCTGGTCTATGCCAATAAGGGCATCAGCACGATCATGTTCCGCGAGGAACTGGAAGATCTCAAGAACATCTACATGGGCCGCTTCAATGTGATCCATATCCTTGAGCAAGACGCACAGGATATTGAGCTCTTCTCGGGGCTCGTGACGGAAGAGAAATGCGCCAAGCTTTTCGAAAGCTGGATTGATATCAAGAGCGTCGATACCGCCTTTATCTGTGGTCCCGAACCTATGATGCTCGGCATCGCCAAGGCGCTGAAGGAGCATGGGCTAGAAGACGAGCAGATCAAATACGAGCTCTTCGCCTCCGCCCAACAAGGCCGTTTGGCCAAACCCGCCGCCTCGCGCGCCGCAGGGGCTGCTGCACAGATCAAACTTTCGGTCACCCTTGATGGTGCGACCCAGACCATGGACGCCGATCCTGACAGCAGCATTCTTGATCTCGCGCGGGCAGGCAATCTGGATGCACCCTACGCCTGTAAAGCAGGGGTCTGCTCGACATGCCGCTGCCGTGTGATCGAAGGCGAAGTCGATATGCGTGCCAATCATGCGCTTGAAGATTATGAGGTTGAAAAAGGCTACATCCTGTCCTGCCAGAGCTTCCCTGTGAGCGCGGTTGTTAAAGTGGATTACGACCAATAGGACTATGGAAAAACAGGGATTGCGCTTTGGCTGCGCCAAAACGCCAAAGAAGGGGGCGCTCGCGCCCTCTCTGCCTGCGGCATTCACCCCCTGAGGATATTTGAAGAAAGAAAAAGACCCTCAGAGGGCTTTGAGACCGCCGATTGCAAGCTTGGCCACTTCTGCGCCATAAGCGCGACGTGCGTGTTCATCAGCGCTGGCGTTCCACATATAATGCCAGTTGAGCATGCCAAAGACGGACATCGTGACGCTGCGCAGCTTGGCTGGATCGCGCTCAAACACGTCTGGCGCATTTTCAGCAATGACGCTTGAGAGTTTCTTGACCATATCACGCTGATATCCAACGAGAATCTGGCGTTGATCCGGGGGCAGATGATCCATCCCTGCGCTTTGAACACGGTGCGCATTGTCTGCGCCCTGATAGGCCAGAAGCACTTCGACGCAGAGCGCAAGGAGCTTTTCTGCAGGGGCCAGCCCGTCGAGGTTCACCTCGGCGAGCCTGTCACGCAGCTCTTTGAGGTGACTGTCGAGCAAGTCAAACAAGAGCGCATCCTTGCTGTCATAGTAGTGGTAGATGTTGGCCTTGGAAATGCCTGCATCCTGCGCAAGCGCTGCCATGCTTGCGCGGTCAAACCCCTCGCTGGCAAAGACCCGTGCCGCCGCTTCCAAGATGGCTTCGCGCTTGGCACTGTGATCCTTGGCTTGTGTTCTTGCCATGCGCTCAGCCCTTGTTGCGATTGTCGATCACGCGCACGGCTTTACCTTGCGAGCGTGCCACGGAGCCGGGATCGCCTACAATGACCTCGGTGCTGACACCTACCATATCCTTGATATGTTTGGTTAACATCCGCTGCGCTGCCGTGCGGGAGAGATTGTCTGCCGCATCAGCTGTTGCCTCGACAAACACCCGCATCGCATCCATCCGGCCTGATTTGTAGAGCTCGATCTGGAAGTAAGGCGCAAGACCGCCTGTCGCCATGACCTGTTCTTCGATCTGGGTGGGGAAGACATTCACACCGCGCAGAATGATCATGTCGTCAGAGCGCCCTGTGATTTTCTGCATCCGCCGCATGGAGCGCGCCGTGCCCGCCATCAGGCGGGTCAGGTCGCGTGTGCGATAGCGGATCATCGGCATGCCTGTTTTGGTGAGCGTGGTAAAGACCAGCTCTCCTTCTTCTCCGTCAGGGACCACCTCGCCTGTGACCGGGTTGATCACCTCAGGATAAAAGTGATCTTCCCAGATGTGGAGGCCGTCTTTGCTTTCCACACATTCGTTGGCCACACCTGGTCCGATAATCTCGGAAAGCCCGTAAATATCCACGGCATGCATGTCGAATGCCTCTTCGACTTCAAGCCGCATCGCATTTGTCCAAGGCTCGGCCCCGAAAACGCCGACATCAAGGCTGCTTGTGCGCGGATCAATCCCCGCTTTGTGGAAGCCCTCAAGGATGTTGAGCATATAGGACGGCGTGACCATGATCCCTTGTGGCTTAAAATCTGTGATGAGACCCACCTGCTTTTCGGTTTGCCCGCCACCCATGGGAACCACTGTCGCCCCAAGCCGCTCGATCCCGTAATGCGCGCCAAGACCACCGGTGAAAAGGCCGTAGCCATAGGCGTTGTGCACTGTGTCGCCACGCTTGAGGCCAGAAGCGCGCAGAGAGCGGGCGACGACGTCTGCCCAGACATCGATATCGTTTTGGGTATAAACTACGACCGTGGGTTTGCCGGTTGTGCCGGAGGAGGCATGAATGCGCACCAGCTCTTCGCGCGGCACGGCAGCAAGGCCAAAAGGATAATTCGCCCGCAGGTCGTCTTTATATGTGAAGGGGAATTTCGCCAGATCGCTCAGGCACGTCAGATCATCAGGGTGCACCCCAGCAGCATCAAAGCGCTCCTTATACATTGGCACATTGTCATAGGCGTGCTTCAGCGTGGTCTTCATCCGCGTCAGTTGCAGCGCCATAATCTCGTCGCGTGAGGCAATCTCGATCGGGTCCAGGTCGCTTTTCTTTGGTGTCAGATCTTTCATGTCTTAGGCCTCCCCGCCTTCGTCGAAATGTGTGCCCGCGATGGCGCGCGAAATGCCACGAAACTCGCAGAGTGTTTTGCCGTTCTGGTTGCTTACAACCACATCATAAATCCCGCTGCGCCCTGTGAGGCTGACTTCGCGTGCCGTGGCGCGCAGGCGGTCACCCTCAAATCCGGGGGCGAGATAGCTCATAAAAGTGTGCTGCCCGACAGTGTTCTGGTTGCGCGAATTACACGCAAAGGCAAAGGCGCTGTCGGCGAGCAAAAAGGAGATGCCTCCGTGACATGTCCCGTGGCCGTTGGTGTGATGCGTTTGCACAGTCATCTCCAAGACAGCCTCGCCCTCATCAACACTGACAAGCTCCATTCCGACCCACTCGGAGGCCTTGTCGCCCGCCCACATCGCGGCGGCCGATCGCTCTGCGCGCTCTTTCGGTGTCATGCTCATTCCCCCTTAAACTGAGGTGGGCGTTTGTTCAGAAACGCGCTCACGCCCTCGGCATAATCGGCAGATTCTCCGCAGGTCTTCATGTATCCTGCCTCAAGCTCGAGCTGCTCTGAGAGCGTGTTTACAGCCGAGGCCTGAATGGCCGCTTTCGTCAGGGCAAGGCCCAGTGTTGGTCCGTTTGCAAGCTTTTCCACAAGTGCATGCGCCTCATAGGTCAGTTGCCCGTTCTCAATACATTTCCAAATGAGGCCCCAATCCTCGGCCTGCTGTGCACTCATCGGCTCTGCGGTAAAGGCCAGCCCCTTGGCGCGCGCTTCGCCAAGAAGGCGCGGCAAATGAAAGCTGCCACCCGTATCTGGAATGAGCCCAACCTTGCTAAAGGATTGAATGAACTTCGCCTTGTCCGAGGCGAGCACCATGTCACAGGCCAAGGCAAGGTTTGCACCAGCCCCCGCCGCAACGCCGTTGACGGCGCAAACCACAGGAAACGGCAGGGCGCGAATGAGGTTCACAAGCGGGCCATAGAACTTGCGCACCGTCTCTCCCAAGTCGGGGGGGGCGTCCATTTTGGAAGGGTCTCGATCGCCCAAATCCTGCCCGGCGCAAAAGCCGCGTCCAGCACCTGTGAGCAAAACCGCCCGCGCGCCCTCGTCTCGCGCGGCTTCAAGGGCTGCGCGCAACGCCAGATGCATCTCTTCGTTAAATGAGTTCAGCTTGTCAGGACGGTTGAGCATGATCTCGTGCCATGTGTCGTGGCGTGTCACTAAAATTGTCTCAGACATTGCTCTCTCCCTCAAGCTTACAAGACAAAGCTTGCATAAACCGAACGGTTGGTCAATAAATTATCCAGAGCCAAAAAGGAGAGCGCCATGAAAGAGATTGCAAGCTATGCCATGGGGCAGTGGGTTGCCCCCGACGCAGCCGCCCGCAGCGTAGACTGCGCCATCACAGGTGCGCCCTTCGCCCGCATCGGCAACGGTACGCTCGATACAAAGGCTATGCTGATCCACGCCCGCGAGGTCGGCGGCCCTGCCTTGCGCGCGATGAACTTCCACGAGCGCGCCAAGATGGTTAAGGCGCTGGCCATGGCGCTCGGTGAGCACAAGCAAGCGCTTTATGATCTCAGCTTTCACACAGGCGCGACCCAGAAAGATCACCTGATCGACATCGACGGTGGCATCGGAACGATGTTTGTCTTCGCCTCCAAGGGCCGCCGCGAGCTTCCCGAAGCGCATGTCTATGTTGATGGTGATCTGGAGCAGCTCTCGCGCCACGGCTCCTTCATGGGCCAGCATATCTGCACGCCTCTGCGCGGTGTCGGTGTGCATATCAACGCCTTCAACTTCCCCGTCTGGGGGATGCTCGAGAAGCTCGCCCCAACCCTGCTCGCAGGCGTTCCCGCCATTGTAAAGCCTGCGAGCTCCACCGCCTATGTCACTGAACTTGCAGTTAAAATCATGCTTGAGAGCGGGCTTCTCCCCGAGGGCGCACTCCAGCTGATTTCTGGTGGCGTGGGGGATTTCTTTGACGGCCTCGGCCCGCAAGATGTGGTCAGCTTCACAGGCTCCGCCCAGACCGCGCTCATGCTGCGCAGTCATCCGACCATTGCGCAAAACTCGACACGCTTCATCGCCGAGCAAGACAGTCTCAACGCCTCTGTCCTTGGCCCCGATGCAGCCGAAGGCACGGAAGAGTTCTCCCTCTTCATCAAGGAAATCCTGCGTGAAATGACAGCTAAGGCAGGCCAGAAATGCACTGCCATTCGCCGCATCATGGTCCCCCAAACGCAGGTCGAGGCCGTCATAAAAGCGATCAGCGCCAAGCTCGACGCTCTCACAATCGGCGATCCGCGCGAAGAGAGCACCCGCATGGGCGCGCTCGTCAGCATGAGCCAGAAGCATGATGTGCTCGCCATGGCCGATACGCTCGCCACCGAAAGCAAGATTGTCTGGCGTGACGAAGCCCGCGTGCCCACCGAGGGCGCCTTTGTTTCGCCCGTGCTCTTGCACTGCGAAAATCCCGACACCGCAACAGAGGTCCACGCCACAGAGGCTTTCGGCCCTGTGAGCACCGTGATGGGCTACCGCGATCTGGCCCATGCGGCGGCGCTCGTCGCCAAGGGCGAGGGCAGCCTTGTCACTTCGCTGATTACAGCTGATCCTGCCATCGCGACGGCCTTTGTCGCCGAGGCCGCGCCGTGGAACGGGCGCATCTATATCAACAACCGCCACTCTATGAAGGAGAGCACAGGCCACGGTTCGCCGCTCCCTCATATGGTTCACGGCGGCCCAGGCCGCGCAGGCGGCGGCGAAGAGATGGGCGGCATCCGAGGTGTCATGCACTACATGCAACGCACCGCCATTCAGGGCAGCCCCGATATGCTCACAGCCATCGGTCAGAAGTGGGTTCCAGGCGCGGCCGAAGTCACTGGCCCCGCGCACCCCTTCACCCGCCGGTTCGGCGCGCTTGCCTTGGGCGAAACGCTGCACACCGCTAGCCGCACCATCACTCTTGAGGATATCGAGACCTTCGCCCATTTCACGGGCGATACGTTTTACGCCCACATGGATGAGGCGGCCGCCGCGCGGAACCCCTTTTTCCCGGGCCGTGTGGCGCATGGTTATCTCTTGCTCAGCTTCGCGGCAGGACTGTTTGTGGAGCCAAACGAAGGGCCGGTTCTGGCCAATACGGGCCTTGATAGCTTGCGGTTTATGAAGCCTGTTGTGGCGGGTGACGCCATCAAGGTCGCGCTCACCGTGAAGCGCAAGACAACCCGCAATGAAGAATACGGCGAGGTGCGCTGGCATGTGTCGCTCACCAATCAGGATGACGAGCTTTGCGCAACCTATGAGCTCCTCACAATGAACGCTCTTTAACGCGCGATCCACTCTCGCTAAGGTGCGCCCATGACGTCGGGCGCATCACATCTCTTTGAAACCACCTTCACGGCTCTGCAAGCGCAGGGCCCGCTGAAGACCTGGTCGCTCATTGTCACAATCTTTGGCGATATCGCCCCCGCCAAAGAAGACCATATCGACAGTCAGCTCTTGGCCGCGCTCACCGCGCCCTTTGGCGTGAAGCCCGAGGCTCTGCGTGTCGCGCTGCACCGTTTGCGCAAGGATGGCTGGCTTGAGGCTGTCAAAACGGGTCGCCGTTCGTCCTATCACCTTTCCGAGACAGGCGAGGCGCTCACGCGCAAAGCCTACGCTCGGATCTATCGCGATGTCCAAAGCGGGCAGGGTGCGGATTGGCAAATCGAGCTTCTGGAAGATGCCGCTGCATCAGGGCGCGCCAAAACCGCGCTGATCGGGGCCAATATCCTCGTCTCGCCCGCGCCCTCCACTGGCGCACCGCTCTGCTTGGCGGCTGTGGATGTGCCCGAATGGATGCGCACTGCTCTTGTGTCTGAGGCGGCGCAGGCAGAATTCGCTGGCTATGTCGCGGCCCTTGAGGGCCTCTTCCCCGCGCTCGCCTCAGAGAGCCTGACAGAGGAGGCCCGCGCCGCGCTGCGCTTTCTGGTGCTGCACTATTGGCGGCGCATTGTCCTGCGCCAGCCCGAAGCGCCTGAAATCCTGCTGGGACAAGACTGGGCGGGCGATGCCGCGCGCAGGCTGACGCTCAAGGTCTTCCAAGACTTGCCGCGTCCCAAGCTCGCGGACCTTGCTGCCCTGTCCATCGCCTAGGCGCTGTCTTTCTTCTCTGCCAAAGCCTGCAAACTCAACTCGAGATCTTTCTCAAGCTCGCGCACGCGCTTGCGGTAAGCTTCGTTGCTGGCCATATCCTGATCAGGCTTCCAAAGCTGCGCCAGTTCTTTCAGTGCCATTCGGTCATGGGCGTAAAACGCTTGTTCCGCCTCGGCGGCTTCATATTCGGTCATCCCGACGTTTTCGAGCACATAGCGCCCTGCCCGCAAGGAGCTGTCAAACAGCTCGCGCACAATATCATTGGCGCCCGCCTCATAGAGTGCAAACACATGGCCCCGGTCACGGGCGCGTGCAATGATATGGATGTCGGGCCGTTCCTTGCGCGCGTGCCGCACAAGCCGCAGTCCCGCTTCGGTATCGTCCAGCGAGACAACAAGCACCCGCGCATCGCGCAAGCCCGCCGCGCGCAAAAGCTCTGGCCGCGTGGGATCGCCCAGAAACGCGCGGTAGCCAAAGCTGCGCATCAGCTGGATGCGCTTGAGATTGTTGTCCAGAACCACAGTCTTGAACCCGCTGCTCTCCACAAGCCGGTTCACAATCTGCCCAAAGCGCCCCACACCCGCAATGATCACAGGTCCAGCATGGTCAATCTCATCAGGCTCGCTGGTCTGTTTGGCGCCCTCAAAGCGCTTGTGCAAATAGTCGTAAACCAAAAAGAGTATCGGCGTCATCAGCATCGACAGGGTGATAATCAGCAAAAGCCTGTTGCCCAAAGCATCCGTAAAGACACCCTGTTGCCCGGCAAAGGAAATCAGAACAAACCCGAACTCCCCCGCCTGTGCCAAGGCCAGTGTAAAGAGCCACAGCTCGCGCCGCCGAAGCCCAAAGCCGAAGCCGAGTACAAAGAGCACAACGCCCTTGAGCAGGATCAGCCCGCAGGCGAGGCCAATCATCAGGGCCGGCTCCGCCATCAAGGTGGTAAAGTTGATCGAGGCCCCAACGGTGATGAAAAATAGCCCCAGCAAGAGGCCCTTAAACGGCTCGATATCGCTCTCAAGCTCGTGGCGGAACTCGCTGCTTGCAAGAACAACCCCAGCCAGAAAAGCGCCCAAAGCGGGCGAGAGCCCCAAGAGCGTCATCACATAGGCGTTGCCAATAACAATGAGCAGGGCAAGCGCCGTAAACATCTCGCGCAGTCGCGTGGCGTGAATATATCGAAAGATCGGCTTGGTCAGAAAGACCCCCGCAGCGATCACAACCGCAATGGTTGCCAGCGTCGCCAGCGCCACGCCCCAAGCGGGCAGGCTTTCAAACAACGTCGCATGATGCGCACCGTCCTCTGTCTGCAGCACGATCGAGCCATCTGGCCCAAAGGCGACAGGAGCAGCAATGCTCAAGAGCGGTATCAGCGCCAGAAACGGGATCACGGCAATATCCTGCGTCAACAAGACCGCAAAGACAGAGCGCCCGCCGGATGTCTGGACAAGGCCTTTTTCTGTAAGGGTCTGAAGCACAATTGCGGTTGAGCTCAAGGACAATACGAGACCAATCGCAAGGCTCGTCTGCCACGCCAGCCCAAACAATGACGAAGCCACAAAAAAGACCATACAGGTCAGCACAACCTGAACACCGCCAAGGCCGACAAGCCTTTGTCGCATCGCCCAAAGTGCCCCGGGGGTCAGCTCAAGCCCGATGATAAACAACATCATTACCACGCCGAATTCTGCAAAATGCTGCAAATCGCGGGTCTCTTCGCCAAGGCCCGGCATAAGGCCGATCAGCACACCAGCGCTCAGATATCCCAGCACTGAGCCAAGCCCGAGCCGCGAGGCCAGCGGAACGGCAATGACTGCCGCCAAAAGATAGATCGTAGGGAGGAAAAGCATGGAGTGCATTAGGCTGGCAACGGTGCGTCTTGTTTAATCTGGTTCATCACAATCTGGCTATGCACACGGCTAACTGCCCCATGCGCCAGAAGGATGTCATGGATCAGCGTGTTTAGCGAGGCCAGATCCTTGGAATAAATCCGCAGCAACACATCTGCATCGCCCGTCATAGCCCAGGCTGAAATGATCTCTGGTTGTGAACCGATCAATTTGTTGAAGCTCTTGGAAAGGGTAGGGTCGTGGTTGAGAAGCTGGACCTGTACAAAGGCCTGCACACCAAGCCCAAGCGCCCCCGCATCAAGCTGCGCGCGATATCCAAGAATGACACCGCTGGCTTCCAGCCGCTGCCGCCGCCGCGCGGCTTGACTTGGCGAGAGGCCAAGCATATCGGCCAGCTCTTGGGCTGTGGCCTGAGCGTTCTGCTGCAAAGCCGTGATGAGTTTAGAATCAATCTGGTCTTTCATGCACTCAAATTACGATTTAAATCTCAAAGATGCGATAATGTCGTCAGCTCTAGGCAAGGATACGCGATGAAATATGCATCTTTTCGCTTAGAGCCAGCCCCAGACCAATCCTGCAACCACCAGATAGCGCCCGGTCTTTGCCAAGGTGACGAGCGCGAGAAAGATCCAGATGTTTTCGCGCAACACGCCTGCTGCCAAAGTCAGCGGATCGCCCACAAGAGGCGCCCAGCTGAGCAGAAGCGAATAACGCCCGTAGCGCCGATACCAGCCTTCGGCACGCGCCAGCGAATCGCCTGAAAACGGAAACCAGCGCTTGTGTTGGAGCGCATTCGCCCCGCGTCCGAGAGCATAGTTTAACAGTGCGCCAAGAATATTGCCTAGGCTCACCACAAAGAGGAGCCAAAAAGCAGACCATTCTTGGGAGGCCAGCAGCCCCGCCAGCACGAGTTCGGACTGTGCTGGCAGCAGCGAGGCTGCGACAAAGGCCGAAAGAAAAAGGCCGCCATAGACAGCGAGGTCGGTCATGTTGTTTCGCTCTCAGAGGGCATTGATAGGCCTGACTATACGCCCAAACAGTAAAGCCTGCGCGCGCTGTATTGTCTAATTTTGTCTGAACAAAAACACGTTTCAGGCGGTGTACAGGTTGTGCACGGGTTGTGCACGCTTTTCACCCCCCTGATTTTGGTTCCTGCAAAATGTATGAAGAGATGAAAACGTACCGTTTACTGAATTTTCAAGTCAG